>NZ_CP013438.1:668450-1002675 GCF_001718795.1 Burkholderia latens | reverse complement strand
TTCCGCTGGGTCGATCATGGCGCCGACTTCTATGCGGCCGGCACGTTCTCCGGTGCACCGGGCGCGCGCCCGGTCGCGATCGCGTGGATGAGCAACTGGGATTACGCGGCGCACGTGCCGACCACGCCGTGGCGCGGCGCCGCGACGTTGCCGCGCGAACTCGCGCTGAAAACGATCGGCGGCGAACCGACGCTCGTCGTCACGCCCGCCGCCGCATTCGATGCGTGGGCCGACCGGCAGCCCGCCGTGCACGCAGGCGATCTGACCGTCGACTCGGCCACGCGCGTGTTGCCGGCCGCGACGCGCGGTATCGTGCAGCGCATCACGGTGACGCTCGAACCGCGGCGCGCGGCCCGTGCCGGATTGATCGTCCGCGGCTCGGCGGACGGCGCGATCGGCACGCGGATCGCATACGACACGGCGAAACGCACGCTGACGCTCGACCGCTCACGTTCGGGGGCCACGGATTTCAGCGGCCGGTTCAGCAGCGAGCACATCGTCGACCTGCCGCTCGACGATGGGCGGTTGCGGCTTGAAATCGTCGTCGATCGCGGTTCGGTCGAAGTGTTCGCGAACGGCGGCCGCACGGTGCTGACGGACCTCGTTTTTCCGCCACGCGACGCCGATCGCGTCGCCGTATTCGCGGAGCACGGCAGTGCAATGTTCTCGGGGCTGACGGTGACGCAACTCCACGGCGGCGATCGTGCCGACGACGCCCGCGATGCCTGTGCTTCGCGCTAGCGCGCAGCGGCCGCACGGCGACGCGGCACCGCCCGACATCGCGTCGGCCGATGCCGCGTCGCCGGATCCGCGCTTTCACGCTCAGAGCAAGCCCATCCCGCCCGACGCAATGATCTCCGCGCCGACGATGAACGCGGACTCCGGCGCGCTCAGGTGCAGCACCGTCGACGCGATTTCGTCCGGCGTGCCGAACCGGCCGATCGGCACGAGGCCCTTGATCTTGTCGGCGGTTGCGTCGAGCGTCGCCGCGTCGAACCCGAGCTTGCCGTACAGCGGCGTCTGCACCGGCCCGGGGCTCACCACGTTCACGCGCACGCCGTGCGGCAGCAGCTCGGCCGACAGCGTCTTCGCGAACGAATTGACGGCCGCCTTGCTTGCCGCGTAGACGGACGAGCCCGGCATCCCGATATGCGCGTTGATCGAGCCGTTGATCACGATCGACGCGCCGCGATTCAGCAGCGGCACCAGTGCCTGGATCTGGAAATACGCGCCTTTCACGTTGGTGTTGAACACGAGATCCCACAACGCCTCGTCGCTATCCTCGAACGGCGCGAGTTTCGCGACGCCTGCGTTGACGAACACGGCGTCGAGCCGCGCACCGGACGCCGCAATCGCATCCGCGAGCGCCCGCGCCGACGCGACGCTGCCGGCCTCGTTGCGAATCGCGAGCGCGCCGTCGCCCAGCGTGTCGCGCGCCGCGGCAAGCGTCTGCTCGTCGCGGCCGGTGATGATGACGCGCGCGCCCTCTGCCGCGAATGCCCGTGCGGCCGCCAGGCCGATGCCGCTGTTGCCGCCCGTGACCAGTACCGTCTTTCCTTCGAAGCGTTGCATGATGTTCTCCTTGAACCGGTGAGTTGACCGTGAACACAGGATGCGCGCCGCGTTTCGCCTTGCCGTACGACAGCGGTGACGGACACGTTCGAAATCTTCGAACGTGTTGACCGGAACCCGCCCGCCACTCGCGTGTGCTGCCGGATCAGACCGACACGTCGATCCCGTCGAGCAGCCGCTGCGCGAGCCGCGGTTCGCGCAGTTGCTCCAGCCACCATTGCAGCGCACGGCCCTCGCGCTCGCCGCGCCACGCGACGTACAGCACATTCGGCTCGCGCGGATCGGCCGTTTCCTTCTCGACCAGCTCGCCGCGCGTCAGCAGCGACGCCACGCGCCGGCGCGGCACCCAGCCGACGCCGAGCGCGTCGCGCTGCGCGAGGATCTTCGCGCGCATCGACGGCACCGCGAGCACCGGCTGGCCACCAAGCAGCCCGTATACGCGCCCGACAGCCAGCCGCGACGAATCGGCGACGACGATTGCGCGATGCGCGCCGATCGCGTCGCGGGTCAGCGGGCCGGCCGCCGACGCAAGCGGATGACGCGGAGAAACCGCGAACACCCAGTCCATCGCACCGAGTTCGAACCACTTGAAGCCCGGAATTGCCGGAGGCTCGTTGGTCGCGCCGACGACCAGATCGGCACGGCCGTCGCGCAACGCCTCCCACGTGCCGGCGAGCACCTCGTGCGTAAAGCGTAGCGACACGCCCGAATCGAGCGCGTCGAACGCGCGGATCACCGGCAGCAGCGTGTCGAACTCGAGCGCCTCGTCGCTGACGATCCACAGCCGGTCCTCCCAGCCGCTCGCAACCTGCCGCACGCGCTGCGCGAGCCGCGCGACGTCCAGCGCGACGCCTCGTCGGTCAGCAGCTGGCCCGCGGGCGTCAGTCGAAGCCGATAGCCGCGGCGGTCGAACAGCAGCGCATCGAAGCGCGCTTCGAGCTGCCGCGCCGCATGCGACACCGTCGACGGCGCCTTGCCGAGCCGCGCGGCGGCCCGCGACAGGCTGCCGGTGGCGCGGATCGCATCGAGCAGCGCGAGTTCGTCTTGGGACAACATCGGGAGCACTCCGGTCGGGCGGTTGGGTGGATCGTAAGGCAGCGGCGGGCGGCGGTCCAATCGAATGGCGCGGCCGTGCAGCGAGCGGCGCGACGCGCGAGCCGGCCGCATCCCGAACATGCGCCGTGTTGCGGAATCGATGCAGGGCGCCAACAGGCGTCCAACCGCGGCGCGGCGCGCGCCGCATTGGCTGGATGGACGCCACCGCGCGCGAGGTCCGTCGTTCGCGCCCCCGGTTCCGGTATGCTGATCGCCGTCAAATTCCGCATTCCGAGGTAACCACTGCGATGGACATCGCGATCCTAATCGAAGGCCGTCACGACCTGACCGGGCAGATCTTCCGGCAACTGCGCACGGCGATCGTCGACGGGCGGCTCGAAGGCGGCGCCCGGCTCCCGTCTACGCGCGATCTCGCGAAACAGCTCGGCGTGTCGCGCAAGACGACGCTCGACGCGTTCGAGCGCCTCGTCGCGGAAGGCTATCTGACGACGCGCGCGGGCGACGGCACGTTCGTCGCCGGCGGGCTTGCGCGCGTGCCGCATGCGGAGCGGGCGGCGCCTTCGCTCGTCGACGACACGCCGGCCGTCCACGCGGTCGACGCACGCGCGCTGTGGAACGAGCTGCCCGACGCGCTCGCGATGCCCGCGCCGCAGCACACGCCCGCGTTCGATTTCCGCGGCGGCGTGACCGACAAGGCACTGTTCCCGTTCGACGCATGGCGCCGCTGCCTGCATCACGCGTTGCGCCAACAGGCCCGCGGCCCCGGCCAGTACCACGACCCGGCCGGCGATCCGCAACTGCGCGGCGCGATCGCACGCTACGTCGCGTTCAGCCGCGCGGTCGCATGCGGCTGGGACGACGTGCTCGTTACGCAAGGCGCGCAACAGGCGCTCGACCTGATCGCGCGCGTGGTCGTGCGGCCGGGCGACGTCGTCGCGGTCGAAAATCCCGGCTACCCGCCGGCACGCGCGGCGTTCGCGTCGCTGGGCGCGACGGTGATCGGCGTGCCGGTGGATGCGCACGGCATCGTCACCGAACGGCTGCCCGACGAAGCGCGCCTCGTCTACGTGACGCCGTCGCACCAGTTCCCGCTCGGCATGCCGATGTCGCTGGACCGGCGCATCGCCCTGCTCGAATGGGCGCAGCGCCGCCGCGCGGTGATCATCGAAGACGACTACGACGGCGAATTCCGCTTCGAGGGCCGGCCGGTGGAATCGCTGAAGAGCCTCGACCGCACGGGCCTCGTCGCGTACGTCGGCACGTTCTCGAAGACGATCTTTCCGGAGCTGCGGATCGGCTACGCGATACCGCCGCGCGCGCTGCGCGGCGCGCTCGCGAAAGCGAAGCAGCTCGTCGACTGGCACACCTGCACGCTGACGCAGGCCGCGCTCGCGCGTTTCATGCTCGAAGGCGATTTCGCACGCCACCTGCGGCGCGTGCAGAAGCACTACGACGCGCGCCGCAAGATGCTGCTCGCGCATTTGCGCGGCGGCCTCGCGCCGTGGTTCGACACGATCGCGCCGACGGCCGGCATCCATCTCGCCGCGCACCTGAAACCGGGGCTCGACGAAGCCGCGTTGATCCGCACGGCCCGCACGCACGACATCGGGCTGTACGGGATCTCGGCGTTTCACGTCGGCTCGACAGCGCGTGCGGGGCTGCTGTTCGGCTATGGCGGGATCGACACGGTGCGCATCGACACCGCGCTTGCGAAACTGGCCGCGCTGCTCGATGCAGCGCATCCGACCGGCTCGTCACTGGTTACCTGATTTTTCTTGAAATTGGCCATTCAGGCAGTCCAGTCGAATGCTTAAAGTGGGTTCTGTCGCGCCACCGTGCGCACCAACCGAAAGAGGACCTGCCATGCAACCGCGCCTGAACTTCTATGCCGCCAGCCCGAACGCGATCAAGGTGATGCGCAACGCCGAGGAATTCCTCGCGAAGAGTTCGATCGAAAAGCCGCTCGCCGAACTCGTACGGCTGCGCGCGTCGCAGATCAACGGCTGCGCGTTCTGCGTCGACATGCATACCGCCGATGCGCGCAAGGGCGGCGAAACGGACCGCCGTCTCGCGACCGTGGTCACGTGGCGCGAAACGCCGTTCTTCACCGAGCGCGAACGCGCGGCGCTCGAATGGACGGAAGCGCTGACGCTTATCGCCGACAACCACGTGCCGGATGCCGTGTGGGAAGCCGTGAAACCGCATTTCAGCGACGAAGAGCTGTTCGACCTGTCGATGCTGATCGCGACGATCAACTCGTGGAACCGCCTGGCGGTCGCGTTCCGCAAGATGCCCGAGTAAGGGGGCGACGATGATGCGCTCCCGACCCACGCTCGGCCGCGCGCTGGTGTGTGCGGCGCTCGCGCTCGGCACTGCGCTGCCGGCCGCCGCCGATGCGCACGACGACGGCGGTAACGTTCACGCGATCATGCGGCGGCCCGTGCCCGACGCGCCCGGCAAGCTCGCCGTCGTCGCGACTGTCGACTACGCGCCCGGTCAGGCGTCCGAGCCGCACCGGCATCTCGGCTCGGTGTTCGCGGTCGTGTCGAAGGGTGAAGTGCTGTCGCAGGTGAACGACGGCCCCGTGCAGCGCTATCGTGCCGGCGAAGGCTGGTACGAACCGCCCGGCTCGCGCCATCAGGTGTCGCGCAACGCCAGTGCGACCGAGCCCGCGCAGCTCGTCGTGTTCGGGCTCACCGGCGAACACGATCCGCTGAAATCGCCGCTCGATCGGTAAGGCCGCTGCAGGGGCGCGTGCCGCATCGGAGACGCAAAGCACGCGCCCATGAAAAAACCGGCCCGAAGGCCGGTTCGCGGATACCGCATGCCATGAGCGGCGCTTGCGCGCCGCGCGACATCAGAAGCGGTGGATCAGGCCGACGCCGGCCGCGATCTGGTTCTGCTTCGAACCTGCGCCGACGCCGTCGCCGATCGACGTCGTTGCCGCCTGGATGCCGCCGGCCTTGTTCAGCGTGTTGCCGCTAGCGTGCTGGTAAGCCTCAACCGCGTACAAGCCCGTGCGCTTCGACAGGCTGTAGTACTGCGACAGCGTGACCTGGTGGTACTTGGCCGCGCTCGAGATGCCGTTCGACTGCGTCGCTGCCGTGTACGAGTAGCCTGCCGCGAAGTCCCACTGCGGGGCTGCCTTCCAGTGCAGCACGGCGCCTGCCGTGTTGAAGATCGCCGTGTTGTGGAAGCCCGAACCGATGCCCGGCACGTACTGGACGTTCGTGTACGACACGGACACGTCCCACGCCGGCGTGAACTGGTAGCCGGCCGTCACACCCAGGCGCTGCTGCGTTTGCGCCGTTTGGTAGCCGCTGTTGATCGACGTCACCGCCGGCTGGCCGCCGCTCGTGACCGTCGAGTTGTCGCCCCACGCGCCGCCGCCGAGCGTCGAGTTGTTGACCTTCTGGAAGCCGACCGCGATGCCTGCCGGGCCGTTCAGGTACTGGATCGCCGCGCTCCAGGTCGAGCCGCGGTTGAAGCTGCCCGGAACGCCGCCGAGCGAGTACGAGCCGCCGACCGTGAAGCCGTAGAACTTCGGCGACATGTAGACGAGCGAGTTGTTCGCACGGTAGGTGGTGTCCAGCGAGTCGATATCGCCCGGGTGCGCGCCGTAGTAACCGGTCAGCCACGTCGTCGGGCTGTACGGCGACAGCAGCGTGTAGTACGCGGTGTACTGGCGGCCTGCCGTCAGCGTACCGTACGTCTGGTTGGTCAGGCCGACCCACGCCTGACGCGTGAAGATGCCGTTCGCCCATTGCGACGAACCGTTGTTCGCGTTGAAGCCGGCTTCCAGCTGGAAGATCGCCTTCGTGCCGCCGCCGAGGTCTTCGCTGCCCTTCAGGCCGAAGCGGCTGCCTGCCCAGATGCCGGTGGCCATCTGCACCTTCGAGTGACCGCCCGTGGTCGCGCCGACTGCCGACGAGTTGTTCTGCCACGCGATGGCGTTATCGACGATGCCGTACAGCGTCACGCTGCTCTGGGCGTGGGCGGCGGTAGCGGCTGCGAGACCCGCTGCCGTCATGGCGAAAGCGACGCGCTTTTTCATTGATTCTCCGTCCTCAAAGAATGATTTCTTTTCTGGTGTGGTTTTATGACTGACACATGTGCGAGTACATGCCGGAGCGATTCTGACGGATTACCAACCGTTTCCCAATACGCGCAGTCGGTCATCGTATGATCGACGCAACGCGAGGGTTCACCAAACGGTTACATGACACCTGAAAACGCTTACGCGACGGGCGTCTCCGGCATTTCCCGGTGAAAACCCTAGCTTTACATTTTTACGGGTGCGGCACGACCGTCCGATGTTGTCAGACGCCTCCGGCGGGACCTTCTTGCAAATGCGCGACCGCAACCGGTGTCGCGGATCACGCCGCCGCGCAGGATCGCCGACATTCATGACACCCACGTTTCCGGAAACGAAATCGTGAAAACGTTTCAGCGCCTGTGGCGGGAATCGGACGGGAACGGGCCCGCGAGCGCGAGCCGGAGGAGAACGGGCGAAACCGGCGCCGGGTCGCGCGCCGGATTCGCCACCGCGCTTCAGTGCGCTGCCGGTTGCGCGATCCGCGCATTCACCGCGCCGATCAGCGCGTCCATCCGCGCGCGGATCGCCACGTTCGAGCCGACGAGCGCGAGCGACGATGCCATGATTCGATAGATCCGCTTGCGCGGCACCTTTGCCGGCCGCGCGGGGTCGAGCCATGCGTCGTGGCCGGCCAGCAGTTCGAGCGTTTCCAGTCCGATCATGATCGGCCACAGGCACGCGAGCCGCAGCCGGACGAAGCGGCGCGGAATCGCGAGCGTGTAACGGCACGCGTCGCGATACTGGTCGAGCGCCACGCGCAGGAGATCGACCAGCACGCCGCGTGCGCGCGCCGACGCGTCCGGCGACATCAGCTCGGCGACGCCGACCCGGTGTGCGGCCAGCACGTCGTCAGGCAGATAGCAGCGGCCGATCCGGAGATCCTTCGCGCAATCGCGCAGGATGTTGGTCATCTGCAGCGCCTTGCCGAAGCGGATGCCCTTGTCGCGCATGCCGGCGAGATCCCAGCCGCGCGCGGCCCGCGTGTGCGCCGCGGTCATGTCGGTCCAGAATTCGCCGACGCAACCGGCAACCAGATACGTGTAGCGATCGAGCATGTCGCGGTTCGGCAGCGACGCGACCAGCCCCGATTGTTCGTCGGGGAATGTGCGCAGGTCGAATTCCATTCCCGACGTGAGCGTCGCGACGACTTTGCGGATCGATGCGCGATCCGCTTCCGGCTGCGCGTGCAACAGCGCGAGCATCGGCTCCATCGACCCGAGCAGCACGTGCTCGTGCGAGTCCGTCTGCATCCGCGTGACGTCCTCGAGCGCGCGCGCCAGCGCCGCGCCGTCGCCGAGCCGCTCGACGTCGTCGCGCAGCGCGGTCAGCAACGCCGCGCGGCGATCGGGCGCGACGAGTGCCGTGTCCGCGATCGTGTCGGCCGCGCGCGCAAGCAGGTAGGCGAGCCCGACCGGATCGCGCATGCCGTCGGGCAGCACGCGCAGCGTCAGGTAAAAGGAGCGGGAAACGTTCTTCAGCAGGTCGCCGAGCAGGTACGCGGAATCGGTATGAGTCGTCATGGGTCGGTAAAAATCGGCCGGCGCGAGGCCCGGACGCACGCGCGCGCCGGGCGCCCGCGCCGGCCCGCGAGTCGCCGCATCGCCGTGCGCAGGCCGAGTGTCGGCCGGTGCGGCGACGCAAAAGTCCCGCAAGTTTAGTGCATCCGCTGCGCCGGCTCCCCAGCGACGGGCCGAAGCGTGCTCGCGCACCGCCGCGCTCGCCGCTCGCCCAACCCGCCGCAGCCCGAACGAAACGGAAAGGCGCGAGTAATACATATGTGATTATCGAATGCGACGATCGCGTCCCGTTCGACTCCGCGCGGCTCGCCCGCCCTTTCCCCCACTCCCCGTTCGAAGGTTCATCGACATGTTCTTCTCGCGTCCGAGCGCGCTGCGCTGCATTCCGTTCGCCTGTGCCGCCGCCGTTCTGCTTGCCGCCTGCGGCGGCGACGACATCGCGGCCGCCGATCTCGCCCAGCCGATCGCCGCGAAGGTCCAGGTCGTCGGCCATCGCGGCGCCAGCGCGCTGCGCCCCGAGCACACGCTCGCGTCGTACCGCAAGGCGATCGAGGACGGCGCCGACGTGATCGAGCCCGACCTCGTCGCGACCCGCGACGGCGTGCTCGTCGCGCGGCACGAGAACGAGATTTCGGGCACGACCGACGTCGCAACGCTGCCGCAGTTCGCGAGCCGCAAGGCGACGAAAACGATCGACGGCACGCAGCTGACCGGCTGGTTCACCGAAGATTTCACGCTGGCCGAGCTCAAGACGCTGCGCGCACGCGAGCGCATCCCGCAGATCCGCGCGGCGAACACCGCGTACAACGATCGGTTCGAGATCCCGACTTTCGACGAGATCGTCGCGCTCGCGAAACAGTTGTCCGAACAAACGGGCCGCACGATCCATCTGTATCCGGAAACCAAGCACCCGACGTATTTCCAGTCGATCGGCCTGCCGCTCGAGGACCGTCTCGTCGACGCGTTGCTGAAGGATCCATACACCGCGCGCACGGCGACGGTCTACATCCAGTCGTTCGAGGTCGCGAACCTGAAGACGATTCGCAACCGGATCCGGTCGAGCCAGCCGAACTGGAAGCTCGTGCAGTTGATGGACGAAGCCGGCCAGCGGCCGTACGACTTCGTGAAGGCGAACGACAAGCGCACCTATGGCGACCTGTCGACGCGTGACGGAATGCGCGAGATTGCGTCCTATGCAAACGGCGTCGGCCCGTACAAGACGTCAATCATCGCGGTGTCCGCGGACGGCACGCTGCAGCAGCCGACGCCGTACGTGCGCTACGCGCACGAAGCCGGACTCCTCGTGCATCCGTATACGTTCCGGCCGGAGAACAACTTCCTGCCCGCCTCGCTGAAGGACGGCGGCACGCCGGCCACCCGCAATACCGCCGGCTCGGTGCGCGAGATCCAGGCTTACCTGCGCGCGGGCATCGACGGCTTCTTCACCGACGATCCGGCCGTGGGCCGCACGGCCGTCGATACGTTCAAGCGCTAGCGCCCCGAACGCGCGGCAGCCGGCGCGCCGCGCATGTCGCGGCGCGCCGGGCCCGTCAGATCACGCGGAAGTGGTGCGTGCCGTCGCGCTTGAGCTGGTCCACCAGCCCGTATTCCCAGTCGAGATACGCCTGCATCGCGGCGGCGGCATTGTCGGTGCCTTCGTACGGCCGGCGGTAGCGGTCGATACGCGGTGACGCCAGATGCGTGTCGCCCTGCTCCAGCGGCAACCCGGCATCGATCCACGCGGCCGTGCCGCCCGTCAGCACCGAGATCGACGCTGACGCCGGCAGCAACGCACGGGCGTCCGCGGCGGCGAAGCGCGCGAGCAGACTCGAGCCGCACGTGAATACGTAGCGCTTCGCCGGCGGGATCGCCGCGAGCGCGTCGCGCAACTGCGCGCGCACGGCGAACCACGCGCCCGGAATATGACGCTTCACGTAGTTCGCGCTGGCCGTCACGTCGACGATCGCGATCTCGTCCGCCGCAGCTTCCTTCAACCAGCCCGCGAGCGTCGCCGGCGATACCTCTGTCACCGGCGGCGGCGCCGGCACGTCGCGCGGCGGCTGGCCGCGCTCGGTGAACGCGGCGGTGCCGGCCGGCTCGACCACGCGCACGTCCCAGCCCATCTGCGCGAGCCACGACGCGGTCATGTCCGCGCGCACGCCGTCGTCGTCGGCCAGCACGATTCGCGCGCCGCGCACGGCCGCGTGATGGTCGGTCTCCTGCACGAGCTGACCGCCCGGCGTGCTCAGGAAGCCCGGCAGATGGCCGGCCTCGTATTCCTCCGGCGTGCGCACGTCGAAGCGGTACAGCGTGCGGCCCGGCTCGTCGAGCGTGGCGAGGTCGTCGAGCGCGATGCGCGGTACGCCCGCGCGCTCGGCCACTGCGCGCGCCGCACGGCGGGCGTCGTCGCGTTGCGCGGGGTCGATGTCGACCGGAAAACGCCGTGCGGCACCGCGCTCGAGCGTCTGCCCGGCGAGCGTCCAGCCGATCGTGCCGTTGCGCAGCGCGGCGACCGGATTCGGCACCCCCGCGTTGATCAACGATTGCGTGCCGATGATGCTGCGCGTGCGGCCCGCGCAATTCACGACGATCTGCGTGGCCGGATTCGGTGCGAGCGCGCGCGCGCGCAGCACAAGCTCCGCGCCCGGCACGCTCGTCGACGTGGGAATGTTCATCGTCTGATATTCGTCGAACCGGCGCGCGTCGACGATCACCACGTCGGCCTTCGCGTCGATCAGCGCCTGCACTTCCTGCGCGGACAGCGAAGGCGTATGGCGCTCGGCCTCCACCCATTCGCCAAACGACTTGCTCGGCACGTTCACGTCGATGAACAGCTCTCCGCCCGCGGCGCGCCAGCCCGCGAGGCCGCCGTCGAGCAGCCGCACGTCGCTATAGCCGAGCCGCGCGAGCGTGTCGGCCGCGCGCGGCGCGAGATCCTCGCCGCCGGCTTCGCCGAACACGACGATCGGCGTGTCGCGGCGCGGAATGCGCGTCCACGCGTCAAGCTCGAGCTTCGACAGCGGGAAGTTGGCGGCCCACAGCGGATGGCCTTGCGCATAGGGATCCTCCTCGCGCACGTCGATCAGCGCGATTTCGTCGCGAGCCAGCAGACGCGCGCGTACGTCGTGGTACGACGCGACGGGGAAACGGGAAGTGGAATCGGCGAATTGCGTCACGATGTCTTTGTCGGATTCGGTGGAAAGTCGGTGAAGAAAACAAACGGGGCGGTCGTGCGTGCTGCGGGCCGGCACCGGCTGCGGCGCCGTCAACGGCGCGCGGCGCCGAATGCCGGGCGCCGAGTACGGCAGGCGCTGGCACGGCCGGTCATGCGTTCGAATAGCCGGAAACGAACGGCTTCACGGTGCCGTCGTCGAGAAATACCGCGCGCTCGACCTTGCCGATGTTCGCGCCGTACACGTGAATGCTGATCGATACCTGATCGGCGAACGCATTGGTCACGCGGTGGATGTCGCCGATACGCGGCGACACCGCCTCGACGTCGCCCGGACGCAGCCGCACCGCGTCGCCGCCCGGCACCGGTATGCCGGCCGCATCGAGCCGGTACGGCTGCGAAAACTCGCCGCCGCGCAACATCCCGATCAGCCCCCACACCGTGTGGTTATGAACCGGCGTCGTCTGGCCCGGCCCCCACACGAAGCTGACGACGGAAAACCGCTCGGCGGGGTCGAGATGCAGCAGGTACTGGCGGTAGCGCGCCGGATCGGGCTGCGCGAACGCGTCGGGCAGCCAGTCGTCGCGCGCGACGAGCGCCGCGAGCAGCGCACCGCCGTCGTCGAGGATGCGCGCCTCGTTCGCGCCGGACGCGAGCAGCGCGCCGAAGCGATCGACGAACGGGCGCAGCGGCGTCTGCTGCAACGAAAGCGTACTCATCGGCTGTCTCCTCGAATATGATGCCGAATATGATGGATAGTCATGATGCACCCGAAATACCATGCAGAACAAACATGAAAATTAGCGATATCGACGCTTTTGCAGCGGTCGTCCGCTGTCAGAGCCTGAGCCAGGCCGCGGCGGAGCTCGGCATGACGCAGCCCGCGATCACGCGGCGCGTGCAGAATCTCGAGGAAGCGCTCGGCGTGACGCTGCTCGACCGCAACACGAAGCCGCCGCGTCCGACCGACATCGGCCGTCGGGTGTTCGAGCAATGCCGCTCGATCCTTCGCGAGGTCGATGCGCTGCGCGAGCTGACGGCGGGCCAGCGGCCGCCCGAAGGCGAATTCCGCGTCGGGCTCACGCAAGGGCTCGGCGAGCCGATGCTGCCCGGCCTGATCGCGCAGCTCGCCGCGCAATGGCCGGCGCTTGCGACGCAGGTCACGACCGCATGGGGCGGCGTGCTCGTCGACCGCATCGCGCACCGTGAACTCGACGCGGCACTCGTGTTTCTCGCCCGCGAGATGGTGCTGCCGCCGCAGGTCGATGGCATGCGGTTGCTCGGGACGCGGCTCGTCGCGGTCGGCCGCAAGGGCGACTGGCCGCGCCGCAGCTACCGGCTCGCCGACTGCCACGCGCGCGGCTGGGTGCTCAATCCGGACGGCTGCGGCTTTCGTGCCGGCCTGCGCCGCGCACTCGACGCGCAGGGGTTGCCGATGCCCGTCACGCTCGATGCCCACGGCCGCGACCTGCAATTGCAGAGCGTCGCAAACGGGCTCGGCGTCGGGCTGATGCCGCTGCCGCTGCTCGAAGGCAGCCCGCTGCGCGACGCGCTCGACATCGTGCCGCTCGCCGATTTCAAACCGCAGATCGATCTGTGGCTGCTGCACCGCCCCGATGCCGCGCGGTTCGCCGCGCCGCTCGCGGCCGTCGCCGCGCATGCGCGCAACGTGTTCGCGCTGCCGCCGGATGCCGGCCGGCACGACCGGGCTGCTTGATCCGCGCGCGCGCTGCGCGGAAGGCGTCGCCGCGCCGGCATTCACACTCACGCAGCCGAGCTCACGCATCGTTTCGACCGGAGCCACGCGCGTGGTAAGACGTGCGGCCCGTATCCGTATCGTCCCCGCTCGGGGTTGCGGTTTGCGCCGGCGCGGGGCGTGACGTCGCATCCGCGTGCCCGGCGGCGTTCGCGGTGCTGCTGCTTGCCGCAGCTGCCGCGTCGAGTGCCGCACGCCCGGCGGCAACCGCGATCGCGTCGTCCTGCGGCGTATGCACGCGGCTGCACAGCACGTCGCGGTAGTGACGTTCCAGCGGATTGTGGCGGCTCAGCCCGTGATTGCCGGACAGCTTCAATGCATGCTCGACCGCACGGATCGCGTGCTCCGTCACGGTTCGCTTGACGAGGCCGCTCGTTGTCACGGCCGGCGCGTCGCCCGCATCGGTGCGCGCGATGTGGTCGTCGAGCAGCACGCGGTTCGCATGCAGCCACCCTTCGATTTCGCCGACGGCCTCCTGCACGCGAGGCAGCGTCGCGAGCGGCGCGCCGAGGCCGCTCGGCGTGCGCGTCGTCGCGAAATCGAGCAGCCAGTCGCGCGACGCACGCGCCACCGCATCGTAAAGACTGCCGAGCAGCGCGACCATCCACGCGTGCTGATCGGCCTGCGCATCGGCGTCCGGATGGCTCCCGGCCGACACCGCCCACGCGTCCGGCGTGCGCACGTCCACCGCGTGGTCGGCGGGCAGCCACACGTCGTCGAACACGACCTCGTGGCTGCCCGACGCGCGCAGGCCAAGATGATTCCAGCTTTCGATCACGCGGATGTGCGCGCCATCGGCCGCATCGCGCTCGCGCCGCACGACGAACACGCCGACGCGCGGCTCGCGCTCGTCGGTGCGCGCCCATACGGCCAGCCAGCGCAGCGCCGGAATGCCGGTGCTGTACAGCTTGTGGCCGGACAGCCGCCAGCCGGCGCCGTCGCGGCGCGCGATCGTGTCCGGCAGCCCGCCGCGCGACGGCGAGCCAAGCGCCGGCTCGACGCGCAGCGCATTGATCAGCGCGCCCTCTTCGACCGCGCTGCGGAACACCGCACGCCGCACCGGCTCCGGCCAGCGGTTGTCCGCGCGGCCGAGCGCGCGATGCTGCAGATACGTCATCGTCAGCACGAGCGCGGTCGCGGGATCGGCACGCGCGACCGCGGCCACGATCCGGCTCGCCTGGGCGAGCGTCGCACCCGCGCCGCCGTACTCGCGCGGCACGACCTGCGCGATCAGCCCCGCGCGGTGCAGCCGCGCGAAGTTCTCGTGCGGAAAGCGGCCGTCGACGTCGTTGCGGGCCGCGTCTGCCGCGAGCTCGGGCGCGAGACGGTCGAGCAGCGCGGCAACGCGTGCGTCGTCGGCAGGCAGGCGGCGCAGCAACGACTGTGGCGGATGTGGCGGGTGTAGCGGCTGCGGCGAAGAAGCAGCAAGGCTGGCGGACATCGGTGCGGGTTCCCTCGGTCACTGGGTGGCTCGGTGAAGATTCTTGCGGTCGCGAGACCACAGCGTATGCGCACCGCCGGCCCGCCCAAACCATGCAAATCTGATATTCAAATCCGGATTGATTATTTCCGTTCCGCATGATCTCGGCGGTAATCTGCGCTGCATCCCCGCCCCGGCCGGCCGTCGCTGGCCGTGCCGGGCCGTCCTCGCATCGGAGACCCAGATGAGCGTCGAATTCATCGGCATGATCCAGAGCCAGAAGCAGTCGGAAATCCATCCGCCCGCCGGCCCCGTCGTCGACCCCGACTATGTGCGCGACTTCGCCCGCGCCCACGAAACGGCCGGCTTCGACCGGATCCTCGTCCCGCATCACTCGACGGGCCCGTCCGCGACGCTGACGATCGCGTTCGCGGCCGCCGCGACCGAGCGCATTCACTTCATGCTCGCGCATCGCCCCGGTTTCACTGCGCCGACGCTCGCCGCGCGGCAGATCGCGACGCTCGACCAGTTCAGCCGCGGCCGGCTGGCCGTGCATTTCATTTCCGGCGGCTCGGACAGCGAACAGCAGCGCGATGGCGACTTCCTCGATCACGACGCGCGCTACGCACGCACCGACGAATACCTCGGCATCCTGCGGCGCATCTGGACCGAAGCGCAGCCGTTCGATCACGACGGCACGCACTACCGCTTCAAGCAGGGGTTTTCGGAAGTGAAGCCGTTGCAGCAGCCGCATGTGCCGATCTACTTCGGCGGTGCATCGGAAGCCGCGCTTCAGGTGGCCGGCAAGCACGCGGACGTCTACGCGCTGTGGGGCGAATCGCTCGACCAGGTGCGCGACCTGACCGCGCGCGTGCGCGCCGAAGCCGCGAAGCACGGCCGGCAGGTGCGCTTCTCCGTGTCGTTCCGGCCGATCCTCGCGGCGACCGAAGACGAAGCGTGGGCACGCGCGCACCGGATCCTCGACGAAACGCGGCGGCTGCGCGAGGCGGCCGGGCTCGGCGCCGGCGGCCCGCAGCAGAGCGAAGGCGCGCGGCGCCTGCTCGCCGCCGCGGACCGCGGCTCGCGCGTCGACAAGCGGCTGTGGACCGAGATCGCGAAGCTCACCGGCGCGCGTTCGAATTCGACCGCACTGGTCGGCACGCCCGAACAGGTCGCCGATGCGCTGCTCGACTATTACGACCTCGGCGTGACGACGTTCCTGATACGCGGCTTCGATCCGCTCGAAGACGCGATCGACTACGGCCGCGAACTGATCCCGCGCGTGCGCAGCGCCGTCGCGGCACGCGACGCGGCGCGCCGCGCCGCCTGACGCAAACGGAGCCGCGCCCCATGTCCGCCGTCCTGTCCTCTTCGTCGCCGGTACGCACTGCGTCTGGTCTCGTGCTCGCCGACACGCCGCGCCAGCACTTCTGGTTCGACCCGCCCGCACCGCGCATCGATGTCGCCGCCGAACGCCGCCACCGGCAGGAGCGGCTCGCGGCCGCGTTCCGGCTGTTCGCGCGCTACGGCTTCGCGTCGGGCCTCGCCGGCCACATCACCGCGCGCGATCCCGAGCTGCCGGATCACTTCTGGGTGAATCCGCTCGGCGTGCATTTCTCGCAGATCAAGGTGTCCGACCTGTTGCTCGTCAACGCGCGCGGCGAGACCGCGATCGGCAACCGCCCGCTGAACAAGGCCGCGTTCGCGATCCACGCGGCGATTCACGATGCGCATCCGCATATCGTCGCGGCCGCGCATACGCATTCGACCTACGGCAAGGCGTGGTCGACGCTCGGCCGCCCGCTCGATCCGCTGACGCAGGACGCATGCGTGTTCTACGAGGACCACGCGCTGTTCGACGACTTCACGGGAATGGTCGTCGACACGAGCGAAGGCGCGCGGATCGCGGATGCGCTCGTGAAGGCCGACGGCAGCACGCACAAGGGCGTGATCCTGAAGAACCACGGGATCCTGACAGCCGGCCCGACCGTCGAGGCAGCCGCGTGGTGGTACATCGCGCTCGACAACGCCGCGCACACGCAACTGCTGGCCGAAGCGGCCGGCACGCCGCAACCGATCGACCACGCGACCGCACGACACACGCACGGGCAGATCGGCGGCCCGGAAGGCGCGCTGCATGCGTTCGACAGCCTGTTCGCGCGTGTCGTCGCCGACGAACCCGACCTGCTCGACTGAGCTCCCGCCGCACGACCGGAACCGGAGACCCCACGATGACCGAATCCACCGCACTCGCGCCGACCGGCGCGCATGACGACACACGCCGCCGGCTGCTGCGCGCGGCCGGCGCGGCCGCGCTCGCCGTGCCGGCGATCACGCTCGGCCGCAACGCATGGTCCGCCCCGCCGCTGAAGAAGCTCACGTTCGCGTGGAACCAGAACGCGTTCTGCCTGACGCCGATCGTCGTCGCGCAGGAGAACGGCTTCTTCGAAAAGAACGGGTTGAAGGTCGAGCTGATCAACTACAGCGGGTCGACCGATCAGCTGCTCGAATCGATCGCGACCGGCAAGGCCGATGCGGCGGTCGGGATGATCCACCGCTGGCTGAAGCCGCTCGAAGCCGGCTTCGACGTGAAGATCATCGGCAGCTCGCACGGCGGCTGCGTGCGGCTGCTCGGCTCGAAAACGGCCGGCGTCACGACGCTGCAGGCGCTGAAGGGCAAAACCGTCGGCGTCAGCGACCTCGCCGCGCCGGGCAAGCACTTCTTCTCGATCCTGCTCGCAAAGAACGGCATCGATCCCGAGCGCGACATCACGTGGCGGCAATATCCGGCCGACCTGCTCGGCGTCGCGGTCGACAAGGGCGAAATCCAGGCGATCGCCGACGGCGACCCGAATCTGTACCTGCTCGAAAAGCGCAGCAACGGCGCGTACACCGAACTCGCGACAAACCTGTCCGGCGAATACGCGCGCAAGGTGTGCTGCGTGATCGGCGCGCGTGGCGACCTGGTGCGCAACGACCGGCCGGCCGCCGCCGCGCTCGCGCGTTCGATCGTGCAGGCCACCGAATACACGCACGACAATCCGAACGAGGCCGCGAAGGCGTTCGCGAAGTATTCGCCGAAAATCAATCCGGACGATCTGCGCAAGCTGTACGCGACGCTGACCTACACGCATCACCCGACGAACGTCGACCTGCAGCAGGAAATCGCGTTTTATGCGGACGATTTCCGCCGGATCAGCGTGCTGAAGAAGAGCACCGACCCGCAGCGCTTCGCGCAGCAGGTCTATGCGAACGTGCTGGGGTAACGCGATGTCGACGATCGAACACGCCTCCCCCGCCCGCGGCGCCTCGGCGGCGGCCGGCGCCGCCTCCGCAACCGCCGCCGCGGCCGCCGCACCGCGTGCCGCGTGCAGCGCCTGCGACGCGACACTTGCGGCCGACGCGCGCCGTGCGCGCACCTGGCCGACCGGGATCGGCGCGGCGCTCGCGTGGGCCGCGCTCGGCGCGACCACGCATCTGTGGCCGAACCGCATCGTCGGCTTCACCGACTGGGCGTACACCGACACGTTCGGCACCGCCGCCTGGGTCGCCGCCGCGCTGCTGCTGATCGCCGCGACCGTCGGCCATCGCGTGCCGGCCACGCGCGCCCGGCTCGCCCGCGTGCGCGCGGCCGGCCCGTGGCTCGTCGCGCTTCCGCTCGTGCTGGCCGCGTGGGAAATCGTCACCGCGAAGACAGGCTGGCTGCCGACGCCGTTCTTCGCGCCGCCGCAAGCGCTGATCGAAGTCTATGTCGACGACTGGCCGCGCCTCGCGGGCAGCGCCGCCAATACGCTGAAGCTGCTCGCGCTCGGATTTGCATACGGCGTCGCGGTCGGGTTCGCGGTCGGCGTGTCGATCGGCTGGTCGCGCCGCATCGGCTACTGGGTGCATCCGGTGCTGCGCCTGCTCGGCCCCGTGCCGGCCACCGCGCTGCTGCCGCTCACGTTCTACTTCTTTCCGACGAGCTACTCGGCCGCCGCGTTCCTGATCGCGCTGTCCACCGGCTTCCCGGTCGCGGTGCTGACGTGGTCGGGCGTCGCGAGCGTGAACCGGCAGTACTACGACGTCGCCCGCACGCTCGGCGCGAACGCGCGCTTCCTCGTGCTGCGCGTCGCGATTCCGGCCGCGCTGCCGCATGTGTTCGTCGGCATCTTCATGGGGTTGAGCGCGTCGTTTACCGTGCTCGTCGTTGCCGAGATGATGGGCGTCAAGTCGGGGCTCGGCTGGTACCTGAGCTGGGCGCAGGGCTGGGCATCGTACGTGAACATGTATGCAGCGCTGCTCGTGATGGCGCTGCTGTTTTCCGGGCTGATCGCGTTGCTGTTCGCGGTGCGCGACCGTGTGCTCGCATGGCAGAAAGGAACCGTCAAATGGTAAGCGCCGCCGTTCTGGAACCGTCCGTTTCGGCACCGCCGGTCGCGCGCGGCGCGCGCATCGACATCCGCCGCGTGAGCCACGCGTTCGACGGCCCCGCCGGCCCGCTGCCGGTGCTCGACGACGTGACGCTGTCGGTCGCGGCCGGCGAATTCGTCGCGCTGCTCGGCCCGAGCGGTTGCGGGAAATCGACGCTGCTGCGGCTCGTCGCCGGCCTCGACGCCGCGCGGCAAGGCACGATCGCGCAAGACGGCGCGCCGATCGAGCGGCCCGATCCGTCGAGGATCGTCGTGTTCCAGGATCCGACGCTCTATCCGTGGCGCCGCGTGCGCGCGAACGTCGCGCTCGGCCTCGAGGCGCGCGGTGTCGCGCGTACCGAACGGCATCGCGTCGACGACGCGCTCGCGCGTGTCGGACTGCAGGAATTCTCGAACGTGTTTCCGCATCAGCTGTCGGGCGGGATGGCGCAGCGTGTCGCGCTCGCCCGCGCGCTCGTCAACGATCCGCGCCTGCTGATCCTCGACGAACCGCTCGGCAAGCTCGATTCGCTGACGCGAATGACCATGCAGGCCGAACTGACCGCGCTGTGGCAACGCGACGGGTTTTCCGCGCTGCTCGTCACGCACGACGTCGAGGAAGCGCTGTATCTCGCGCAGCGCGTGATCGTGTTCGGGCCGCGTCCCGCGCAGATCGTTGCCGAGCTGCGTGTCGGCCTGCCCTACCCGCGCCATCGCGGCGATCCGCGTCTCGCCGAGCTGCGCCACGAAGCACTGCGGCATCTCGGACTCGATGCGAGCTGGTAGATGCGCGGTGTCGTTCGCAGGCTCGCCAGTGCGCGGCAAAGGCCGCGCCGATGAATGCGCCGCCGTTCGCCGATTGGGCGCTGCTGTTCCTGCAACTGCTGTATCGCGCGCAGAGCGCGTTCGCGCGGGCACTGCATGCGGCCGGCTTGACCGGCGACGCCGACGGGCAAGCCGCATGGCCGTGGGCGCACCGGATCGCGCTCGAAACGCTGCGCATCGACGCCGGTCTCACGCGGCAGCTCGCGTTCGCGATCGCGGTGACCGCGCTCGCCGTGGCGCTCGGTTGCGTCGCACTCGTGTCGCGCAAGTGGCGCGTAGCATCGGCAATCGCCGCGCTGGCCGCTGCATGGTTCGCGCCGTGGCCGCCGGCGTCGCTGTGGCTCGCACCGGCCGTTCCCACCAGCTTTCAGCGCAATCCCGAGCCGTTTTCCGTCGCGAACCTGATGCGCGGCGCGCACCTGTATGCGCAGCATTGCGCGGCCTGTCACGGCGCGGACGGCCGCGGCGAGGGACCGCTCGCGGCCACGCTCGCGCATTGGCCGCCGACCTTCGCCGGCACGCTGCTCGCGCGCCGGCTCGACGGCGAACTGTACTGGCGCGTACAGCACGGCACGCGCGACGTACGCGGCGCGTCGACGATGCCCGGCTTTGCCGCGACGCTCGGGCCGGCCGACACGTGGGCCGTGCTCGATTACCTGAAAGCGCTGTCCGCCGGCAGCGGCGCGCGCTCGGAAGGCGCGTGGCCCGTGCCCGTGCCGCTGCCGGCGCTCGACGTGCGCTGCGGCAACGCCGCGCCGCAACCGCTCGAGCGCTGGCGCGAAGGCCAGCGCGTGCGCATCGTCGCGCTCGCACCGGGCGGCACGCCGCCGCGAGAGGACCCGCGCTGGCAGACGCTGCTCGTCGCAGCCGACGATACGGCCGCGCCGCTGCTGACGGCCGGCACACGCGCGGACTGCTTCTCGGCGACGCCCGGCGCATGGCAAGCATTCGCGACGATCGCAGGCGTGCAACCCGAAGCGTTCGGCGGCACGCAACTGCTCGCCGACCGGCGCGGCTGGTTGCGGGCGCGCGCACTGCCGGGCAGCGCGGGCTGGTCGGCCGACGACCTGCTGTGCCGCGCCGATGCCACCGGTCGACCCTCGGCTGCCGCCGCGAACGCCGATCCGCTGACCACGCTGCTGCTGCGCGTGGAGGCCGAACCCGTGCGCGACGTGCAGGCCGGACTGCCGCATTGAATCCTTGAACCGTATCCCCGACCGATCGAACGACACGATGAATCCGACCCGACGCCACTTCCTCGCACAAGCCAGCGCCCTCGCCGCCGTCGCCACCGTCGGCGCCGCGCCGGCCGCGGTGCACGCGCAATCCGGCCCGCGCCCGCTGCTGCGGGCCGGCGACCAGAAAGGCGGGCTGCGCGCGCTGCTCGAAGCCGCCGGCGAGCTGAACGGCCTCGCCTACGACATCGCGTGGACCGAGTTCCCGGCCGCAGCGCCGCTCGCCGAAGCGCTGAATGCGGCGGCCGTCGACTGCGGGCCGATCGGCGATGCGCCGGTGATCTTCGCGCTCGCATCGGGCGCGCGCATCAAGGTGATCGGCGCGAACCGTTCCGACCCGTACGGCACCGCACTGCTCGTGCGGCCCGATGCGACGCTGAAGGATGCCGCCGACCTGAAAGGCAAGCGCATCGGCACCACGCGCGGCTCGATCGGCCATTTCGTCACGCTTAAGGCGCTCGACGCGGCCGGCCTGCCGCCGGACGCCGTGTCGTTCCGGTTCCTGCCGCCAGCCGACACGATGCTTGCGCTTGCAACCGGTTCGATCGACGCATGGGCGACGTGGGAACCCTATACCGCGCTCGCCGAAACGAGCGGCCGCGCGCGCGTGCTCGTCAACGGACGCGGGTTGTGGTCGGGCCTCAGCTACGTGGCGGCGACCGACGCGGCGATTGCGTCGAAGCGCGACGTGCTGCGCGACTTCGTGCAGCGCGTCGTGCGCGCGCAAACGTGGTCGTACCGGCACGTCGATGCGTATTCCGCGGCGCTCGCGCGCATCATCGGCATTCCGCCGGCCGCCGCGAAGCTGCAGTTCGAGCGCCGGCGCACGCGCTGGCAACCGATCGATGCAACCGTGATCGCGGAGCAGCAGCGCACCGCCGATTTCTATCTGAAGGCGGGACTGTTGCGCCAGCCGCTCGACGTGCGCACGACATTCGACCTCGGCTTTCCGCTGGCGTGATGCGCCGGCGCCCCCGCAGCCGCCGCGCGCGATCCCGCACCGGCCGCGCACAACCGCCCAAACGGCTTTCGCACGATCTGGCACAATCGCGATTCGATCATCCCGTCCGTGTCAGCCAGCGTCATGCCAGCCATCTCCGAACTCTTCGTCTACCCGATCAAATCCTGCGCGGGCATCGCACTGCCGCGCGCGCAACTGCTCGAAACGGGCCTCGCATACGACCGCCACTGGCTGATCACGACCCCGGACGGAATGATGATCACGCAGCGCACGCACCCGCGGCTCGCGCTGATCCGCACCGCGCTCGACAGCGACGCATTGGTATTGAACGCGCCGGGCATGCCGGAGATCCGCACGCCGCTCGACGGTGACGCGACGCCCGCCACGCCGAAGATGGCCGCGACCGTGTGGCGCGACACCGTCGACGCGATCGACACGGGCGCCGAGACCGCCGCGTGGCTCACCGAATTCCTCGGCACGCCATTGAAGCTCGCGCGCTTCAGTGCCGACGCGCGCCGCGGCTGCAACCGCAAGTGGACCGGCGACGTCGATACGCACACGCAGTTCGCGGATGGGTATCCGCTGCTCGTGATCGGCCAGGCATCGCTCGACGACCTGAATGCGAGGCTCGTCGCGAAAGGCGCGCCGGCGATTCCGATGAACCGCTTCCGTCCGAACATCGTCGTGTCCGACCTGGACGCGTATGAAGAGGATTTCGTCGAACATCTCGACGCCGAAGGCACGACACGCGTGCGGCTGCGTCTCGTGAAGCTGTGCACGCGCTGCCCGATGCCGACGATCGATCAGGTGACCGGCGCACCGAATCCGGCATGGCCGCACGAGCCGACCGACACGATGCAGACGTATCGCGCGAATCCGAACTATGACAATGCGCTGACGTTCGGCATCAATGCAATCGTCGTCGAAGGTGCGGGCGCGTGGCTCGAAGTCGGACAATCCGTCGAAGCGGAAATCGGCTTCGGCGACTGAGCATGGCGGCGGACGGCGCATCGTTCGCGCCGCCGCTACCGCAACCGTTCAGCGCGGTTTGCGCGCCCGACCGAAGCGGCCGCGCTACTGCACAGCCGCCGGCGCGATCGGCAGCACGACCGTCACGATCAACCCGCCACCGGCCGCATCGGCGAGCGTCACGCTGCCCTGATGCACCCGCGCGATCTCCCGCACGATCGACAGCCCGAGCCCGGTGCCTTCGACCGTCTGCGTCTTGCTGCCGCGATGGAAGCGCTCGAACACCGCATCGCGCTCGCCGGCCGGGACGCCGGGCCCGTTGTCGATCACGTCGAGCCGCGCATGCTCGCCGTCGCGCGACACGCGCACCGTGATCACCGCGCGATCGCCCGAGTAACGAATCGCGTTGTCGATGAGGTTGCCGATCATTTCGCCGAGCAGGTCCGGCTGCCCGAGCACGGTGACGTCGGGCTCGTGCTCGAATCCGAGGTCGATGTCGCGCGCGCGCGCAACCGGCGACCAGTCGAGCGTCACGCTGCGCGCGAGCCGGTGCAGCGCGACCGGTTGATGCGCGACCGCGTGGCCGCTGTCCGAATCGAGCCGCGACAGCGACAGCAGTTGCTGGACGATCTTCGCGGCCTGCCGCACCGCGCCGTTCACGCGCCGCAGATGCACGTTCACGCGCGGCTGCTCGTCGGGCCGCAAAGCCAATTCGACGCCGGCCTGCACGGCCGCGAGCGGCGTCTTCAGTTGATGGGCGGCGTCCGCGAAGAAGCGCCGCCGCGCGACCTGCATCCGCTGCGTGCGGCCGATGTACTGGTTGATCGAATCGACGAGCGGCGCGAGTTCGCTCGGCATGCCGCCGGTGTCGAGCGGCGTCGGATCGCCGTCGCTGCGCGCGGCCACCGTGGCGGATAGCCGGTTCAGCGGACGCAGCCCGCGCCCGACGCCGAGCCACACGATGCCGAGCGCGAGCACGACGAGCAGCCCTTCCTGCAGCAGCGAGCCCATCAGGATCTCGCGCGCGAGCGCCTGGCGCGCCTCGATCGTCTCGCCGACCATCACCCACACGATGCGCGTCTGCGCGGTCGGCACGTCGTGCACCGGCACGCGCAGCGCGCCCATGCGCAACCGCTCGCCGCGATAGACGACGTCGTAGTAGCGCGTCGCGAACAGCGCGGCGTCGCCCTCCGGCAGCGGCAGGTCCGGATAGCCGGTGATCGTGCGGCCGTTGTCCTCGCGAATCAGGTAGTAGATCTTGCCGCCGTCGCCCGACTCGAACATTTCGAGCGCGAGATACGGCAGGTCGACTTCGATCTCGCCCTCGTTGAGCCGCACGCCTTCGCGGATCGACTTCAGCGACGACGACAGCGTGCGGTCGAACGCGACATGCGCGGCGCTCATCGCACGCTGGTACGTGAGCCACGAGTCGAGCGCGAGCAGCCCGAGCAACGGCAGCAGCAGCCACAGCGCGACTTGCGTGCGCAGGTTCGGGCGCACGGTCATTCGACCGCCTTCGCTTCGAGCAGATACCCGAGCCCGCGCAGCGTGACGATCGCGACGCCGGTGTTCTCCAGCTTCTTGCGCAATCGGTACACGTAAATCTCGATCGCGTCCGCGTTGACCGACTCATCGAGCCCGAAGATTTTCTCCGACAGCGTTTCCTTGTTGATCGCGCGGCCGTTGCGCAGAATCAGCACCTCGAGCACCGAACGCTCGCGCGGCGTGAGCGGCAGCGGTTCGCCGGCGAGGTGGAAGCTGCGGTCGATACTGTCATACGAAAGCGGCCCGCACTCGACGCGCGTGTGTTCGTGGCCGAGGCTGCGCCGGATCAGCGCGCGAGCGCGCGCCTCCAGCTCGGTCAGCTCGAACGGCTTCGCAAGATAATCGTCGGCGCCGAGATCGAGTCCTTTCACGCGATCTTCGACCGAGCCGTGCGCGGTGAGGATCAGCACCGGCACCGGATTGCGGCGCGCACGCAGCCGCCGCAGCACCTCGAGCCCGTCGAGCTTCGGCAGCCCGAGATCGAGAATCACCAGCGCGTAGTCCTGCGTGCGCAGCACGTGATCCGCCGCCTCCCCGTCCGCCATGTGGTCGACCGCGAAACGCGCGGCACTCAGCGCGTCGTTCAACGACTGCGCCAGGTTCGGGTTGTCTTCGACGAGCAGCACACGCATGGGGACCTCGGGAAATCCATGACACAAAGGCTGCTATTGTGAACCGAAATGAAAGCAGGCTGAAAGTGCGCCGCAATTACCATCCGCGTCATTCGAACAACACACACGCGTAACTGGAGGAAGACATGCCGTTTTTTGCACCGAAGCAGCTCGCCCTCGCGCTGACGATCGTCCTGGGCACCGCAGCCGGCGGCGCCGCCGCACAGGTTCCGGCCGGATATCCGGGTAACTACCAGGGCGTCGTCGACGCCGCGAAGAAGGAAGGCAAGCTGATCGTCTACTCGACGACCGACACGGGCCTCGTGCGCCCGCTGATCAAGGACTTCGAAAGCCTGTACGGGGTGAAGGTCGAGTACAACGACATGAACAGCACCGAGCTGTACAACCGCTACATCAGCGAAAACGCGGCGAGCAGCACCAGCGCCGACGTGCTGTGGAGCTCGGCGATGGATCTGCAGGTCAAGCTCGTCAACGACGGCCTGATGGCGTCGTACGATTCGCCGGAAAGCGCGAACGTGCCGCAATGGGCGCAATACCAGAAGCAGGCGTACGGCACGACGTTCGAGCCGCTCGCGATCGTCTACAACAAACGCCTGATTCCTGAGAACGAGGTGCCGAAGACGCGCACCGACCTGATCAAGCTGCTCACGTCGCAACCCGACAAGTTCAAGGGCAAGCTGACGACATACGACGTCGAGAAATCCGGCGTCGGCTTCAACGCGCTGACGCAGGACGCGCACCTGAACGAGAAGGTTACGTGGGAACTCGTGAAGGCGATCGGCGCAACCGGTCCGAAGCTGCAGTCGAGCACCGGCGCGATGATGGAGCGCATCTCGTCGGGCGAGAACCTGATCGGCTACAACATCATCGGCTCGTATGCGTACGCGAAGGCGAAGAAGGACAAGTCGATCGGCTATGTCTTCCCGAAGGACTACACGCAGGTCGTGAGCCGCCTGGCCACGATTTCGAAGAAGGCGAAGAACCCGAACGCAGCGAAGCTGTGGGTCGACTACCTGCTGTCCAAACGCGGGCAGACGCTGATCGCAAACCAGGCGAACCTGTACGCGATCCGCACGGACGTGGCCGGCGAAACGTCGGCCGCGAGCCTCACGAAGGAGCTCGGCGATTCGCTGAAGCCGATCCCGATCGGCACCGGCCTGCTCGTCTATCTCGATCAGTCGAAGCGACTCGCGTTTTTGAAGCAATGGCAGCAGGCGATCAAGAGCTGATCCGCTGACCGGCTTCGGCCCGTCCACAGCCAACGGCCGCCCGCTGCACGCCGCACGCCGCGCGGGCGGCCCCCCTTCCCCTTACCGACTTCCTTGAGGCGGCCATCCGGATGGCCGCAGGGGCGAACTCATGCTTTCAACCAGCACACGCGGAGCGGCGCCGGCCGTTCCGCCCACCACCGGCCAACGCGGCGCGATTCCCGCGCTGCCGGTCAGCAACCTGCAGCCGCTTGCCGGCATGCTGCGCTGGATCGTCGTCGCGGTGCTCACCGTCGCGGTCGCGCTGCCGCTCGGTTTCATCCTGTTCCAGAGCCTGCTGTCCGCGCCGTTCTTCGACGCGAACAAGACGCTCGGCATCGAAGGCTTCCGCTTCATCTTCGCCGATCCGGACTTCTGGTCCGCCGTGAAGAACTCGTTCATCATCGCCGGCGGGATGCTGTTCATCTCGATTCCGCTCGGCGGCGTCCTCGCGTTCCTGATGGTGCGCACCGACCTGCCCGGCCGCCGCTGGCTCGAGCCGCTGCTGCTCACGCCCGTGTTCGTGTCGCCGATGGTGCTCGCGTTCGGCTACGTGGTCGCGGCCGGACCGGTCGGCTTCTACTCCGTATGGTTCAAGGAACTGTTCGGGGTTCAGAACGTGCCGTGGAACGTCTACTCGATCTTCGCGATCACGCTGATCGTCGGCCTCACGCACGTGCCGCACGTGTATCTGTATTCGTCGGCCGCGCTTCGCAACCTCGGCTCGGACGTCGAGGAAGCCGCTCGCGTGACGGGCGCCCGCCCGTTCCGCGTCGCGCTCGACGTGAGCCTGCCGATGACGATGCCCGCACTGCTGTTCGCCGGCGTGCTCGTGTTCTTCCTCGGCTTCGAGGTGTTCGGGCTGCCGCTCGTGCTCGGCGATCCGGAAGGCCATCTCGTGCTCGCGACGTACCTGTACAAGCTGACCAACAAGCTCGGCGTGCCGTCGTACCACCTGATGGCCGCGGTCGCCGTGTGCATCGTCGCGATCACGTTCCCGCTCGTGCTGCTGCAACGCCGGTTGCTGAAAACCGCGAACCGCTTCGTCACCGTGAAGGGCAAGGCCGGCCGCGCGACGGTGCTGCCGCTCGGCGTGTGGCGCTGGGTCGCGCTCGCGATCGTCTCGCTGTGGCTGGTGCTGACCGTGATCGTGCCGATCTCCGGCATCGTGCTGCGCGCGTTCGTGACGAACTGGGGCGAAGGCGTGCCGCTCGCCGAAGTGCTCACGCTCGCGAACTTCGTCGAGCTGTTCGAACAGGACAACCTCGTGCGGGCGATCGTGAACACGCTCGGAATCGGCGTAATCGGCGGCGCGGTCGCGATCGGCTTCTACTCGCTCGTCGCATTCGCCGGCCACCGCCGCCACGACTGGGCGACGAAACTGCTCGACTACCTCGTGCTGCTGCCGCGCGCGGTGCCGGGCCTGCTCGCCGGTCTCGCGTTCCTGTGGATCTTCCTGTTCGTGCCGGGCCTGCGCGAGCTGAAGAACTCGATGTGGAGCATCTGGATCGCGTACACGGTCGTGTGGCTCGCGTACGGGATGCGGCTCATCCAGAGCGCGCTGCTGCAGGTCGGCCCCGAACTGGAGGAAGCCGGCCGCAGCGTCGGCGCCACGCGCAGCCGCGTGTCGCTCGACGTGACGCTGCCGCTCGTGCGCTTCGGCCTGCTCGCCGCTTGGCTCCTGATCTTCATGATCTTCGAGCGCGAATACTCGACCGCCGTCTACCTGCTGTCGCCCGGCACCGAAGTGATCGGCGCGCTGCTCGTGTCGCTGTGGGCGACCGGTGCCGTCGACCAGGTCGCCGCGCTCTCTGTCATCAACATCGCGATGGTCGGCGCCGGTCTCGGCGTGGCCCTGCGCTTCGGAGTGAAACTTCATGGATAAGCTCATCGTCGACGATCTGCACCTCAGCTATGGCGCAAACCCGATCCTCAAGGGCGTGTCGTTCGAACTGAAGGCTGGCGAAGTCGTGTGCCTGCTCGGTGCGTCCGGCAGCGGCAAGACCACGCTGCTGCGCGCGGTAGCCGGCCTCGAACAGCCGTCCGACGGACGCATCCAGCTCGACGACCGCGTGTTCTTCGACGGCGCGCAACGCATCGACCTGCCCGTCGAACAGCGCTCGCTCGGCCTCGTGTTCCAGTCGTACGCGCTGTGGCCGCACCGCACCGTCGCCGACAACGTCGGCTACGGCCTCAAGCTGCGCCGCGTCGCGCCTGCCGAGCAAAAGCGCCGCGTGCAGACCGCGCTCGACCAGCTCGGCCTCGGCCATCTTGCCGAACGCTTTCCGCACCAGCTGTCCGGCGGTCAGCAGCAGCGCGTCGCAATCGCGCGTGCGCTCGTCTACAACCCGCCGGTGATCCTGCTCGACGAGCCGCTGTCGAACCTCGATGCGAAACTGCGCGAGGAAGCGCGCGCATGGCTGCGCGAGCTGATCGTGTCGCTCGGGCTGTCCGCGCTGTGCGTCACGCACGATCAGACCGAAGCGATGGCGATGTCCGACCGCATCCTGCTGCTGCGCAACGGCCGCATCGAGCAGGAAGGCACGCCGGCCGAGCTTTACGGCGCACCGCGCTCGCTGTATACGGCCGAGTTCATGGGCAGCAACAACCGCATCGACGCGCGCGTGGCCGCAGTCGACGGCGAACGCGTGACGCTCGCCGGCGACGGCTGGGAATTGCAGGCGCTCGCGCGCGACGCGTTCGCGCCCGGCCAGGACGCGCAGGCAGTGATCCGTCTCGAGCGCGTGCAGGTGGCCGACGGCCCGGGCGCGAACCGTCTGCAGGCCGACCTCGTCACGTCGATGTATCTCGGCGACCGCTGGGAATACCTGTTTCATTGCGGCGAGATGCGTCTGCGCGCGTTCGGCCATGTGCCGCGCGCCGCCGGCAAGCACTGGATCGAATTCCCCGCCAACGACTGCTGGGCGTTCGCGAAAGCGGGCTGACCCGGGCGCGGCGGCTTGCGGGCCGCCGCGCATGCATTCACGCGCGCACCCCGTTTCCACCGGAATCCGGCGGACGCTGACCGGCGTCCGCCGCGGGCTGCTGCGCGCCGCGTATCCGCTTCACCAACCCACAACAACCCAGGAGACACCGTCAATGAAATCACGCGCAGAACGTTCCCGTCGCACTGCCGTCCTGACCGGATCGGCCGTCGCCGTCGGCCTCGCGGCCGGCGCCGCGCACGCGCAGTCGTCGGTCACGATGTACGGGATCATGGATGCCGGTATCGAGTACACGAATCATGCTGCGCCCGAGGGCGGCAGTTCCGTCAAGCTGAAGTCCGGCAACAAGAATACGTCGCGCTGGGGCCTGCGCGGCGTCGAGGACCTCGGTGGCGGACTGAAGGCCGTGTTCCGCCTCGAAAGCGGGATCGATCTCGCGAACGGCGCGTTCGACGACGGCCCCGACTCGATCTTTGCGCGGCGCGCGACGGTCGGACTGAAAGGCAAATGGGGCGAGCTGACGCTCGGCCGCAACTACACCGTCACGTACGACTACATGCTGCCGTTCGACCCGATGGGCTACGCGCAGAACTACTCGTGGGCGACGTCGTCGATGGCGACGGGCGGCCGCAAGGACGGCCTCTTTACACGTTCGTCGAACGCGGTGCGCTACGACGGCGAATTCAGCGGCGTGAAGTTCGGCGCGCTTTACGGCTTCGGCAACGTGCCGGGCAGCGTCAAGACCAGCTCGAAGTACGACTTCGCGCTTGGTTACGAGACCGGCCCGTTCGCCGCCGTCGTCACGTTCGACCGGCAGAACGGCGCGGCCGACAGCGTGACGCCGGCCGATACCGTGAACTACATCCAGGGCATTCACGCGGGCCTGAGCTACGACTTCGGCAAGCTGAAGGCGATGGCGGGCTATCGGAACTATCGGCGCACGTATCACACGAGCGCGTCGAACCAGTTGAGCGACATGTACTGGCTCGGCGGGTCGTACCAGTTCACGCCGGCGTTTTCGCTGATCGCGGCCGTCTATCACCAGAACATCAAGGGCGGCAGCGATGCCGATCCGACACTGGTGTCGATGCGCGCGAATTACGCGCTGTCGAAGCGCACGGTGCTGTATGCGGCCGGCGCGTTCGCGATCGCGAAACACGACCAGAAGGTGGGCGTGTCGCGCGATTTCGCGGGGTACGGCACGACGCAGGTCGGCGTGACGGCAGGGATTCAGCAGCGGTTCTGAGTTCTGTCTTGACGGTGCAGGCGGCGGCACGCGGCGCTGCCCGCCCCGCCTCCGTGCGATAAGGGCACGGGCCGCGTTTTCCCCGGTAGCGCATCACATCGGGAACTCCCACCGGCCGATGATTGCCGGTCTTGGGATGCGGCAGGCCGCGCATGCAAGTCGCGCAACTTGATCGGCTGTGGACGGGACACATTGAGCCGGTCCGCTGCTTCCTGCGCGGTCAGTTACGCATGAATGGACGCCGCCTTGATCGCGTTGCATTCGGCGCCCTGTGCGAGGATGTCGACCAGCAGCCGCAGCGCAGAATTCGGAAGCTCGACGTGATGCTCGCGATTGTCGTCGTCGCGATCCGGATTGCGGGGCCGCCCGCTGCGCGAACACGTGAAACGCGCGATCGCGACACGTCCCGACACCCGTCTGGCCGGTGCCGGTGTTGCACACCAGCCGCGGTTCACCCGGTCTGCATCACGAACACCGTTCGCACCCGGCTATCGGCATCGCCCCAATATTCCCCGACCGCCGACAGCGGCACGGCACGCGTGTCCACCGAGAGGCCCGCAGGCGCGGCGGCGTCGAACACGCCGCGCATCGCCGCCAGCAAGCGCGGCAGCGGCACGCTGCCGAGGCCGCTACCCATCAATTCGATCGCCGTCGCGCGCAGCACGGCCCCCGGCAGCAGCACCTCCGCGCCGCCGATCGACCCGATCTGCACGAAGCGCAGCCGCCGCCCTTCGGGGGTAGCCTTTGCCGCCGCGATGAGCAATGCCCGTGCGCTGTCGCCCCAAAGGTAGTCGAGCACGACGTCCACGCCAGCCCGGAAATGCGGATCCAGCGCGCGGGCAAGCTGCGCATCGTCCTGCTGCAGCGGCACGACCGCGTCGGCGCCGGCGCTCAGCAACGCATCCAGCGCAGCCGTATTGCGGCCCGTCGCGATCACTTTCGCGGCCCCGAGATGCTTCGCGATTCGCACGGCCAGCCGGCCGGACGTACCCGTCGCGCCGTTGACCAGCACCGTTTCTCCCGGCGCAAAGCCCGCGCGTTCAACCAATGCCGCCCAAGACGACATTCCCGGAATCGCGATCGCCGCCGCGAGCACGTCGTCGAGGTCATCGGGCAACGGCACGCATTGCGTATCGGGCACGATCGTGCGTTCCGCCATCGCGCCGAACGGTGCGGAGGCGCCGAAGAAGTACACGCGCTTGCCATCGTCGCCGCGCCCCACGCCATCGACGCCGACGACGAACGGATAGCTGCCGACGGACGAATAATGCGTGCCGGCCGCGCGCCCCTGCGCGAGCCGGCTCAGCGCGGATGCCGTCACGTCGATCAGACGATGGCCCGGCAACGCACACGGCGCATCGAAGTCCGTATGAACCGGACGCTGTCCGGCACGCTCCACGACCGCTGCTTTCATGTCGATTCCTTGCAGTTTGAAGTCTGGTTTCGCAACGTACCCGGCGAGCGCGCTCAATGCGCGTCGAGCCATGCACGCAGCGCCGCGTCGCGCACTTCGAGCACGTCGAACAATCCGAGCGCCCGCAGCGCCGGCAACGCGTCGATCAGGTCGGCTTCGGCCGTCGCGCGCTCGGCCGCCGACGCGCCGGGATCGGCGAGCACGCGTGCGTTGGCGATGAACGCGCCCACCGTGCCCTTGCGGATCGTCGTTCCGCCGATATCGACTCGGTCGGCATTGTCGGGAAGCATCTGATCGGCTCGCATTGCATCGCACTCCGGTTGTCATCGACCGACGCAGTGTACGCGTGCAATGTCGGCCTATCTCCGGTATAACAGCCATTCAATACTGCAATCCGGCCATGTCCGATCCACTCCTGCCCATCCGATTCGTGACATCCGACGACGGCCCGTGCGTTGTCGCCGCCGTCCTGTCGCAACGCGATCCGCGCGTGACGCCACCGCACGCGCATGCGCGCGGTCAACTCATCGGTGCGTCGAGCGGATTGCTGACGATCGGCCTCGACGATCAGGACTGGGTTGTGCCAGCGACTGATGCGATCTGGATTCCGCCGCATTGCCGGCATTCGCTGCGCTCGTTCGGGCCGATTTCCGGATGGTCGGCGTTCGTCGCCGAAGCGCGCTGTGCGACGTTGCCCGACACGCCGCGCGCGATCCGCGCGTCGCCGTTGCTGCGCGAAGCCGTGCTGCGCGCGGCAAGCTGGGACGCCTCGGCGCTCGACGCGGCGCAGACCAGAATCGCCGACGTGATTCTCGACGAGATCGCGTCGTCCGAAGTGCGATCGCTGACGCTTGCGCGGCCGCGCGACGCGCGGCTCGTGCGCATTACCGATGCGCTCGCAACGAACCTCGCCGACAATCGGCGGCTGGAGGAATGGGCCGAATGGGCCGGCATCAGCGCGCGCACGCTGAGCCGCCGCTTCGTCGCCGAAACCGGGTTGACGTTCGCGCAGTGGCGTCAGCAGGCGCGGCTGATGCGCGCGCTCGAAAAAATCGCCGATGGCGTGCCGGTAACGGCGATCGCGCTCGACCTTGGCTACGACAACGTCAGCGCGTTCATCGACATGTTCCGGCGCGCGCTCGGCACGACGCCGGGGCGGTATCGCGATGCGGCGCCGTCCGCCGACGCGTAGCGCGGCGCAGGCAACGCCGGTCGCAAGACGGCACGCGCAATAAGCGTCGTTGCGCTGGTTCGCGCGATCGCGGCTACCGTCCTTGGAACCGCCCGCTTAGCTGCCATGAAGAATCGACAACAACGACGCGACGAGCTCAATAACGCTGCTTAGGTAGCTCCAACGTGTTCAGATGGCCGGCATCCAGCGCTTGTCGGCACGTAATCGAGACGCCATTCGCGACGACTCGATTATCTGAATTGCGAAACCCGACATAAACCGGGATGGTGTTCCCGTTGGACAGACGCCGCTTGTAGTCGAAGCAGACACCGCGGCCGTTCATGGTGTCGATCGTATCGATCGGCTCGCCCCATTCGGCAATAACCTGCTGCTTGGTCACTCCCACACTCATCAGGTCAGCGATTTTTTGATCTCGCAACACGCTCAGGGAATCAAAACCGCAACCGGTCAATACAGCACCGACCACAACAACCGATACGATGGACCTCACCATATACGCCACCCAAAAATTAAACCAGCCAATAAAAAACGGGTTCGACGGACATCCTGATGCGACCTTGATTTAATAGATTAATCGACAGCATGAAGCCGCAAAATCCACCAAATTTATACCGACAAGCGCATGCACGCCTACATCAGGATGAAATTGATAATCACATACAATTTCAGCCGATGCAACACGAAAGCGCATAACCCGTAATTAATTATAAAATCTAGTTTTTATCTATAGGACGAGATCGAATTTAAATATCAAAAACGCATACTTCGTCCGAAATTAGCGGGTATTTTTAATACGGCGACTTAACGCAATATGAATATTTTTATTGAGACTGGTTGCGGCGCAAGTGTCGCCATAGCATTGGCACTCGTCCGATCGCGCTGTGGCTCGTAATACGTCGGGTCCGAACACGCATGCAGCGATGCCGGCTTGTCCGGCAGGACGAAACCCATTCGGGCGACGCGGCGCGATCGGGTGCGTGCGGAAAACGTCAGTCCATCCGTCGCTGGCCACCGCACGCTCGCTTCGTTCAATACGCGCCGTCGCCCTTCTTCACCGCGCCTGCGGCCCGGCCTTTGAACTGTGCGGCTAACCGCTCGGCGCTCCTCGCCAGCAACGTCGTATCGACGCCAACCGCGACGAATACCGCACCCGCGTCCAGATAACGCCGCGCGGCCGCCTCGTCCGCGCTGAGGATGCCGGGCGCCTTACCGGCCGCGTCGATCGCGCGGATCGCACTGTCGATCGCGTGCTGCACGTCCGGATGCGCGGGGTTGCCGAGATGTCCGAGATCGGCGGCCAGATCGGCCGGCCCGATGAACACGCCGTCAACGCCTTCCACGTCGGCAATCGCGTCGATCGCGTCGAGGCCCGCGCGCGTCTCGACCTGCACGAGCACGGCCATTTCGTCGTTCGCGCGATGCAGGTAATCGTCGACCCGATTCCATCGCGACGCACGCGCGAGCGCGCTGCCGACGCCGCGAATCCCGTGCGGCGGATAACGGGTCGCGGCCACCGCCGCGCGCGCTTCGTCGGCGCTTTGCACCATCGGCACGAGCAGCGTCTGCGCGCCGAGATCGAGCACCTGCTTGACGATCACCGGATCGTTCCAGGGCACGCGCACGACCGGATGCGACGGATAAGGCGCGATCGCCTGCAACTGCGCGAGAATCGTCGGCACCGTGTTCGGCGCATGTTCGCCGTCGATCAGCAGCCAGTCGAAGCCGGCGCCGGCGACGACTTCGGCACTGTACGGATTCGCCAGCCCCAGCCACAGCCCGACCTGCACATCGCCGCGCGCGAGCGCAGCCTTGAAGCCATTCGACGGAATCTGCATCGTCCGCTTGCCTCACTCGAAATAACACTGAATCGTGCCGAGCGGGCCGTAGTCGACGCTGAACGTGTCGCCCGGCCGCGCCGCGCACGGCCGCGTAAACGACCCGCCGAGCACGATCTGCCCCGGCTCCAGTGCGACGTCGAAGCGCGACAGCCGGTTGGCGAGCCACGCGACCCCGTTGGCCGGATGATTGAGCACGCCCGCAGCGACGCCCGTCTCCTCGACCACGCCGTTGCGCGACATGATCGCCGCGACCCAGCGCAAGTCGACGTCCTGCGGCCGCACCGGGCGCCCGCCGATCACGACCCCCGCGTTCGCTGCATTGTCGGCGATCGTGTCGAACACCTTGCGCGGCCGGTTCGTGTCCGGGTCGATCGACTGACTGCGCGCATCGATGATCTCGAGCGCCGGCACCACGTAGTCGACCGCGTCGTACACGTCGAAGATCGTGCAGTTCGGGCCGCTGAGCCGCTTGCCGAGCACGAACGCGAGTTCGACCTCGACGCGCGGCACGATGAAGCGTGCGGTGGGTATCGTGCCGCCATCGTCGAAGAACATGTCGTCGAGCAGCGCGCCGAAATCGGGCTCGTCGATCTGCGACGTATTCTGCATCGCCTTCGACGTGAGGCCGATCTTGTGCCCCTTCAGCGTGCGGCCTTCGGCGAGCTTCAGCGCGACCCACGCGCGCTGGATCGCATAGGCGTCGTCGATCGTGATGTCGGGATGGTCGAGCGAGATCTGGCGGATCTGCTTGCGTGCACGCTCGGCGTCGTGCAGGCGTCGTGCGAGCTGGTCGATGAGGGCGGATTCGAGCATGATCGGGTCGGGGACGGGTTCAGCCGGCACGCTTGTAACGGGCGTGAATGTTGTTGCGCTTGTAAGAGCCGCTTTCGCTGAACTCGGTCAGCTCCATCGACAGCGCGAGATAGCGCCTCGCATACAACGCCGAGAAATGCGCAGTGATCGCATCGAACAGCGCGTCGCACGCGGCTTTCTTCGTTTCGTCGCTGCGGCCCGCGCCGATTTTCAGCGTCACGTGGACGAATGCGTCGTCCTCCGAGCCGTCGGCGACGCAGTAATCCTGCAGCTCGATCGCGCGCGAGCGGATGCCGCCCGTCGGAAACACGCCGCCCTGCGCGATCAGCGTTGCGTTGATCGTGCGCAGCAGCACGGGAATGCGCGCGTCGTCGCGGATGTTCGCGGTGTATTCGACGACGATGTGTGGCATGGCAATGCTCCGGATAGGTGATGCGACGCTCACGCGAGCGGGAAGATCGCGTTGATCTGCCCGGTGCCCGAGCTCGCGAAATAATCGGTGACGATTTCGACCGGCTTGTCGTAGCGATCCCAGCCCAGCAGGCCCAGCAGCATCGCGGTGTCGTGCATGCCGCCTTCGCCATGACAATGCGTGTTGTACTCGGGCAGCATCGCGCAAAACGTCTTGAAATCGCCCTGCTTCCACAGCTCCACCACGCGCAGATCGACCTGCCGGAAGAATTCGCGGCTGATCGCGTGGATCGATTCTTCGGGGCTGCCGTTGTCGTTGAAGCGGTGCGACAGCGAACCGCTCGCGAGGAACGCGACGTTCGACTCGCTCTTTTCGATCGCGTCGAGCAACGCCTCGCCGAAGCGTCGGCTCTCGTCGAGCTGATGCCACATGCACCAGCCGGCAATCGACACGACCTTGAAGTGCTGGTCGGCGTTCATGTAACGCATCGGCACGAGCGTGCCGTATTCGAGTTCGAGGCTGTCGATCTCGTGCGCGCGCGTCGCGATGCCGCGCTCGGTCGCCGTCTCGGCGATCAGGCGGCCGAGTGCCGGATTGCCCGGATACGCGTACTCCATGTCGCGGATGAAATGCGGCAGCTCGTTGCTCGTGTACTTGCCCGAAAACCGCGCGTTGCAGTTCACGTGATAGCCGGCGTTGACCAGCCAGTGCACGTCCGACACGACGATCGTGTCGACGCCGAGCGCGCGGCAGCGCTCGCCGATCAGCCGGTGGCCGCGGATCGCCGCTTCGCGGCAACCGTGATGCCTGCCGGGCAGCTCCGACAGGTACATCGACGGCACGTGCGTGATCTTCGCGGCGAGGGACAGTTTGCCCATCGTGTGTCTCCGTATCGTTGTGGCGGCGTCGTTGCGGCGTCGTTGCCGTGCGCGTGCGGCGCAACGGCCCGCGCCCGTTAAACGCCCCAGCGCGGAATGTGATGCGAGCCCATCGAAATGCACACGTTCTTGATTTCCGCGAACACCTCGAAGCTGTATTCGCCGCCCTCGCGCCCGGTGCCCGACTCCTTCACTCCGCCGAACGGCTGGCGCAGATCGCGCACGTTTTGACTGTTCACGAACACCATCCCCGCCTCGATGCCGCGCGCGAGACGATGCACCTTGCCGACGTCCTGCGTCCAGAGGTACGACGCGAGCCCGTACGACGTGTCGTTCGCGAGCCGCAGCCCTTCTTCCTCGTTGTCGAACGGAATCAGACACGCGACCGGGCCGAAAATCTCTTCCTGCGCGATGCGCATCCGGTTGTCGACGTCGGCGAACACGGTCGGCCGCACGAAGTTGCCGTCGCGCAGATGATCGGCGAGCCCCGCCGGCTTGTCCGCGCCGCCCGCGACCACGCGCGCGCCTTCGTGCTCGCCGATCCGGATGTAGCCCGTCACCTTTTCCCAGTGCTGCCGCGTGATCATCGCGCCGAGCTGCGTCGCCGGATCGGACGGATCGCCGACCACCAGGTTGTTCGCGCGGCGCGCGAATTCCTGCACGAAACGGTCGTAGATCGTGCGCTGCACGAAGATCCGCGAGCCCGCGGTACACCGCTCGCCGTTGATCGAAAAGATCGTGAACAGCGACGCATCGAGCGCGCGGTCGAAATCGGCGTCGTCGAAGATCAATACCGGCGACTTGCCGCCGAGCTCCATCGAGTATTTCTTCAGGCCCGCGCGTTCCATGATCCGCTTGCCGGTGACCGTGCCGCCCGTAAACGACACCGCACGCACGTCGGGATGGCGCACGAGTGCGTCGCCGGCCGTCGCGCCATACCCGTGCACGACGTTCAGCACGCCCGGCGGAATACCGGCTTCGAGCGCGAGCCGGCCAAGCTGGTCGGCCGTCAGCGGCGACAGCTCCGACATCTTCAGCACGGCCGTATTGCCGAGCGCGAGACACGGCGCCGTCTTCCACGTCGCCGTCATGAACGGCACGTTCCACGGCGACACCAGCGCGCATACGCCGACCGGCTGGTACAACGTGTAGTTGAGCATCTGGTCGTCGACCGGGTACGTGCGGCCGTTCATCTGCACGCACACCTCCGCGAAGAAGTTGAAGTTCTCGGATGCGCGCGGAATCAGCTGCTTGCTCGTCTGCGCGATCGGCAGGCCGGTGTCTTGCGTTTCGAGCGCTGCGAGCATCGGCACGTTCTTCTCGATCAGCTCGCCGAGCTTGCGCATCAGCTTCGCGCGCTCCTTCGCCGGCGTGCTCGCCCACTTCGGAAACGCTTCCCTGGCCGCACGCACGGCCGCGTCGACTTCGGCCTCGCCACCCGACGCGACGTCGGTAATCACGTCGCCCGTCGCCGGATTCAGCGTCGTGAAAGTCTCGCGGCTCCCGACTTCGCGGCCGTCGATCCAGTGCTTGATGGTCATGTGCTCTCCTTGGGCGGCCGGTTCAGCCGGCGCGATAGTAGTCTGCTTCGCCGACGATCGTATTCACGAGCCGGCCGATTCCTTCGATTTCGGTCACGACCTCGTCGCCCGGCTTCGTGTCGGCCAGCCCTTCGGGCGTGCCAGTCAGGATCACGTCGCCCGGCGAGAGCGTCATGAAACTGCTGATGTGCTCGATCAGCGCGGGGACGTCGAAGATCATGTCGCGCGTGCTGCCGCGCTGCGTCTGCGTGCCGTTCACCGTCGTGCGCAGCATCAGGTCGCCCGCATCGCCAATCTCGTCGCGGCTGACGAACCACGGCCCGAGCGGCGTGCAGGTATCGCGGTTCTTCACGCGCAGGTTCGGGCGGTAGTAGTTTTCAAGGTAGTCGCGAATCGCGTAGTCGTTCGCAACCGTGTAGCCGCCCACGTAGTCGATCGCCCGAGCACGGCTCACGTTGCGCGCCGGGCGGCCGATCACCACCGCGAGTTCGCATTCGTAGTGCATGTGCGTCGCGTCCGCCGGCCGCACCGTGTGCGACCGGTGGCCGATGAACGTGTTGGGTCCCTTCAGAAAGATCAGCGGTTCGCTCGGCGCGTTGAACGCGAGTTCCTTCGCGTGGTCCGCGTAGTTGAGGCCGAGCGCGAACGTCGTGCGCGGCGCGACGGGCGGCAGCCACGTCACGGCGCCCTCCGCCATTACGCGCCCCGTGTCGAGCCGGATCGCACCGTCGCCGGCCGGTTCGGCCGCATGCAGTGCGCCGTTGTAGATCACGCGCGCCGTCTTCATCGTGCTTCCTCCGCAATCAGCGTGTGCCGCAACGTGCCGATGCCGGGCGCGGCGATCTCGATCCTGCTGCCCGCGCGCGCAAGCGGCGCGCCGCCCGCGACGCCGAGCAGCAGCACGTCGCCGGCGTCGAACGACATGAAGGCCGTCACGTCGGCGATCAGCTCGCGCACCGGGCGGATCAGCGTGGCCGTCGATGCGGACGCGACAGGCTCGCCGTCGACGCTCACGGTCAGCGTGAGCGCGTCGACATCGGCGAGCGCGGTGGCCGGCACAATGACGGGGCCCAGCGGGCAGAAGCCGTCGCGGCACTTGAAGCGCACGGCCGGACGGTAGTAATCGGGATGCGGGGCCGACACATCGCTCGCAAGCGTGAAGCCATGCAAATAGTCGAGCGCGCGCGCGGCCGGCACGCGCGTCGCGCGCCGCGCGAACACCACCGCCACCGACGCGCCGATCTCCAGCGCATCGACACCCGCCGGCACGACGACAGCCGCACCGTCGGCCGCATGCGTGTTGGCCGGCTTGATGTAGAGCACCGGCGCCTGCGGCGCACGCCCATATGGCGGCGCATGCACCGCATCGCCGAGCGCGTCGAGCGCGGCGCGCTCGTTGAGCAGCGCACCGTAGACGGTACTGATGGCGACCGGCAGCGGCGGCGCCGCGGCGGTCGTGCAAGACAGCTCCATGCGTCATTCCCCTGCCGCGCACCGCGGCACATCGTCAATATTTAATATCTTAAGTAAACAATCGATCGGCGGCAACCTCGATTACCCTGACATGCGAATTTCGTTACCGCTGGCTGTTAAGATTGATGCGTCCCCGTCCATTCCCCACCCCGATGAACCGTACGCTCGACCATCGCAATCTGGCCATGCTGCTGCTCGAGGCCCGCGAGACGCTGATGGGCCTGTTCCGCCCCATTCTCAAGGAATTCGCACTGACCGAACAGCAATGGCGGATCATCCGCGTGCTGGACGGCGAGCCGACGCACGCGCTCGAAGCCGGACAGATCGCGCGCCGCTGCTGCATTCTGAGCCCGAGCCTCACGGGCGTGCTGGAACGGATGGAACGCGACGGGCTGATTACGCGCACGCGCGCGCAGGAGGACCAGCGCCGGCTGCTGGTGAGCCTGACGCCGCAAAGCAGGAAGCTGGTGACCGAAATCGGTCCGCGCATCGACGAGCAGTATCGCCAGCTCGAAGCACGTTTCGGCGAGGACGGTCTGGACGAGATTTACCGTGCGCTCGACCGGCTGATCGAGCTCGGCAGCACGTCGTAGAGGCTGCGGCCGGCGGACCGCCGCGAACGCTCGCGCGACAGCGAATCGCGGCGGGTCGGACCCGGCATCAGCGCGGATGGCGTACCCGTCAGTGCACCGCGCCCCGCATCAGCTCGGTGACCGCAACGCCGCGCGACGTGCGCATGCACTCCTCGACGTAGTCAAGGAACGGCAGCGGCTCGAAATCGATCTCGTCGCGCACGCGGCGGTTGTCGAACACGCGATCGACCGTCGCGAATTCAGCGCAGCGCCGCAGCGCCCGGCCGATCACGCGCTCGAGCGCCGGATCGGTCCGCCCGAGCACGTCGCGCACCACGAGCGGCAGCTCGGCCGGCGCGCACGCGGCGTAGCGCGGCGCGCCCGTCATCCCCGCCGCCTCGTCCATCGCCCGAACGATCTGCGCGACCTGCGGCGCCTCGTCGCCGGCCGACACGTGGTACACGTCGTGCATCAACGTCGGCTTCACCGCGAGCAGCATTGTCGCGCGTGCGACGTCGTCGACCGACACGATGTCGATGCGCGTCATCGGCCGCGCGGTGAAACGTCGTGCCGCATGCGCGACGCGGAACATCCAGAACGAATTCGGCGCCGGGCGCGTACCGAGCACCGTGTGCCCGACCACGTGCGACGGTCGCACGACGACCAGCGGCAACCCGAGCGCCCGCAGGCGCTGCTCCGTTTCCGCCTTCGCATGCAGGTAGTCCGCCGCGAGTACTGCGCCGGGCAGGCAGTCATCGCGCGCCGTCGCATCGTCCTGTGCGTCCTCGCGCACGATTCCGCCGCGCCCCGCATGCGCATACGCGGTGCCGACGTAGACGAAACGCTGCAGCCGCGGCGCGGGCGCGAAACGCGCGGCGAAGCTCACCGAATCGGCGAGGTCCGCGCGCAGATGCGCGCCGTCGGCGGGTGACGCATGGCCCGCGCAGTGAATCACGTGCGTCGCGCCGGCCAGGCGCGTCGCGTCGGCGCTCTCCCATACGTCGCCGAGCGAGCCGACGATTACGTTCGCATCACTCAGACGCGCCGCCCAGTACGGCGCAAGGCCTGCGCGCAACGCCGCTTCGCGCACTCGCGCAACCGCGTGGCCGCGATTCTCGGCACGCACGACGCACACGATCCGCTCGAGCAGCCCCGCGTTCACGAGCGCCGTAAGTACGGTGCTGCCGATGAAGCCGGTCGCGCCGGTGAGCACCAGCCGGCCGACGTTGGCCGCCGCGACCGGCGCGCTGGCCGGCGATACGAGGCTCGTGCGCCAGTTCAGCGACAACGCGGTTTTCCAGATCAGCACGATAGTCTCCTTCGAAGAATCGGCCGCACGGCGCGACCGCCCCGGATCGCGGAGCAGCGTGCTGCCGTCGGCGTGGGCCGAGGCGTACGTTCACCCCGGCGGATTCCCGAGCGCGGCGGCCCACGATCGCGTCGATCGCGTCTCCGGCACGAGGCGGCGGCCCGCCCCGAACGGGCGTCCGGGGCACAGGATCGGGAAACTCGCAGTGTGGGGCCTGATCGCCCGCAAGTCTGTCCCGAAAGTTTCGTGAAAGTGTGTGGATTTGTATGCGGAATGTCGGAGTGTGTCGCCCGCCGCACCGGTGGAGGCGCGCCCCTTCTTGCAGCAGCACCGCGAACGCATTGGGCCCGCGCCGCGCGTTGCGCCGACGGCAGCGCCGATGCCGATGCCGACGTTCGCCGACGCGCGACACTTCGACGCGGCCGGCGCAAGTCATCGCATCACCGTGGGCGCTGTCGGCGGGTTCCGGTGCGCGAATCGCAGCGCGGCCTGCGTTGGCGCGTGACGCGGAAATCGCGCCGGATCGTCAGACATCCTTTCACCAGAAATTCAAATAGGCCCGATGCACGTTTATTGCGGATTATCACTTGCGTTTCACTGCAGTCTATCTAGACTGTTCAAACTTAAACGGTCGATGTGTGATTTCCCATTTTCAGGAGACGATCCAATGCGCCTCACCATTCGGATTAATGGCAGCGAATCGGCAACCCGGCATTCGTTCGCGGTGCTATGGGTCGATACCGACGAGGGGCTGTGGTCGCGCGAGGCCCATCAGGGTATCGATCTTCCCGCCTGGGGCAAGGTCCGCGACGTCGAAGGCGCGATGGCGCTGTGCGCGGCCGACGGCGGCAACGCGCTGTGCCAGCTGAAGGGGCTGTCGTTCAGCGCGACGCAGCGCGAACAGGGTCCGGCGGTGCTGACCGGCGAGCATCCCGACGGCGCGTGGCGACTTCAGGCGGTAGATCGTTCCACCGCGCAGCCCGAATACCAGGAATTTATTTCCGTCGCCCGATAGGTATTTTTGACGATATTCGTCAGCGGTTTCCGGGTTTATCCCGTTTCTACGCAATTCATTTCGATATTCAGCAATAACGGCGCCTCTCGTGAGGCGCTTTTTATTTTCCGAGGCCGGTATTAATCGGGGCCGGGTTCGCCGGACTGCGGAAAACGATTACACCTGAAAACGATTACGACGCCGCCGTCAGTGCGTGATGCCCGGCTGCCCCGGTGATACCCGCTCCCCCGTTTCCCGCTCGCTGCCATCGTGCTCGGGCGTGCCGAACAAAAACACACCGGCTTCACGCACGACCGACTACAGTTTCCCCACACGACGTTTACTCATTTATTACAATCCCATTATTCCGACTGACCTGCCGCCGTCCGGCGGCCCCACCCGGCCCTTGCATGAGCGTGAAAAAGAAGACCCACCCCGCCGATCCCTACGCCGCGGCGACCAAGCATCCAATGCTCGCGTCGCGCCTGCCGATGTGGCGCTCGAAACTGGTCGTGATCATGGTGTCCGTCGGTTTCGCCGCGCTGATCGGCCGCGCGTTCTGGGTGCAGGTCGCGAACCAGGATTTCTATGTCGGGCAAGGCCAGAAGCGCTATCAGCGCACGATCGAGCTGGATGCGATGCGCGGGCGCATCGTCGACCGCAACGGCGCGATGCTCGCCGTCAGCCTGTCGACCTACGAGATCTGGGCGAACCCGAAACAGGTTGCCGAAGTCGACTATCCGCAAATCGCGAAGCTGCTCGACATGCCGCTCGCGGAAGTGAAGCGCCGGCTGCGCAACGATCGGACGTTCGTGCTGCTCAAGCGGCAGATCGACGCGGACACCGCGAGCCGGCTCGACAAGCTCGGCATCGACGGCATCACGCAGATCGCCGATTCGAAGCGCTTCTATCCGGAAGGTGAATCGGCCGCGCACGTGGTCGGTTTCACGAACGTCGAGGACAAGGGCCAGGAGGGTGTCGAGCTCGCGGCCAACGCGCGGCTGTCCGGCACGTCCGGACAGCGCGAGGTGATCCGCGACCGGCTCGGGCGCATCGTGTCGGACACGCGGCCGCTCGTCCCCGCGCAGCACGGCGCGACGATCGAGCTGACGATCGACCGGCGCATCCAGCAGCTCGCGTTCAGTCAGCTGAAGGCCGCAGTGCTCGAGAACAACGCCGTGGCCGGCAGCGTCGTCGTGCTCGACGCGCAGAACGGCGAGATCCTCGCGCTCGCGAACTATCCGACCTTCGATCCGAACGACCGCGCACGCCTTACGGGCCAGCAACTGCGCAATCGCGCGGTAATCGATACGTTCGAGCCGGGCTCGACGATCAAGCCGCTCGTCGTCGCGCTGTCGATCGACGAGCGCAAGGTCACGCCGAACACGATCATCAATACGTCGCCGGGCACGTACAAGATCGGCCCGGCCGTGATCCACGATACGTCGAATCACGGCTCGCTGACGGTGTCGCAGGCGCTGCAGAAGTCGAGCAACGTCGCGCTCGCCAAGCTCGCGCTGAATCTGCCCGCCGAAACGATCTGGAACAAGTATCAGGAATACGGGATCGGCCGCGCGCCGGAGCTGACGTTCCCGGGCGTCGCCTCGGGCCGCTTGCGCGGCTACAAGCGCTGGCGGCCGATCGAGCAGGCGACGATGGCGTATGGCTATGGGCTGTCGATGTCGCTGCTGCAGATCGCGCAGACCTACACCGCGTATGCGGGAGACGGCACGCTGCATCCGGTGTCGCTGCTGAAGAACGGCACCGATCCGCAGACCACCGATGCGCATCGCGGCCACCGCGTGACGTCGCCGCAGACGGCCGCCGCAATCCGCGCGATGCTCGAGGCGGCGGTTGGCGAAGGCGGCACGGGGCGCCGTGCGCGCGTGGACGGCTACCGGATCGGCGGCAAGACCGGCACCGCGCGCAAGCAGGTCGGCGCGAGCTATGCGAAGGGGAAGTACCGCGCGCTGTTTGCCGGAATGGCGCCGATGAGCAACCCGCGCCTGATCGTCGCGGTCATGATCGACGAGCCGCGCGGCAAGGGCTACTACGGTGGTACGGTGGCCGGCCCGGTGTTCTCGTCGATTACGAGCGGCTCGCTGCAACTGCTCGGCGTGCCGCCCGATGCACCGGTCGAGCCGACGCCGAATGTGCCGGGCAAGGCGGCGCCGCAGAAGACGGTCGCAACGCCGAAGGCCGCGACACCGGCGAACACGGCGCGCGCTCAGAACACAGCGAGCGCAGCGGCGACCGTGAAGACGGCCGCGCAACCCGGCGCGACCATGCAGACGAAAGCGGAGGCAGGCTGACGCGTGACGCCGGGCGCCGCCGCCAGCGAACACGGCCGCCCGCCGCTCGCGTCGAACGGCACTCGGCCTTGCGCCGGGCCGCGCAATCCTGCCATCGGCTCGACGGCGGCCGCGCCGCTCAATGCGCAGCCGCCACCGGCTTCGCCATCCTGCCGAGTACGTGCTCGGTCATCCCGCGCGCGAGTTCGCTTTCGCCCATGAATACGGTGCCCACGCCTTCGCTCGCCAGCAAATCGGCCTCGTCGCTGCTGTTCGTGCACAGCACGACCTCCAGCGCCGGGTTCAGCGTGCGCGAGATCTCGACGATCTGCCGCACGTCGAACACATCCGGCAGCGTGACGACCAGCATCCCGGCGCGCGCGATATGTGCCTGCACGAGCACGATCGGCTCGATCGCGTCGCCCGACACGGCCGCGACGCCGTCCGCGCGCAGCTTCTCGACGAGCTCGCGGTTCTGCTCGACGACGACATAGGCGATCCCGCGTTCGTCCAGCGCATGCGCGATCCGCGTGCCGACCTTGCCGTAGCCGACGATCACGACTTGCCCGGTCAAGTGCGTCTGCGGCGTCGACATCGGCAGCGCGGCGAGCGGATCGTCGCGCGCCTCGAGCTTGCGTGCGAATGCCGAATGCTTGCGGATCCACGCGAGCGCCGGATCGATCATCGCGAACAGTAACGTGTTCATCGCGATCGAGATCAGCGCCACCGCGAGAATCAGGCTCTGTCCTTCGGCCGACAGCAGCCCGAGCGCGCGGCCGAGCCCCGCGAGGATGAACGAAAACTCGCCGATCTGCGCGAGGCCCGCGCCGACCGTCAGCGCGGTGTTCAGCGGATAGCGGAACGCGATCACGAGCGCGACCGCGGCGAGTGTCTTGCCGATCAGAACGATCGCCGCGACCTCGATTACGTGCAGCGGCTCCGCGAGCAGCACCTTCGGATCGAACAGCATCCCGACCGAAATGAAGAACAGCACCGAGAACGCGTCGCGCAGCGGCAGCGTCTCGTCGGCCGCGCGCCGGCTGAACTCCGATTCGCGCATCATCATCCCGGCGAAGAACGCGCCGAGCGCGAACGACACGTCGAACAGCTTCGCAGCGCCGAACGCGATGCCGACCGCCGCCGCGATCATGCAAAGCGTGAAAAGCTCGCGCGAACCGGTGCGTGCGACGAGCCACAGAACGCGCGGGAACACGCGCTTGCCGACCACGAGCATCAGCGCGATGAATGCGGCAACCTTGAGCATCGTGACGCCGAGCGTGCTCCATACGCCGCCGCCGGGTGCATGAGAATCGCCGGGCGGCGTGCCGCCGAGCAGCCCCGCGACGGGCGGCAGCAGCACCAGCACGAGCACCATCACGAGATCCTCGACGACGAGCCAGCCGACCGCGATGCGTCCGTTCACCGTCTCGACCAGCCCGCGCCCTTCGAGCGCGCGCAACAGCACGACGGTGCTCGCGACCGACAGCGCGAGCCCAAAGACCAGCGCAGCACCCGGGCTCCAGCCCCACGCGAGTGCCAGGCCGCCGCCGAGCAGCGTCGCGACGGTGATCTGCACGATGGCCCCCGGCAGCGCGATCTTGCGCACCGCGAGGAGATCGCCGAGCGAGAAATGCAGGCCGACGCCGAACATCAACAGCATCACGCCGACTTCTGCGAGCTGCTGCGCAAGCGACAGATCGCCGACGAAACCGGGCGTGCCGGGACCGATCACGATCCCGGCGAGCAAATAGCCGACGAGCGGCGGCATTTTCAGCAGCGAAGCGAGGTAACCGAAGATCATCGCGAGTCCGAAGCCGGCCGCGAGCAATGCAATCAGGCTGACGTCATGAGGCATCCCCCCTCCCAAGGTCTTGTAACTATTTAGTAAGGTTCAAGATTCAAAGGATAAGGGATGAGACGAAAAAATGGCGCGCCGCCGCGAAAAATTCACGGCGTAGCGCGCCATCCCGGGGTGCAACCCCTGTGTACGGCAAAGCCGCATGCCGACGCGGCCGACCTGGCGGGGCACGACTCCCGCCACGCGGATCGAATGGCGGGAGTCGTGCCCCGCACCGTGCGTCAACGCGACGCCTGCGGGAACCGCGCGCCGGGCGGCGGCTCGGGCCGCGTCGACGGCACGCTCTTGCGCACCTTCGCGACTTGCGCGGCCGTGATCGGCGCGCCGGTGTTACCCCAGCTGGTGCGTACGAAGTTCGACACGTCCGCGACTTCCTGGTCGGACAAACGCCATCCGAACGGCGGCATCGTGAAGGTCGACGGTGCGGTGCGCGTACCGACCAGCGCGCTGCCTTCGAGCACGACGTGGATCAGCGACGTCGGATCGTCGCCCTGCACGACCGGGTTGCCGGCGAGCGCCGGAAACACGCGCGTGTAGCCGTGGCCGTCGCTGCGGTGGCACGCCATGCAGTTGTCGCGATAGACGGCCGCCCCGGGCTTGCTCGCATCGCCCGCCTGCAGCGCCTTCGCGGCGGCCGCGTCGTACACGTGCGGCTGCTCGCCCTGCACGCGCGGCGGCAGCGTCTTCAGATAGCGCGCGATCGCGGTCAGGTCGCCGTCGGTCATGTGCTGCATGCTGTGGCCGACCACGTCGGTCATCCCGCCGAACGCGGCCGTGCGCAGCGTGCGGCCCGTCTTCAGGAACTGCACGATCTCGGCTTCGTTCCACGCGCCGAGCCCGGTGCGCGGCTCGCCGCGCAGGCTCGTCGGCACCCACCCGTCGATCGCAGCGCCGCCGGCCAGGAAATCGAGGCCGCCCGAGTCGGTCAGCGCGCGCTCCTGCATCGTCGCCGCACGCGGCGTATGGCACGCGCCGCAATGGCCGAGCCCCTGCACCAGATAAGCGCCCCGCGCGACCACCGGATCGGTGTACGGCGCCGCGTCGAACGGCTTCGGCGCCGGCGCGAACATCTTGCGCCAGAACGTCAGCGGCCAGCGCATCGACAGCGGCCACACGATATCCACGTTGCGGTTCTCGCGCTCGACCGGCGCGACGCCGTGCATGAAGTATGCATACAGCGCCTTCACGTCGTCGTCGGTGAGACGTGCGTACGACGGGTACGGCATCGCCGGATACATCGTGTCGCCGTTCTTGCGCACGCCCTCGCGCACCGCGCGGCTGAAATCGTCGAGCGTCCAGCCGCCGAGGCCCGTCTTCGGATCCGGCGTGATGTTCGTCGAATAGATCGCGCCGATCGGCGTGTCGAACTTCAGACCGCCCGCGAACGGCTTGCCGCCGATCGCGGTGTGACAGGCGACGCAGTCGCCGGCGCGTGCGAGATATTCGCCTCGCTTGATCAGGCTCGCGTCGGCTGTCGGGGTCGACTGGGCCGCCGGGCCGGAAACCGCCGCCGATGCCGACGGTTGCGCGCAAGCGTGGCCGCCGGCGAGACCGACCGCCGCCCATGCCGTGGCGATCGCCAGTGCGCGCCGCAGCGTAGCCGAGTAACGCGCGGCATTGTGGTGGTTCATCGTCCTTGTCATGCGGTCACCAGCGGGGCGGGATTTTTCAGGTATTGCTCGCGAATCGCGCGTGCCGACCAATAAGCCAGTGCCGCGACGATCCCGGTCGGGTTGTAGCCGATGCCCTGCGGCAGCGCCGATGCGCCCATCACGAACACGTTGTGCACGTCCCAGCACTGCAGGTACCGGTTCAGCACGCTCGTTTTCGGATCGGTGCCCATGATCGCGCCGCCGACCAGGTGCGTCGTCTGGTACGCACGCGTATCGAAGTGCTTGCCGAACTCGCGCGTCGACACGCCGATCGCCTTCGGCCCCATCGCCTGCGCGATCTTCTTCATCTGGCCGGTCACGTACTGCGCCATCTTGATGTCGTTGTCCTTCCAGTCGAAGGTCATCCGCAACAGCGGCTGGCCGTACGAATCGCGATAGGTCGGATCGAGGTCGAGATACACGTCGCGGTACGACATGTTCGTGCCATGCGCGTCCATCGAGATCGTATGCGCGTAGTTGTCCTTCACGGCCTTCTTCCATGCGGAGCCCCACTGCGGCGTGCCCGGCGGCGTCGCGATGCCGCTGATCGGCTTCACGCCGGCCTGGTTCACCCAGAGCGGCGAGCCGCCGACGAAGCCGAGCGGGCCGTGGTCGAAGTTGTCCGCGTTGAAGTCGTCTACCGCGACACCGTTGCCGCCCGCGCCGATGAACGGGTTCGTGTAGGTGTCCTTGTCGAAGAACGCCTTGATCGTCGACAGGTTCTGGTACGCGAAATTGCGGCCCACGACGCCTTCGCCCGAGATCGGGTCGTACGGCTTGCCGATTCCCGACAGCAGCAGCAGGTGCACGTTGTGATACTGGAACGCGGCGACGATCACGAGATCGGCGGGCTGATGCACCTCGCGGCCGGCCGGATCGACGTACGTGACGCCCGTCGCGCGTTTTTTCGTGTCGTCGAGATCCACGCGCAGCACATGGCACTTCGAGCGCAGCTCGAAGTTCGGCGCCTGCTTCAGCGCGGGCAGGATGTTCAGGTTCGGCGACGCCTTCGAATACATGTAGCACGCATAGCCGCTGCAGTAGCCGCAGAAATTGCACGGCCCCATCTGCACGCCGTACGGGTTCGTGTACGGCCCGGACGTGTTCGCCGACGGCAGCCGGTAAGGGTGCAGCCCGAGCGACTTCGCGGCATCGAAGAAGCGTTGCGCGGAGTACGTGTTGAGCTGCGCGGGCAGCGGAAAATTGTCGCTGCGGTTCGCCTCGAACACGTTGCCGTCGCCGACCACCTTGCCGCCGACCCTATACGCCTGCCCCGACGTGCCGAACACCTTCTCGGCGAAGTCGAAATGCGGCTCCAGCTCGTCGTAGCTGACGCCCGTGTCCTGGATCGTCATCCCTTCGGGGATGAACTTCTTGCCGTAGCGTTCTTCGTAGTGGCTGCGCAGGCGCAGCTCTTCCGGCGTGATCCGGAAATGCACGCCCGACCAGTGCAGCCCCGCGCCGCCGACGCCTTCGCCCGGCAGGAACGCGGCAAGCTGCCGGTACGGCAGCGCGGTGTCCTGAACGCCGTGGCGGATCGACACGGTCGTCTTCGACAGGTCGAGGAACAGCTTCTTGCGAACGTTGTAGGTCAGCTCGTCGATCGTGTTCGGATACGCGCCGTCCGGATAGGTGTCGCGATACTCGCCACGCTCGAGCGCGACGACGTTCAGGCCCGCTTCGGTCAGTTCCTTCGCGAGAATCGCGCCGGTCCATCCAAAGCCGACGATCACCGCATCGACATGCGGCTTCTTTTCTGCTGCCATCAGCTGCGCTCCCCGTTGATCGAAACCGGGCCGTACGGATACGGCTTGCCGTTCTGGTTGACGAAGTCCATGAAGTCGGCGCGCGCCCCCGGAAAACCGATCATCTTCCACGCGGCCATGTCGCGGTTGCCGCCGTGCACCGGGTCGCAGAAGTAGCCTTCGCGCGTGTTCTGCAGCAACTGGCCGAAGAACACGGCGGACGGCACGTCGTCGATCTGCGCGTCGCCTTTTTCCAGCGCGCCGAGCACGGTGTCGCGGGTCGGCGCGTCGAGATCGGCGAATGCGTTGCCATGGGTCTTTTCGCAATAGCGGTTGACCGCCGCGATGCCGAGCCGGTAGATGTCGCGCGGCACGAGCTTCAGCTGGTAGCCGAGCTCGGGCACACCCTGCTGGAACGGCCCCTGCATGTACCACGTGGCGCCATGCGCATACGGCGTTTCCAGCTGGCGGTCGATGAATTCCGGTACGCCGGATTCGAGTGCGCCGGGGCCTTCGGCGTCGGCCGGAATCAGCCGGTCGACGGCGGCTTGCACGAACGCCCACTCCTTCGCATCGAAGAATGTCGGCTTGTACGGCGCGCGCTCGGCGCCGGCCGATGCCGCCGAGGCATTGGCGGCCGTGCCGGCAGTCGATGACGACGAGCGCAGGTCGCAACCGGCGACCGATGCGATCGGCACGAGCGCGAACGACGTGCGCAGAAAGCGTCGACGCGAATTGGGTTTGTCGGGTGGCGTGGACATGGTCGGATGTTGATCGTTGGGGAGCGTGGCCCGGGCACGCGCATTCGCATGCGGCATGCCCGACACGGCAGCCATGCCGCGCGCGGCCGGCCGTCCTGTTCTTGCGGTGTTGCGCACAACGTCGATACGGGCGCCGGCCGCCCGTTACGCGGCGGCGCCGTCATGCAGCTGCGCGCGTCGTACCGGCGACTGTGCAGCCTCGACCTCTTCGCGGGTCTGATCGTCTGACAAATACACGGCTACGGCCGCTATCTGTCCGTCATCGCCGTGGCCCTGGTTCAACTTAGGCGCCGCGCCGGCCCACGGCAAGCGCAACGTGCACGACCGTAATGTCGGGCCCGGTTACGAGTGCGGCGAATTATAAATGGAACCGGTTCCAGTGCCAAAGGTATAAATGCAATTCATTGCATCCAAAACCGCAATAATTGAAAAATCCGGAAGTCGAAGCGCGTGAGGATGGCGCGCGCCGCACGCATGGCGACGTCGCGCGGCGCGGCACCGCGTGCTGCGCCGCAGTGCGCGGTCCCGGGAGCGGCTGGTTGCTTGACTTCCCCTCGGCCACCGCTACCCTTTTTTTATTCCGATACGGCGATCGAACGATGCATGCGCAACGGCTCCGTCCGTGCGGTTCGCCGATACGCGCACGCATGACGACAACGACGCATACCCATGGAGGCGACTCATGCTGATCGGCGTGCCGAAAGAGATCAAGAACCATGAATATCGCGTCGGCCTTACCCCGGCCGGCGCACGCGAGCTCACGCGGCATGGGCATCGCGTGCTCGTGCAGCGTGGTGCGGGCACGGCAATCGGCCTGCTCGACGACGACTACACGGCCGCGGGCGCCATGCTGGCCGACGACGCCGGCGACGTCTTCGCGCGCGCCGACATGATCATCAAGGTCAAGGAGCCGCAGCCGGCCGAATGCGCGATGCTGCGGCGCGGGCAAATTCTTTACACCTACCTGCACCTCGCGCCCGATCCCGAGCAGGCGGCCGCGCTGGTGAAATCCGGCGCGGTCTGCATCGGGTACGAGACCGTGACGGGGCCCGGCGGCGGCCTGCCGTTGCTCGCGCCGATGAGCGAAGTCGCGGGTCGTATGTCGATCCAGGTCGCCGCGACCCACCTCGAGAGCCCGCGCGGCGGCCGCGGCGTGCTGATGGCCGGCGTACCCGGCGTGCCGGCCGCGCACGTGGTGATCCTCGGCGCCGGCGTCGTGGGCACCGGCGCACTCCAGATGGCGGTCGGCCTCGGCGCACGCGTCACCGTGCTCGACACGAACGTGAGCCGGCTGCGCCAGCTAGACCTGATCTTCGCGAACCGGATCGCGACGGTCTGCTCGAACGCGCACACGATCGAAGAAGCCGTGCGCGACGCGGACGTCGTGATCGGCGCGGTGCTCGTGCCGGGTGCGTCCGCACCGCGGCTCGTCACGCGCGACATGGTCGCGACGATGCGCACGGGCGCCGTCGTCGTCGACGTCGCGATCGATCAGGGCGGCTGTTTCGAGACGTCGCATGCGACGACGCATGCCGATCCGACGTTCGTCGTCGACGGCGTCGTCCACTACTGTGTCGCGAACATGCCGGGCGCGGTCGCACGGACGTCGACGTTCGCATTGAACAACGCGACGCTCGGCCATGCGCTCGCACTCGCCGACAAAGGCTGGAAGCGGGCGATGGCCGACGATCCGCATCTGCGCGCCGGCCTGAACGTCTGCGACGGGCACATCACGTACGAGGCCGTCGCGCTGGCGCTCGGGCTGCCCTACGTGCCGGCGGAAGACGTGCTGAACTGACGGGCACGCGATGCATGACGGCGTGCGCGCGCCGTCAGGCGGCGCTCGGGCAGATGCGCCGGGCCGTGGTGCTCGTGCCGCTTGCGCCCATCGTCCTCGCCGGCAGCGGTTGCGGTTGCGGTTCCGCGAGCGTGCACAGCTTCGCCGCGAAGTCGGCACCGATCGACGGGATTGGCGCGAGATCGCCCGCGTTCGCGATCATCGCGGGAATGTCGCGCCCGTAGTCGTCAATCGTGCCGGACGCGTCGCGATTCGCGCGCACCCCTGAACGGATGCGCATCCTGGATTTCGCGCATGTCGGAAACTTCAGCGAATACGGCCGCGCACTCGTCATTGCGGATCGGCATGATCGGCGTGGCTCGCGTTCCACGTAGATGGCGTCGTGCAATGGCGCGACGGCGTCGATCCGGCCGTCGCCGCATGTCGACGGCGGCGCTCGCCCGGTGGTCATCCTGCGCCGGCTGCCGGTAGCGTGCGGCGCGGGGCGCGCGATCCGCACGGCCCCGGCGCCGACATCAGAGCGATGCGCGCGGTGTCGTCGCGTAGCGGCGCTCGTACACCGACTGGCAATGCGTGCAACGTTCGGCGGACGGCAGCGCGAGCAGCCGCTCGTAGCCGACCGGCGCATCGCAATCGATGCATTCTCCGTAGCTGCCGTCGCGCATGCGCTGCTGCGCACGCGCGATCGCGCGTAGCTCGGCCAGCTTCATCCCGATCAATGCGTGGTCGGTGTCCACGAACAGATCGGCGTTTGCTTCGTCGCCCTCGTCCGGCGCCGCGCCGGCGAGTTCGGCATAGGACTCGAGCGAGCGCTGATCCTCGCTCGTGCGAATGTCCGCCCGCAACGCCTGCTCGCTGTCGGCCAGCAGCCTTTGCAACGTCTGCCGTTGTTGCTGATCGAGCGCCATCGCCGTCTCTCCTTTTCCGGTTCCGCGCAATCAGACATGCGGCGCGCGGTTTTCGCGGCGGTGCGCGGCGGCCATGCATACTCGCTTGCCGCGCCCGGATGCACGTGCGCCCGCACGAAACGGCGCACGCATTCGACGCAGCATAAACCCAATGAACCCGCATGTGTTGACCGGCATCAGCAGCCGCGAGCGAGCGGACGCGGCGCGTGCCGCGCGCGAAAGCGGGGACGGACGCGAATACGGAGCGCCGCTCATTCGTCTGACGCAGCCGCCGTTGAGGTCGATCAATCCCCTGTACAAAGTTGCGTCATAGATTGAGCGCATGCGCGGCGGATTCGCCCGCTTGTTCTTTTCGAGGAGAGAGCGATGTTGTTCGGCGTCGTCATCTGGGTAGCCCTGGCGGCCCTGTTCCCGACGATGGTCGTGCCGACGATCCAGCACGCCATCCAGCCATCGAGCGCGCAGGCCGCACCCGACGAGCGCCCGGCCGCGTCGCCCGCCGCGTTGCCGGCGGCCGGGCAGCCGCCGGCGGACGGCTGAAGCGCGGCCGGGACTGTGCGATCGCAGCGGGCGTAGATCACGTATCGCACATCCGCGACGATTGGCAATCCTCTACATCAAAATGCGTTGCGCCCGATGAAGCCGCGCACGATCGTCAGCAGGATGATCTTCATGTCGAACCAGAAGCTCCAGTTCTGCATGTAGAACAGATCGAACTTCACGCGCGCGGCCATCGCCTCGACCTTGCGCGTCTCGCCGCGATAGCCGTTCACCTGCGCCCATCCCGTGATCCCCGGCCGCACGCGATAGCGGTACATGTAGCAATCGACCAGTTGCCGGTAGAAATCGTCGTGTTCGATCGCGTGCGGACGCGGGCCGACCACCGACATCTGGCCGAACAGCACGTTGAAGAACTGCGGGAGTTCGTCGAGCGACGTACGCCGCAGGAACGCGCCGACGCGCGTGATGCGCGCATCGTTGCGCGACGCCTGGCGCACGACACCGGGCGATGAACGATGCGCGCGCATCGTCCTGAACTTGAGAATGTGGAACTCGCGGCCGTCGGCGCCCTTGCGGCGCTGCCTGAACAGTACCGGCCCCGGCGACGACAGCTTCACCGCGACCGCCAGCACCGCGAGCAACGGCAGCAGCGGGATCAGCACGGCGACCGCGAACAGCCGGTCGAACGCGAATTTCGCCCACAACTCCGGCGCCGAGCGCGGCGTGGTCGCAAGGTTGATCGCGGGCATGCCGAGCACGTCGGTCGCGGAGCGTTCGACGACCGCCATTTGCCGCACATCGGGCAACAGCCGCAACTCCACGAACTCGTCGCGCAGTTCGCGCACGATGCGCCCGATGCGCGACTCGTGCGACATCGGCAGCGTAAGCCACGCTTCGTCTATCTCGCCGCTGCGAATCATGCGCTTCAGCGCGGCCCAGTCACCGATCACCGGCACGCCGCCGATTCCGTCCGCCGCCACGGCCGAACCATCGTCGTCGAACACGCACGCGGCTGCGAACGGCCCGTCGGGCTCCAGCTGCATCCGCTCGATCGCGACGCGTCCATATGCGGTTGCGCCGACAATCGCGACCCGTCGCTGGCGCGCGCGCGGATGGCCGCGCTGCAACACGAGCGTGCACATCGCGAGCCTGCCGACCAGCAGCGCCGCGTCGCCGGACAGTACCGTGCGCGCGATCCAGCGGGTCGTGACCGTGCCGCTGCGATTGAGGATCCAGCTTGCGCCCGCCATCGTCAGCGCGCTCGCGCACAACACGGCCACCACCGTGCGCGTGAGCATCGAACTGCCGCGGGGCATCGACGCCCCAACGTGCGGCGCACGCGCGGCGTCCGGCAGCAGCGCGACGGTCAGCACGCACAACAATGCAATCGCGCCGCGCTGCGCGTCCAACAGGTCGTGCCACGCAATGCGCATCGCCGCCTGCGCCGCAAGCACGCCCGCCAGCATGAGCGCGACGTCCGCCGCGGCGATCGCTGCATGCCGCGTCGCAATCGTTCCACCCGACATCGAATGCATCGTCACGCACCGTGTGCCGGGAAACCGCCATGCATCTCCGGCAGCCGTGCCCGCACCGGCATCGACCTCGCGCCGGCTCGCGCACCCAGCAGCCGCCGATAGTCTGCGCGGATCAGCTCGTAACATTCGCATGCCTGACGCTCGAGACCATCGCGATCGATCACGGTGATGCGCCCGCGCCGCTGACGGATCAGCCCGGCTTCCTGCAGGTTGCCGGCCGCTTCCGTCACGCCTTCGCGACGCACGCCGAGCATGTTCGCGATCGTCTGTTGCGTGACCGCCAGTTCGTCGCCGTCGATCCGGTCATGCGCGAGCAGCAGCCAGCGGCTCAACTGTTCGCTGACCGAATGATGCCGGTTGCACAGCGCGCTGCGCGAAATCTGCGCCATCGTCGCCTGGCAGTAGTTCAGCAGCAGCCGGTAGGTCGCCGGCGAACGCTCGAATTCAGAGCGCATCACGCAGGTCGGCACACGATAAGCCATCCCGCCGATGCGCACTTCGACGCGGTTCGACACGGCGATGCCGCCGACGAGCGTTGCCAGCCCCACGACTCCCTCGCGGCCGACGACCGCAACCTCCACCATCGCGCCGTCCTCCATCAGGTGCTGCACCGACATCATCGCAGTCGTCGGGAAATGCAGGTGGCGCATCGGTTCGCCGACCCGGTCGAGCATGCCGGCCTTGATCCTGACCAGCTCGAGGTGCGGTGCGATGGCCCGGATGCTGTCCTCCGGGAGGGCATTGAGAATGGCGTTCGCCGAGAAGCTCGAGTGAAGATGAAGCATGGCTGTTTCCCTTTTTTGTTCCGCGCCGCATGCAGCCGCGTCGACGGAATTCGTTATCGCAATGCGCGTACGTACTGCGGCCCGGGTTGCGGCCCACAACCCCGGATCGAACCGGCCGCCGGCTTCTCCCCGACGGATCGATTCGACAGTCCCGCTTCGACACGCCCGCCCGAATAAGCGATTTACGTGCCAATACCGGCTCGTCCTTAATATATGAATGACAGTCGTTTTAGAACGGCCGAATAACCGTCTCGGAACCACAAAAAATGTCTCATTTCCGGACACCCGGCGCCGCAGCGGACACGTCGCGCGATTCGACTGATCAATGGCGACGTGGCGCGCAGCGGCGCCAGCAGCGCGGCACGGCGCTGTTCGTTCAAATACTTACGCGACCTTTTCAATCGTTTCCGTGATGTCTCGCCGCGTCCGCCGCTGCTGCCAGCGCGTCAAATGCTCGTTTGAAACTGTCTCAAATTTGAATCGCCCCACTCATTATCGAATTTGTGGCCAAACGCACACATGACATACAAGGCCATGATTTTATTAAGTAAACAAGAGCCACCCTCGCGATTGTCAAATACTGTTCAATGCCATCTATATTTTTTTCTTGTAGGATTCATCGCGCCGCCCGATTCATTCCACAACGGCGCCGAATTCTCCGCTTATCTGCCAATCCATTTCAGGTCGATTAATACATGGAAACGAAAACTTCAAATTCACATGACATTCTTCATTTACCCGAGATCGTCAAACTTTGTGAAGTGACAAAGTACCGGGCTTATTGAATTAAATTGCGTGCTAGCCTTTTCGCGCGGTCGGCATTCCAATTCCGACCAATCCAAAATCCGCACGTGCGTGCTAAATGCCGCCAGGATGCCGCGCATGCCGTGCGATCGCCCTCTGCGAGGATGTGCCGTGACCTACCAGGCCAATGACGCTGCCGCCCACACTGGCGGCATGATCGATCTTTCCCCGAGCTTCGACACCAACCGGTTTCTCGCTGCGCTCGATCGCGACGAGCGCGCGACGCTGATTGCCAACCTGCAACTGGTTCACCTGAAGTCGGGGCAAGTGCTGTGCGAACCCGGCGAGATGCTCGCCGCGGTGTACCTTCCCGTAACGACCGCGATTTCGCTGCAGTACGTGTCGTCGGGCGGCATGACGCTCGAAGTGGCCGAGATCGGCAGCGAAAGCATCGTGTGCGACGACGTGATCGGCGGCAGCGGCCGGATGCCGTGCCGCGCCGTCGCGTGCCGCGACGGTTTCGTCTATCGGCTCGACCGGCGCGTGTTCGCCGCCGCGTTCGACGCGTCGCCGGTGATTCGGCATCTCGTGTTCGTCTGTGTGCGGCTGCTGATGGCGCAGGTTTCGCAGATCACGTTCTGCAGCCGTCATCACGTGCTCAAACATCAGTTATGCAGATGGTTCCTGCTCGCGTACGACCGCTCGCGCAGCATCGAGATCCAGGTCACGCACAGCATGCTCGCGCAGATGCTCGGCGTGCGCCGCGAAACGGTCACCGACGCCGCCGGCGAAATCCAGAAGCTCGGACTGATCCGCCAGTACCGCAGCTCGATCGTGCTTGCCGATCTCGGCGGCCTCGAGAAGCTGTCGTGCGGCTGCCGTGCGATCGTGCGCGACGAGATGAAGCGCATCCTGTCGGCCGATTCGGGCGTGGCGGCCGCCGCACGCGCGTGAGCCCTGCGGCTTTTCGGCGCGCGCGGGCGCGCCGAGTCAGCGGATTGTAGGGTGGCGAACAGATCGCCGTGCGCGCGAATGGTCTACTGATGCCGGACTGCCGGGGGGAATGTCAGCGCGATGCGCGCGTCCGCCCGCGCGGACGACACCATGCACGCCGGAGCCGCACGTGAAAAACGACATCAGAACCATCCTCAAGCACGTCGCCCACCTCGAAGCCGCGATCGATTCGATCGGTGACGGGGACGACCTTTACGAAGCGGGCCTCTCCTCGCTCGATACGATCCAGTTGATGCTCGCGATCGAGAAGCAGTTCAACATCGAGATTCCCGACGAGATGCTGAACCGCAATCTGTTCCGCAGCATCGATGCGCTCGCGGACACGATCGCCACCCTGCAACGCGCCGAGCATTCCGCATGAGCGCGCTACTTCCGGAATTCGCCGCCGGCGGCGAAACGCACCGCCTCGACGACGCCGCGCGCGCGGTCGCGCAGATCGCGGCCCAGCACGCGGATGCGGTCGATCGCGACGCGCGCTGCCCCGTCGAGGCGATCGAGGCGATGCGCGCGCGCCGCCTGCTGAGCGCGATGGTGCCGACGCATCTCGGCGGCGCCGGCGCATCGCTCGCCGACATCGCGTCGGCATGCTCGATTCTCGGCCAGGCCTGTGCGTCGTCGGCAATGGTGTTCGCGATGCACCAGATCCAGGTCGCCTGCATCGTCGATCACGCCGTCGACCAGGGCTGGCACAAGCTGTTCCTGCAGCAGCTCGTGCGCCATCAGTGGCTGCTCGCGTCGGCGACGTCAGAGGATGGCGTCGGCGGCAACCTGCGCGCGAGCCAATGCGCGCTCGACACCAACGGCGGCGAGTTCCGGCTGCACAAATCCGCGCCGACGATCTCGTACGGCGATTATGCGGACGGCATCCTCGCGACCGCGCGACGCGACGCCGACGCGCCGCCGTCCGAACAGGTGCTCGTCACGCTGCTGCGCGACGGCTATACGCTCACGCGGCGCGGCGAATGGGACACGCTCGGCATGCGCGGCACGTGCAGCAACGGCTTCGTGCTCGACGCGCAGGGTGCGACCGTGCAATGCCTGCCGGTGCCGTTCGCGCAGATTGCCGAACAGACGATGGTGCCCGTATCGCACATTCTGTGGGCCGCGGTATGGATCGGCGTGGCCGGCGACGCGTTCCATCGCGCGCACCAGTTCTTCCGTGCACAGGCGCGCCAGACCGACGGCGCGCCGTCGCCCGCATCGCGACGCATCGCCGAATCGCTCGCGCTGATGCAGGCGATGCAGTCCCGTGTCGACAACGTGCTGCGCCTGCAGGCCAGCCCGACGACGCGTTCGTGGTCGGCCGGCATGGCCTGGGCCGCCGAGATCAACACGTTGAAGACGTATGTGTCTTCGACTGCGCTCGAGGTCGTCCAGCAGGCGATGATGATCTGCGGGATGGCGGGCTACAAGCACGGCACGCCATACAGCATCGGTCGCCACCTTCGCGACCTGCACGCGGCGCCGCTGATGATCAGCAACGACCGCATCGCCGCCAACACCTCCAACCTGCTGCTCGCACTGCGTCCCGCGACGCTGGAGAAACACTCGTGAACGATCGCCTTTCCGTGCCTTCCCCCGCTCCCGCCGCTGCGCCGCCGGACGCACCGCTCGACCGTGCGGGCGTCAACCCGCTGCGCGACGAACTCGTCGACGCGGGCCTGCTGGTATCGACCGGCATCCAGGGCCTGTTCGGCCGCAGCCAGCGGTTCGAGCGCGTCGTCGAAGCGCTCGACGCATTCGTCACGCGCATCGGCGCCGACCAGCAAGCCGAAGTGCTGCGCTTCCCGCCGGCGATGAGCCGCATGGAATTCGAGCGCAGCGAATACATGAAGAGCTTTCCGCAGCTTGCGGGCAGCGTGCATGCATTCTGCGGCGACGAACAGCGGCACCAGCGCGTGCTGCAATGCCTCGACCGCGGCGAGGACTGGACAGAAAGCCAGAAGCCGACTTACGTCGTGATGACGCCCGCCGCGTGCTACCCCGTCTATCCGGTCGTCGCGAACGCGGGTGCGCTGCCTGACGACGGCCGCATCGTCGACGTGTTCTCGTACTGCTTTCGCCACGAGCCCTCGCTCGACCCGACGCGCATGCAGCTGTTCCGGATGCGCGAATACGTGCGTATCGGCACGCCCGAGCAGATCGTGGAATTCCGCCAGACGTGGATCGAGCGCGGCACGCGGATGATCGACGCGCTGCGCCTGCCCAATGCGATCGATCTGGCGAACGATCCGTTCTTCGGACGCGGCGGCAAGATCGTCGCGAACAGCCAGCGGGAACAGAACCTCAAGTTCGAGCTGCTGATCCCGATCGAGCACGACGGCCGGCAGACGGCATGCCTCAGCTTCAACTACCACATGGATCACTTCGGGCTGCTGTGGGACATCCGCACCGCGACGGGCGACGTCGCGCACACCGGCTGCGTCGGGTTCGGCCTCGAGCGGCTGACGCTCGCGCTGTTCCGTCATCACGGTTTCGATATCGACGCGTGGCCCGCGGACGTGCGCGACGTGCTGTGGGGCACGCGATGAAATTCGTATCCCGCGGCGGCGAAGATACGTCGTTCGAGGACGTGCGCCATCGCGCACGCCACTATCGTCCACACCCGCTGCACAGTCAGGAGATGGTCTGGAAACAGACCAACTGCTACGTCGACATGTGGCTCGAGGTGCTTCGCTGGTGGGGTCTCAATCCGTACGCGGCGCTGCCGTTTACGATCGCGCTCGATTTCGAAGGCGACCAGTTCACGTTCTTCAAGTTTCCGCACGACGAACTGGAGCGGCTCTACGGGATCGTCGTGCAGGAGCATTCGATCTACGAGCCGCTTGACCAGCACATCGAGACGCAGGTTGCACGCGGTCACCTGATGATCGTCGAGGTCGACGCGTGGTTCCTGCCCGACACGCGCGGCAGCAGCTACCGCACGCAGCATACGAAGACCACGATCGGCATCGATTCGATCGACCGCGCGAACCGCCAGATCGGCTATTTCCACAACAGCGGCTATTACGTTGCCGACGATTTCGACTACAACGGGCTCGTCGGCAACAGTTCGCCGATGCCGCTGCCGCCCTACGTCGAATGCGCGAAGCGGCGATTCCCGCCGCTCGACGAGCGCGCGCTGTGCGAAGTGTCGCTCGCATCGCTGCAGCGGCATTTGCGCCGTGTGCCGATCGTCAACCCGGTCGCAGCATTCCGGCGCCAGTTGCAGATCGATGCGCAAGCGCTCGCCGATTCCCCGCTCGAGCGCTTTCATGCGTACTCGTTCAATTCGGTGCGGCAGCTCGGCGCGAACTTCGAGCTGTTCGGCCACTACGCGCGTTGGCTGCAGGCGAGCGGTTGCGTCGGGCCGTTCGCCGAGATCCGCGCGGCGTGCGATCGGATCGCGGCCGAAGCGATGGTGCTCGAATTCCGGCTCGCACGTGCGTGCGCGCGCGGCAAGGAAGAGCGCGGCGACGGGACGCTCGATGCGATCGAGACCGCATACGGCGACCTGATCGACTGCGCGCGGCAGATCGCTCCGCCGCTGCGAGTTGCGGCACCCGTTCGTGTCGACGCGGCCCCCGTGCCGCTGGTGCGGTGACGCGCACGCGCGCCGCACGCACGTGGTCGATGCTGGCGACGGCGGCGGGCGCCGTGCGGGAACCGCGCGCGCTTCCCGCCGGCGCCGGCTGGATCGCAGCTCCGGTGCCCGGTACGGTCGCGCAGGCGCTTGCGCTGGCCGGCCGCAGCGACGACGCGGCGTCGCTCGCCGAGCGCGACCACTGGTATCGCGTCGACCTGCGCGGACACGGGCCGCGCGTGCTGCGTTTTCACGGTCTCGCAACGCTGGCCGAAGCGTGGCTCGACGACACGCCGATCTTGCGCTCGGACAGCATGTTCGTCGCGCACGACGTCCCCGTAACGCTCGACGGCGTGCATCGGCTGTACATCTGTTTCCGCGCGCTCGCGCCGCACCTGCGCGATGCGCGCGCGCCTCGCCGTGCACGCTGGCGCACGCGTCTGGCCGAACCGGCGACGCTGCGCGCCGTGCGCACGTCGCTGCTCGGGCACATGCCGGGCTGGTTTCCCCGTTGCGTGCCGACCGGTCCGTGGCGGCCCGTCGACGTGCTCGACCCGGCCGACGGCCCCGTGCTGATTCATTGCGATCTGCACGCGCGCGTCGACGGCGACACCGGCTGGCTCGATGCGGAACTCGCCTTCGCGGCGCCGCTGCCGGACGCGTTTACGGCCCGGCTGTCGTGCGGCGAACACCAAGCGACGCTCGAGCGCACCGGCGCCGACCGGCTGCATGCGTCCGTCGCGGTGCCGAACGTGCGCCGCTGGTGGCCGCATACGCACGGCGAACCGGTGCTCTACGACATCGCGCTGCACATCGGGGCGGAGCGCCGACCGCTCGGCGCAACCGGCTTTCGCACGATCGAACCGCATGCGGGCGACGACGGCAAGGGCTTCGGGTTGCGCGTAAACGGCGTGCCGGTGTTCGCGCGCGGCGCGTGCTGGAGCAGCGCCGCACCGCTCACGCTGCACGCAGACGACGCAACCTATGGCCGCCTGCTCGGGTACGCGCGCGACGCCGGCTTCAACATGATCCGCGTCGGCGGCACGATGACTTACGAGGCCGATGCATTCCACGCGTGGTGCGACCGGCTCGGGCTGATGGTGTGGCAAGACTTCATGTTCGCGAACTTCGACTACGGGCTCGACGATCGTGCACTGGCGGACGCCGTCGATCGCGAAGCCTCCCAGTTCCTCACGCGCCACCGTGCGTCGCCGTCGCTTGCGGTATTGTGCGGCGGCAGCGAGATCGCGCAGCAGGCCGCGATGTCGGGGCTCGGACCGAGGCAGCGCTTTCTCGAGTTGACCGCCGAACGCCTCGCGAGCCATGCGGCAGCGCGACGGCCCGATACGGTCTACGTTCCCGATTCGCCCGACGGCGGCGTGCTGCCGTTCGTGCCGCGCGAGCGGGTGTCGCACTACTACGGTGTCGGCGCGTACTTGCGCCCGCTCGACGACGCGCGTCGCGCCGACGTGCGCTTCGCGAGCGAATGCCTCGCGTTCTCGAACGTGCCATGCGATGCGATGCTCGCCAGCCTCGGCTGGCCGGGCGTTCACGAGCCGCGCTGGAAAGCGGCCGTGCCGCGCGACCCTGGTACTTCGTGGGATTTCGACGATGTTCGCGACCACTATCTGCACACGCTGTACGACGTGGCACCGGACCGGCTGCGGCGCGAGGATGCGTCGCGCTACTTCGAGCTGTCGCGCGCGGTGATCGCCGACCTGATGCGCGACACGTTCTCCGAATGGCGTCGCACGGGTTCGCGCTGCGCAGGCGCGCTCGTCTGGCAGTTCCAGGACGTGATGCCGGGCGCCGGATGGGGGGTGATCGATGCGGCGCATCGCCCGAAGTCCGCGTGGTATGCACTGCGCCAGGTGCTTCAGCCGGTGCAGGTGCTGCTCGTCGACGAAGGGCTGAACGGGGTCGACGTGCACGTGATCAACGAACGCGCGGCGCCGCTGGCGGCCGCCGTCGAGCTCGTCGCGCTGCGCGACGGCCGCACGCCGGTTGCACGGGCCGCCGGGCCGGTCCGGATCGCCGCGCACGATACGATTCGGCTCGGCTCGGCCGAATTGCTCGGCCGCTTCTTCGACTGGACCTATGCGTATCGCTTCGGACCTTGCGAGCACGATACCGTCGTCGCGACGCTGCGCGGCGACGACGGCACGCTGCTGTCGCAGGCGTTCTACTTTCCGTCCCGCACGCATCCGGCCGTGTTCGCGCGCCGTGAACCCGGCATCGAAGCATGCGTGTCGCGCAGCGGCGGTACGTGGCACGTCGACATCGACACGCGCCACGTCGCGCGCCACGTGCAGATCGATGCTCCGGGTTACGTGCCGCGCGACGAGTGGTTCGATCTCGCGCCCGGCACGCCGGCGCGGGTCGCGCTGATACCGCTCGCCGCCCCCGGCGAAGCGCGGGCCGACGATGTGCCGCCGAGCGTCGAGATCCGTGCGGTCAACGCTGCACGTAGCGTGCGCGCGACGCCGGCCGGCTGACGCTGCCGGCGCGATTCGGAACGACGCGCAGCCGCGCGCGGTTGCGAGTTAAGAGGTTACGCGCTTGCGTCGCCGCACTGCGCGCGTCAGTCCGACGAGCCCGTGCCGCGCGGCCGCTCGATGCCATACGCCTCCATCCACCGATAAAGCGTCGCACGCGACACGCCAAGCTCGCGCGCGGAAGCGGCGACGCGCCCGCGCGTGCGCAGCAACGCCGTTTCGATCGCTTCGCGCTCGATCGACTTGCGGATGTCCGCGACGGACGGCGACGCCGCATCGAGACAGTATTCGAGCTCGAGGTCCTGAGCGGTGATCAGCCTTCCTTCCGTCATCACGACGGCGCGGCGCACGCGGTTGATCAGTTCGCGAACGTTGCCGGGCCAGTCGTGCTTGTAGAGCGCCGTGATCGCATCGGTCGAGAAGCCGCGCACGCGATGGCGCGCGTCACCACGAAAACGCTCGAGCATGTGGTGCGCAAGCAGCTCGATGTCCTTGCCGCGCGCACGCAGCGGCGGCTGATCGATGCGCATCACGCAAAGGCGATGGAACAGGTCCGCACGAAACCGCCCTTCTTCCATTGCTTCGCGCAGATCGACGTGCGTCGCCGACACGATCCGCACGTCGACCGGCACAGGGTCGCTGCCGCCGAGGCGATGAATCGCGCGTTCCTGCAGGAAGCGCAGCAGGCTCGCCTGGCTCTCGTGCGGCAGATCGCCGATTTCATCGAGCAGCAGCGTCCCGCCGTTCGCGGCTTCGACGTAGCCGATCTTGCGCGCGTTCGCGCCGGTGAACGCACCGCGCTCATAGCCGAACAGTTCGGATTGCAGCAGGTGCGGCGGAATCGCGCCGCAGTTGACCGCGACGAACGGGCCGTTGCGCCGCTCGGAGTGACGGTGAATTGCGACGGCCGTGAGCTCCTTGCCGGTTCCCGTCTCGCCGAACACGAACACCGGGGCGTCGGTGCGCGCAAAGCGCCGCACCGTATCGAACAGGCGCAGCATCGCGCTGCAGGTGCCGACGATGCCGTTCTCCTGCGATTCGAGCCGCTCGCGATCGCGCGCGAACAGGCATTCCATCCCGTACGCATGGCCGACCGTATCGGCGATCCTTTGATGCGACGCTGGCAACGTGATGTAGTCGAAGCAATAATCGCGCAACAACGCGCGCACGTTCGGCGACGCGGTCTGGCCGGCTTCGACGAGCGCGACCCACACGACGTCGCGCATCGATGCGCACGTCGATGCGATGCTGCCGATCGCGTCGGCATGGCCGCCGCTCAGGTCGAGGATGCCGCAGGTGATTTCGCCGGACGTGTCGCGCAGTTCGCTCGCGTGCGCGACGGTCGTCACTTTCCAGTCGCGCCGCGCGAGTTCCTTGCGGAGCATGACGGACGGCGACTGCGTCCAGTAAATCAGCGGACGCTGCCCGTTCGCCTTCCCCCCGTCGGCGCTCTTATCGCGCGTTATTGGCATATTCATAACGAACCATCACTTTTTGCACTCCGCGGACCGTTCGCGCGCACGCGGATGGCGGCTCGTGGCCGCCGGTCAGCGCTGCGTTTCCACAGCTTTGGCCAAGATCGAAAATACACACGGCGAGTGCCCCCGGAGATCGAGCCGGATGTCATCCGGCCTCGTTGTCATCGAACTCGAAGGGAATGCGCGGCCCCGGGCCACGGCATTCCGGCTTTGATGCGACGCGCCGTCGGACGGGGCACGTCGGCAAACGGAAACTCCGTCCGCATTTGCGTCGCGTCGTACACGACAGTCGCGCTCGATGCTGAACCGGATGGCCGCCAGCCCGTCTCCGAAATGGCGCCCTCGTTTGATCCACTCCTGAATCTACACCGCGGTTGGAATGCCGTTGTTACCAAAAGAAAACATCTATTCAGCCCGTTACGCGAAAGTAACCCGACGCGTCGCATGTTTGACGACTCAGATTTGATTATCCACGACCATTCCCGTCAATCAGTGGCAAATACTACTTTTCTGCAACATTCGGGCACGCATTGCCCGCGATTCTCGCCGAAATCGCGGAAAAAATCCGGACAGGCTGTTTCGACGGTCGGTAATCGCATGTCCGACACGACGCCAGCATGACACGTCGGGCGCGCGCGGCGCGATTGTATTCGTTACAACGCCGTAACGACGCTGACGGACGCGCCGCCGCCGGCCCCGGCAGCATGGCGGCGCGCCGGACGGCCGGTCAACGGCCGGGAATCGGCAGCGGTCGGCAGGGACCGCCGCACATGCTGCGGCAACGCAGCACGGCCGACGTGCACGACGCGCGCCCAGTTCGGCGGCCCGCCATCCCGACGCTCGACGCGCGGTTTTCCGGCAAGACCGCAGGCTTGCTGAAAGGATCCGGCAACGCCGTCGCTCAATTATCGACAAGCCGCTGCGCGGCCACTGTGTGCTGCCGCACATTGCGTGGCCCGCGGCATTGGCCGGCGCAGCGCGCAGGGGAACCCGCCGCGCAAAACCGGAGCGTGAGTACGCTTTCGAACAGACCGGCCGGCGCGGCATCCGCATGATGGGCGTTGCCGCATCGCGCGACACGCCTGCGTTCGTGCGACGCGGCGAGCTGAAGGCTTCACACGAGGACCGCATCATGGAATGGCATTGTTGTGAATTCGATCATCTGAGCGCCGTCGATCTGTATGCAATCCTGCGCGCGCGCAATGCGGTGCTTGTGGTCGAGGACGCGCACACGCATCTGGACATCGACGGCAAGGACGCGCACGCGTTGCACGTGTACGCGCGTCTGCATCGCGGCGATACCGCGGAAGTCGTCGCGTATGCGCGCGTGCTGCCCGGCGACGACGTCGATCCGGACGTCGTCATCGACAAGGTGCTGACGAGCGAGGCGTGCCGCGACGACGCGACGCTAGAGCAACTGATCCAGCGCGCAATCACGGCCGCTCGCGCCGCGTGGCCCGACGTTGCGGTGCGCACGCACGTTCCCGCGCAGCGCCAGGCGTTCTACAAACGCTTCGGGTTTCGCAAGGCCTACGGTCCGTTTCTCGAACAGGGTTCGCCGTTCGTCGGCCTCGTGCGGCCGGCGGAGCGCGCGGCCGGTGCACTGCGTCAGCTGCTGTCGCGAGCCGTCTCGACATCGCAGTCGGCCAGCGAGGATCCGCGCGTCGACGGCCGTACACACAACCGGCTGTCCGCCGATACCGGAGCCAATCGATGAACACCATTCTTCGTCCGGTGCCCGAACCCGACCTTCCCTGCATCCTGCCCGTCATTCTCGCCGGCGGGTCCGGCACGCGGCTGTGGCCGCTGTCGCGCGAGCAGTATCCGAAGCAGTTGATCGAGCTGACCTCGAACGAGTCGCCGCTGTCGGCGACCGCACGGCGCCTGAACGGCATCGCGAACGCGTCGCTCGGCGACACGCTGCTGCTCGTATGCGGCGAACAGCATCGGATCATGAGCGCAGCGCAGGTGCTCGGACGCGGGGCGCCGGCCCGCATCCTGCTCGAGCCCGCCGCGCGCAATACGGCGCCTGCGCTGACGCTCGCGGCGCTCGACGCCAGCGCGCTCGCGAACGATCCCGTGCTCGCCGTGATGCCGGCCGATCACGTGATCGGCGACGTGGCGGCATTCCAGGACGCGGTGGGGCGCGCGGCGCGCTATGCGCAGGAAGGCGCGATCGTCACGCTCGGCGTGCTGCCGCGCCGGGCGGAAACCGGCTACGGCTACATCCAGGTCGGCGAACCGCGCACCGGCCGCCTCGGCGGACAAGGCGGCTACTCGATCGGCCGCTTCGTCGAGAAGCCGACCGCCGCCCTCGCCGACCGCTACCTGCAATCGGGCGATTACTGGTGGAACAGCGGCATTTTCGTGACGCGCGCGTCGATCTGGCTGAAAGCGATTCGTGCACTCGCGCCGGACATCCATGCGGCCTGCGAAGCGGCGTGGCGCGCAGGCATTGCCGAGGATCCGTTTTTCCGGATCGATGCGGCGGCGTTCGACGCATGCCCGTCCGACTCGATCGACTACGCGGTGATGGAGCGGCTGTCGGAGAGTCCCGAACTCGGCATCGAAGGAATCGTCGTGCCGCTTTCGGCCGGCTGGTCGGATGTCGGCACCTGGGATGCGATCTGGGAAATCATGCCGAAGGACGACCGGGGCAACGTCGCGCGCGGCCCCGTCGTGTTCGACGAAACGCAGGACAGTCTCGTGCGCTCCGAAGGCAGGCTGATCGCGTGCGTCGGGATGAAGGACGTCGTCGTGATCGAGACGCCCGATGCAGTGCTCGTCGCGAACAAGCACGACGTGCAGCGCGTGAAGGACATCGTCGCGCGCCTGAAGACCGAGCGGCGGCCGCAGGCGAGCGAACACCGCAAGGTTCGGCGGCCTTGGGGGCACTACGATTCGATCGATCTGGGCGAACGGTTCCAGGTGAAGCGGATCGTCGTCGAACCGGGCAAACAACTGTCGTTGCAGATGCATTACCACCGCGCCGAGCACTGGATCGTCGTGCGCGGCACCGCGAAAGTCACGCGCGGTGACGAGAGCTTTTTGCTCAGTGAAAACGAATCGACGTACATTGCAGTCGGCGAAGTGCATCGTCTCGAGAATCCCGGGCGGATTCCGCTCGAAATCATCGAGGTGCAGTCGGGCGATTATCTCGGCGAGGACGACATCGTGCGGTTCGACGATCAGTACGGGCGCACGACGATGAGCGCGCCGCGAACGCCGGCGGCCGAGCCGGCCCCTGCGCCGCTCGCGCACTCGACGGCAGACGACGTGCAGTAAGCTGCCGGCAGCGCGCGCGTGAGCCGGCAACGGCATGCGCTCGCGCACGGCGCGCCGCCGCTTCGCATCGCCGCCGGCTACCGGACCACGATCGCAGGCGACACGACGTTCTGGATAAACGGCTTGCCGACTGCCTCGATGAAATAGACGGCGGCTTCGGCATCAGGCAGCGGCATGCTCGTCGTGTCCGCCGGATAGCGTCCGACCCGCCTGAACGACGACGCGCCGAGTTGCCGGTAGAGCTCGAGGTGGTCGACCGTTTCCGGATGCGTGAGCCGTACGCTCAGCGTGCGCCCCGTTTGCGCCGCGCTTACCGCCGCGCAGCTCGCGATGCCGGGCTCGAGCGCGGTTCCCTCCTCGTAGTCGTTCCACGTGATCAATTGCACGAACGGAAGCTGATGCCGCGCATCGTAGCGGTCGTTGATGCTCCTGAACGTGTCGAGCCAGGTCTGGCCGCACGCTTGCTCGAGGTAGCTCGGCTCGGCGGCGGCCCATGGCGCGCGCGAATCGTCGAAACCGCTCCATGCCCCGCCGACCGTGATCGGCCCCGATCCCTTTTTCATTGCGAATTCGTAGAAGCGCGCCCGATGCGCGCGGTCGCGCAAGCTGCCCACGTGCGCGAGCATTCTCGACGACGGTTGCACCCAGACGAATCCGCCATTGCTGTACGGAACGTCGAATCCCGACGCGTGCGTATGGATCCAGTAGATCTCCGGGTGGGCGGCACGGATTCTCGCCCAGTCCGCCTTTCCGGCCGCTTCGATCGCGAACTCGAACACGACGGGATGACCGTCGTAGCGCAAGTATTGCTTCGACGTGAAATATTCGCGCGCTGCGTAATCGAGGTGGTAGAGGATGGTATCGGTCAGATCGCAGCCGCGACATGCGTTGAACTTGAATGTGCCGCTGTCGATCATGATCGAAAACGTCATCCGCGGAAACCTTGCCAGTGCCGGCATAGACGCTTTCCACGCCGTATCGACGAAATGTCCCTTTCCATACCAGTCGACGACAACACCATCGACACCGCGCGAATGCATGTCCTCGAAGGTCCGCAGCGCCTGGCTCGGATCGTCGGATCGATAGCCGACGGCGACCCCGCGACGATCTGGCCCCCACCAAGGCAGATAGTGGGCCAATACACGGGTCGTGCTGCCGGGATACAGCAGCGTATGTACGTCGACTTTCGAAACGGACGTCATGCCGCCGGGGATGCCATTGGGCGATCCGGCGAAAGCGCGGCTGGCCGACGTGTTTGCCGGCGCCAATTCCGGCACGTGCTCTTCGCCATGGCCGCTGCCGGCCGACAACGCGAGCGCGCCGAATGCCGTCAACAGGATGCGCTTAAATATCTGCATGGGTTTCCCGATCGTGAAGGTCCAGGTGGCCTGCCAGCAGCAGTGCCGTCAGGTCGGCACCTGCGGCCGACGGTAGCGGCCGCGCAGTTCGCGGCCGGCCGGTTTGCCGACCGACGCATGCGCGGCGCCGAGTTGCTGTGTGAACTCCACGCACAGCTCGACGACCTTGTCGACCGCCTGCCCGCCAAACACGCTGTGATCGACTTCGTCGAGCACCGCCGCTCGGGCAGACCGGAATCGCTCCAGTCGCTTGCCGCGTCGACCGAAATGCATCGTCATCAAGTCGAGGCTGCTGTCGTACGCGCCGCATACGAACAACGTGCTCACACCATTTCGCTGCAGCGCACGCATCACCTCGTGCGGATCGGTCGGGACCGCATCGGCGGCCGGCGGGCGAGCGCCCCGGCGCCGCGCAGCCGCGACGCGGTTCGACAGCAGCGTCCACGTCCGCCTCAGCATCAGGCGAACGAACGGCCATATTCTCCGTTCGCCGCGCAGCACCTGCACCCATTTCGACAGATCGAAAAACGACGAGCGATATCCGGCGAGCGAATTGGATTGATATTGGTGCAGCGATTCCACCGACACGCCTTCCGGAATGTAAAAACTCTGCAGGTTGACCGACACGACGCCCGACAGCGAGCGTCCCAGCAGCCCGGCTCGCAACGCACTGTACGCCCCCGAACAGATCCCGAACGACACCACGTTCCGGTATCCGCATGCCTTCAGCCAGTCTGCGGCGGCCGCAGCGTCCTCCACGGTCGTCTTCGAATAGACCGGTTGCAGTGCCATCCGCGCCGCCATCGCGCGCGACACCGCGCCGTCGCCGATGCCGCGCGCGTCAAAGCGCAGCGATGCGATGCCTCGACGGGCGATCTCGCGGGCGATGCGCACCGACAGCCGGCTGTCGCCGACATGCGGGCTGGCGGACGTGTTCGTGATCAGCACCGCCGAGTCCGGATCGGGCGAACTCGCCGGCACGCAGAGGATACCGAACAAACCGTCGGCGCCGAATCGCACCGGCCGCTCATGAACGTCCGCCATGCGCAGCACCCCGCCCGGGCCGAGGTCGGGCCAATCGGCCGCGGTGTGCGCCGCGACGCCGGCCGCCGGCTGCGCGCCAATCGGAGCCGAGATCCAGTCCACCACCGCGGCGAACACGCGTTCGGGAAGCTTCGAGAACACCGACTCCTGCATGAAGGCCCCATAGCCGTCGAAGGTCCGCGATTCGGCCTGTCCCCCCAACGCACGGATGCATGCGCACATCGGCTCGCTGTCGGCCGGATGCACGTCGAACACCAGCGTGCGCGCGGCCGGCGCACGCGTGCCCACCTTCAGCACGGCAGCCGCGTCGAAACGCTTCAGCCGATCGCGGAACGTCGCGCTATAAACCTGCCCGAGTACATTGAGCAACGCGTCGCGCTGCTGCACCGCCCGCAACGGCGCCGGCAATTGCTCGAGCCAGATAGTGCGAACGATCGACAACTCTCGCAAATAGCTGCGACCGTTCACCACCGGCGCGAGCATCACGAGTTCGTCGACATCGACCTGCCCGGCCGCAATCAGCATGAACGCCGCGCCAAGCCGCAAGCCGCACAATGTGACATGGGTCACACCCGTTTCTTCCCTGAGCCGCCCGATTGCCGCAACGACGTCGACGACAGCCGTGTCGAACTGGTCGCTTGCACCGTCGCCGCCCGCGGAATCCCCGGTGCCGCGATAGTCGAAACGCAACACCGGGATGCCGCGGGCCGACAATCGGTCTGCCAGTTCACGCATGCCGCCGTGGCTCCACACCGCTTCGTGGCCGTACGCGCTGCACAGAACGACGCCTCGCGTTCCACTCCCCGGATGCAGCCATCCAAAACACTCACCAAACAGGATTGGTCTCATTCTTGTATTTGATATCCGTATCGAATTGGAGATTGCACGCGTTCGTCTCGCGGCGAAGTCCCGCTGACGGTCGAGCGCAAATCGCTTTGTGGACAAAGGCGGGCTCCTTTTACCGCCGTCACGTCCCGCTGACTTCGACGACGTCCGCAACCTCGGCGCCCTCGCGCCGCCGCTCCGGACCTTGCAGTGCTACTACCGCACGATATGCGTTACCGCGAACCGTCCGGCATCGGTGCGATCACTTCGCGCCACCGCTGTCCGAATCGCGACATACTGAAGTGCTGGTCGCAGTACTCCGCGAAGCGCGTTGCCGCTGCGACCACGTTGGGCAGATCCTCGTCGGGCGCGGTAACGAACCGCTCCAGCCGCGGCTCCGTCATCGCGAGCGCGTCGTCGTGGAATCCGAGCCCCTCGTACGCCGCGTCGTTGCCCACCGGGACGCAGCCGTACGAAATCGCCTCCAGCACTTTCGATTTGATGCCGCCACGAAGAAATGCCGGACACAGTGCGATCGAGCATCCGGTATAGACCTCCGCCTGGCTTTGCGCGAATCCCGCGAACACGACGTTCGGCACCGGATCGTAGCGACCGACCATGCGACCGAAAATCACCAGCGGACTCGCCGGCGCGACACGGGCCCAGAGCCGGATCAGGTATTCGATGGCGAGGCGGTTCTGCAACTGCGCGTCCGAGCCGATAAAGACGAAGCGCAGCGGCGTCGCGGGAAAACGCACCGGTGTGCGCGAGCTCAGCGGCGGCGCGATCACGTGCGCCTTCGCAGCCTCGTCGTCGGTCAGCCGCGCGCGCAGTGCGCCTGCGTCTTCCGTCGACACGAGCGTGACCGCATTCGACGCGCGGATCGCGGCCCGTTCCTGCCGCCTCAGCGCGAACTCCTCGTAGCGAAGAAAGGCTTTTCGAACGATGGATGCGTTCGCCAGCCTGACGAACGGGCGCGGGATCGACCTGGCGAGGTAGCCGGCCGACAACGGGAAATCGTGCGCGCGCAGAATGCCTGCCCGGCGCGACATCAGATCGTCGAAGTCGACGACGATCCGGCAGTGCGGAAAACGACGTCCGACCAGCGTCGCGTAGTCGACCATGCGAATGCCGTCGAAGTAGATCACGTCCGGCGCCGACGCCTCGACGACGCGGAGCAGCTCCGCGCGCTTGCGCGCGCGCCAGAACATCGCGACCTGCAATGCGCACGGTTCGGCGCGCAGCACACCGATCGCGACGCGTGCGACGGCGCCGAGCTTTCCGGACCATCCACCATCCTCGAAAACGGAGCGGATCTTGAACTCTGCGACTTCCATCTCGTCGCCGATCGCATTCCGGATGAAGCGCAGCGTCCGCTCGCGCCCGTTCGATACGTGCTGCGGGATGTCCCGCGTCATGACCATCAATACCCTGTTCTTCACGATACCTCCCGCTTCGGCGGGGATTGCCGATGTACCGCCTTCGGCTCGCGTGCACACCCGCGCGTTTTCGCTTTCGTCCGCCCACTGCGTCCGTCGACTCGCGAATTCATGCATCGCGTTGCGCCTCCCGCTTGCGCGTCACGCGACCGTTCTCGTTGCGTCCGGCAATCGCCGCTTGCAGAACCTGCTCGAATTGACCGACCTGTCGCGCCTGCCCGAACGCCTCGCGCTGGGCGTGGCAGCGGCGCGCAACCTGCAGATACCACGCTTCATCCGTCGCGAGCCGTCCGATCAACGCACCGAGCGCGTCGCAATCGCCGCGCGCGACGAGCAACTTGGGCAGTTCTGCGAATACTTCGGTCAGACCGCCCGACGCGAAGGCGACGGTCGGCTTGAAGAATGCCCACGGCTCGATGGCCACCACACCGAACGGCTCGTCCCACATCGATGTCACCGCGACGAGATCGACGCTCCTGTAGAAATCCGGCGCGCTCACGAAGCCATGCGCGACGACGCTCAGGCCCGGGTACTCGCGCATCAGGGCCGGCAGCATGCCGTCGGGGTCGCGGCCGGCAACATGCACTTCAATTGCCGGCGCGATCCTGGACGCGTACGCCACGCTCGCGAAAAACTCGCGGATGCCCTTGGTCGCGTCGATTCGCCCGATGAACCCGACGCGAAACGGCGTGCGCGGGCGCGCAGGTTCGGTCGCGTGTCCCGCGCCAATCGGTGCGACGGGGTTGCGAATCACCGTCTGCATCGCACCGGGAAAGAAACGCTGCTCGCGGTGACGCGCCATCACGAAGTCGCTCACCGCGACCGCGTGGCCGACCATGCGTGACAGCCGCGCCTTCGGAGCGGAAAGCCTCCGGCACGCGCCGCACGCGCCGTCGCACGCGCGGCCGTTCGCGAACCGCGTCGACGCCGGACAGATCAGCCAGTAATCGTGCATCACATGCACCACCGGAATGCGCAGCACGCGGGCCGCGAGCCATATCGCGGGCCCGATGCCCTTGATGTTGTTGGTGCACAGGACTTCGGCGCCCAGCGACTTCAGTTCCCGCCACGCGCAAAGAAACACGAGCGGATTGAAGATATCGACCGCGGCAAAGAGCGCCTTCCCGAGCCAGTGCCGCGGCCCGGGCGCAAACTGGTTGTAGACGTTCAGGTTCGGCATCGCATTGACCGGCAGTCCGTCGAACACGCGCCGCTTCGACGTCCGTGCATCCGACAGCGTCAGGATCGACACGTCGTGACCGCGATCGCGCAGTGCAACGGCGAGATCGCGAACGACGATTTCGGCGCCGCCGACCACGTTCGGCGGAAAGCGATTGGCGCAGAGGCAGATCTTCACGACGCGTCCCTGGTGTAGAGCCGGTGAGCGAACAAACCGCCCCAGAACACGACGAGCGACACGGCGATGCCGGTGGACGGCGCGTATGCGACGAATGCGCGGGGCGCAACGAACGGTGCCGCAGCGAGGCTCGCGACGATCAGCACCTGCTTGAGCATGATCAGCCGGTAGCGGCGCACTGCAAGCAACCAGGTGCTCAGGCCGGCGTCCATGAACGTCGCGATCGAGCATCCGCTCGCGTAGATCATGATCGATACACCTTTTACGAACGCGGGACCGTAGATCATCAGGAATACCTGCCTGCCGATGAAGAAGCTGCCGATCCAGGCCACGCAGCCGACGAGCGCGAGATACACACCGAGCTTCACCGCCTTCTCGCGCATCTGCGATTCCGTGCGTGCGGCGAAGACCATGCTCGGCGCCAGCGCCAGCGCGAGGGTCGTTCCAACCGAATTCCACTGTTCCACCAGCGAGGCGGCCGCTGCATAGATGCCGAGATCGGCTTTGGATACCAGCATGCCGAGCAGCAGGCGGTCCATTCTCAGCACCAGAACCCCCGCCACGATGGCGGGCCAGACCTTTAGCCCGCGAACGACGAGCGTGCGCGTCACGACGGCGTCGCCGTGAAAGGACTTCGGCGATTGCAATGCGAGCGAGCGATAGCGGCTGAACGGCGCGGCCGCCGCGACACAGGCCTCCAGCGGCCACGCGAATGCAGCGACCATCGCCCCCATCGACGCGTGCGCGGCAACATACAGCCACAGCACGCGGGCGCAGCTGGCATAGGCGCGCGCGCGCGTGATGACCCACGGCCTCGCTTCCGCGTAGGCCATCAGCGAACCCAGCGCTATCGGCTCGACGATCAGCGCGAATGCGGCGATCAGCGTCAGCTCGGACACGCTCGACGGATGCATGACGACCATCACGATGACCATGAAAGCCAGCATCACCGCAAGCGTCAGCGCGAGCCGCAGGCGAAACGCCCGGTAGACGACGATGTGGCGCAAGCGCGGATGTTTGCCGAGGATCGGCTGGATGACCTGCGCGCCGAAGATCAGTGCGATACTGCCGATCACGTACGCGAGCGACAGCGAGAACTGCAATTCGCCGAACAGCCGCGCGCCGTAGATATTTGCGAACAGGTGGTTGCTCGCGACGGCGGCAAGCGCGCCGATGAGCTTCTCGCAGACCACGCCGGTAAACGACGAAAACAGAAGTGTGACGAATGCGTTCACGACGATCCTGCCAGTGCCGGTTCCGCACGCGCCGCCTGCTTCGCGTCCACGCAGAGCCACCAGAGCGCCATGATCGCGAGGTACACGATCGTGCGCGCCCCGAACATCGTCCAGTAGTCGCCCTGCTGCGCGGCGAATGTCGCGTATGCAAACACCTTCGACGCCAGCCACAGCGTGACCACGCCGCCGCGCATCGCGATCCGGATCATCATCGCGCTCAGCGCGCCGTAGACCACGCCGGTGATCGACACGAACAGCGCGCCGCCCGCATAGCCGAACCAGTAAACCGGCACCGCCATGTTTCCCATCGTGAATGTGACGTCGTCGAACACATACGCGCGCAGGATGTCCGGCGTTCCGTACGACAGCATCAGATCGCGCAATCCGCTGACCCGCGCGTCGCCGAAGAAAGTCGGCTCCGTCAGCGATCCGAGCGACGCGATGAAACGTTCGAAAGCCGGCAATCCCCCGAGCGCAGGGGCCCAGAACGTCCGGGCGTCGCTATCCACGACGTACCACGCCTGCCCCTGCTCGAGGAAGCGGGAAACGATCGTTTCGGACGCGTCGAGCCCCTGCCCCTTGTACGCGTAAAACACGGAAATACTGCCGATCAGCAGCGCAATCGCCGCACCGACGCCCAGATATCGCAGCACCGGCCGGCCGTTTATCGCATGAATCGCGATGAACGGAACCAGCATCGTCAGGCAGATGTGCAGGACCGACATGAACTGCTCGCCGTGCAATGCCGCGAGCAGCAGATCCGCCACGATCATCGCGGCCGAGAGCCACCGGACCGGCCGGATCGAACTCGTGCAGAACGTGCCAAGCAGCATCGCGACGAACGTCTGATTGTTCAGGAACAGGTTGAACAGCATCCCGTTCGATGCATCGTTTCGCAGCGCATAGCGGTTGACGCCGCTCAACATCGCGAAACCGCCGCTCAGGCCGGCGACCACGCCCGTGCCCAGAATCACGGCCGCCAGCCCGAGCCCGAGTACGACACCGGACGCGTGCCGGGTCATGCGCACGTCGATCGGCGCATGCGCGGCGCGTTCGTCGAAGATGCGTCGAAACGCCAATAGCGCGCAGACGACGAACACCAGATACAGCAAAAGCAAGCGGCTGAATGCACCGTTTGCGATACCGAAGATTTCCGTTTCACGCAGGAACCCGCCCGATTCGATCCCGACGCCGGCGACGAACGCCGTCAACCCAATCACCAGCAGGTAGAGCATCGACACGGCGAACACCGGACTGCACCGGATCAGCGCGATCACCGCCGCCACGGCGACCAGCAGCGTGCAGAGCGCGCTCGGCTGAACGATGCCGAGCATCGGCAGCATCGTGTTGATTGCGAGCGCGAGCGCGAACAGCGTCCATGCGGCGACACCGATCGTGGCGCGCATGCCGGTTGCGGCGTCGGCTTGCATCGCGGCGGCCTTCATGCGTCGGCCCTGGTCGCGCGGGGGACGTCGCGCACCGCGCGCTGCAGCGTCCGCTGCAGCAGCGCGCCGACGGCCGCGGACGAAAAGCGCCGGGCGTTCTCGCGGCCGCTGCGCACGAGCTCGGCCTGCAGCGACGGATCGCCGGCCACCCGCTCGATCTGCCGCGCCCATTCGCCAGCATCCGTCGCATCGGTCACCGGCACGAACGAATCGCCCATCGTGTAGCGATAAACCGGAAGATCGGAGGCGATCACCGGCACGCCGACGGTCTGAGCCTCGATCACCGTGCGGCCGAAACCCTCATGCAGCGTCGGCGACACGTAGAGGTCCGCGGCCTGATAGAAGTACCCGAGCGTTTCATCGTCGACATGCTCGATGAAGTGGGCATCCAGCCCTGCCTGTTCGGCAATGGCCACGCACTCGCGGCGATTGTTCTGATGCAGCGGCTGGCCCACGCGCAGCACCACCGTCTTGCTGCGCTCGAGCAATGCGAGCGCGCGAAACAGCGTTGCGTTGTTCTTGCGGGTTTCGTCGGAGCCGACGTTCAGCACGACCAGCGCGTCGCCGGTATCGATGCCGAAGCGCGTCGCCAGCACCGATCTCGCACGCGCGCGAACCTGTGTATCGACCGGTGCATGGCGATCGTCGAACGCATTGGGCACCACCTGAATCCTGTCCGCGCTCACGCCCATCTCGGCGACGGCTTCCTGCGCGGTCACGTCCGACGGCGTAATCACCATGTCCGCGCGAGCGATCAGCGACTGCGTCACGCGGACATACGCGGCCTTCAGTTGCTCGACGAAACCGCATGCCTGTGCCGGACGTTGAACGTGGTGCAGCACGATCCCGACGCGTCCGCCCGCGAACCGGACCAGCGGAATCAGAAACGCCAGATCCTCCTGGTAGAGCACGACGAAGGCGCCCGCGCGTGCGGCCGCGACCGCGCGCAGCGGATAGACGACGAACTGCGTCCAGTAGCGCCGGAGCGAACGCGGCGGCGCCGGAATATCGATCGCGTCGACACGCCAGCCGTCGCCGCCGGGTATCAGGTCTATGCACATCAGGCTGTACCGCATCACGCCATTCCAGCTCGCCGGCCGCGGCCCGAGAAACCACACGATCCGCGTCGCGCACGCGTCGGCACGCGGATCGTCCATCCTTGCCATCGAATCGCTCATCGTTGCATCGCTCCGGCCGCCGTCACGCATGACGCTCGCGCAATTGCACACCGGCGCGGCGAATCCGACGCAGCGGCGACGGCGAGAAGCCGTTCAACACGAGGCCGTCGACGCGCGCACCGACCAGCCGCAAGCCATCGAGCGCATCCATCAATTCGGCGGAGCCGACCTCACCTTGCCGCGCCACCAGCAACGTCAGGTCGGAAAATTTCGATAGCGCGGCGACGTCCGCCACCGGCAGCGCCGACGGCGCGTCCACGACGATCATGTCGTACCGGTCCCGCAACGACGCGACGAGCCGATCGACGTCCGACGCATCGAGCCGCTTGCGCGCTGCCGCACCGACGTTGCCGGCCGGCAGCAGGTGGAAATTGTCTGCCACGCGAACCATCGCGCTCTCGGGCGGAAGCGTGCCCGCGAGCACGTCGTACAGCCCGTTCGTGGCGTTCACCGGCACGTAGCGATGCAGTGCCGGCGCAGACACGTTGGCATCCACGATCGCCGTCCTGATTCCCTTCTGCGAAAACAGCCAAGCGAGATTCGCGACGATCATCGACTTGCCCTGACCGGGCACCGCGGACGTCATCACGATGATCTTCGACGCGCGCCGATCCGCGCGCAGCCGATACTGCAGCGCCAATGCGAGCCCGTCCAACGCATCGGCGAGCGGCGCGTCCGCCCGCCGAGCCGCGTTCGCGGTCGTGGCCGCCGGATCGGTATCGACCAAGCCGACCTGCGACGCCGCCGGCAGCACGCCAAGCACCGGAATGCCGGTCGCCTCCGCGACACGATCCAGATCGCGGATGCGTCCGGACAGCAGCGCGACGCCCTGGACGATCGCGAAAGCCAGCAACGCGCCGATCACGCCGCCCGCCAGCACGACGAGCATCCGTTTCGGCCTGACCGGCTTGTCGATGACGGCTGCCTTGTCGACGATCGATGCGTTGCCGACCGTGCCCGCCTCCGCGATCTGCAGTTGCTGCGTATTGTTCAGAAGCCCGACGTACAGCTGATTGTTCACCTCGACATCGCGCGCGAGCCTCAGGTATGTCTGCTGCTGCGACGGCAGACGCGCCGCCTTTTCCTTCAGCATTGCCGCCTGCTGGTCCAGTTCCTTGAGCTTGTTCGCCGCCGCGACGACCTGCGGCTGTCCGGGCACATACTTCGACAGCAGATCCTGATATTCGAGCTTGGCCTCGAGGCGCGACTTGTCGACGAACGCAAGTTGATCCACGAGCAGGTTGATGTCCCCCTGCGCGTCGATCGAGCCCTGCTGGTTCCGGAATGCGTTCAATGCCTGCTCGGCCTGCTGAAGCCGCGCCTTGACGGCAGGCAATTGGGTGTTAAGGAACGCGAGACTGCGCTCGGCATCCTCGGCGCGGCGTTTCGCGTTGAAGTTCAGATAGCTGACGGCGATCGCATTGAGCATCCTGGCGGCGAACACGGGATCCGGATCCTCGAAGTTCAGCTGCATGATGCCCGACTGGCGCTTCGTCTCGGTCACGCTGAGCTTCTTCAGAATGGCCTCGATGCGCGACTCCAAGCCGATGTACCGTACGCGGAATTCCATGCCCGGGCGCGCGACGATACGCGATACGTCGACCCGGTAGCCGTTCGCGCTGCTCGGCACGCCGACCACGCCGCTCAGCACCTCGTCGCCGTTGCCGTCCTTGAGCCGGAAGCGGTTGTCGCCGAGATAGTCGAGTTCCAGCGACTTGCCGACCTGCGCCGGTGGCGCGTCGAATGCGCCGAATTCGACGCGCTCGCCGCCCCATGCCCATGACGACAAGCCGAACGGTGCGGCCGCGAGGCCGTTCGCGTCCTTCGGCATCAGCGAGCCGATCAGGCTGCCAATGACGGGAAGGTGATTCCGCACGGATACGTCGGCGCGCGCGCCGGTCGCGTCGATGGCCTCGGTGAGCACCGACCGCGATCGAACGACGTCGATTTCGCCGGTCACTGCGGAGTTCTGGATGTCGAGCGCCTTGGAAATCGCCGAGAGCGAACCCAGCGCGCTCGGCTTGTTCTCCTCGATCCGGATCAACGCGTCGGCTGCGTAAATCGGCGTTGCCGCGATCGCGTACGTGAGCGCTGCTAGCACGCATGCGCAGAACACGATCAGAAACAGCCGCCCGTGCTCGAGCGCGTTCTCCAGCATGTCGAGCGGCGACACGCCGATCGCCCCAGGCGACGCGTACTTCGGTCCGTCGCGATGTACGCCCGATAACGGTCTTTCCATCTTCATGCCAAACTCCAGAATCGCCGATTCGGCAGACGTTGCCCCTCGACGCACGTGATTGTTCACAGTCGTTTCATTGACGACTCGGCCGAATACCGGCCAACGCCGCCTGCTCTTCCACTTCGCGCCATCTCGTCCTTCCTGACGCGTGCGTATCGCTCGCTACGCAGGTTCGGCACGCGGCACATGCCCGTGCAACAGCGGGCTGACGTCCGACAGACGGGAAATCGTCGTGACACCCGGCTCGTGCGGCGCACGATCGCCGCCATCGGCGACGAACAGGAAACGATGCCCGACACCCGCGCGCGCCGCGGCATCGAGATCCGACGGCTTGTCACCGATCATGATCGACGCCGACATATCGAGCCCGAGATCGCGCCGCGCCGCCTCGAACATCCCCGGCTGCGGTTTTCTGCATGTACACGCCTGCTTGTACGCGCCCATGCCGGCGTCCGGATGATGCGGACAGAAATAGACGCGATCGATGCGCGCGCCTAGCGCGCCGAATGCATCGCGCATCCAGGTCATGAACGCATCGAACTGCGTTTCGGAAAAATAGCCGCGCGCGATACCGGCCTGATTCGTCACGATCACCACCTGATATCCGGCCGCGTTCGCCCGTCTGACCAGGTCGAAGATTCCGTCGACGAACACGCAGTCCTGTCGACGATGCACGTATCCGTGGTCGACGTTGATCACGCCGTCGCGATCGAGAAACAGCGCCTTACGTTTCATCGATGCCAGCCTCCACCAGCCGCGGAACCACGGTTTGCGCGCGCGCATAGTCCGCCGGCACGCCGATATCGATGAACTCCGTGACGGCGGGGAAGACGCGGATATCGAGCTCGGCCACGCGTTCGCCGAGAAAGTCCTGCTCGAACGAAAACGTCCGGGGCAGATCGAAACCGAGGAGCCGGCGCACGTTGACCACATACGCGCCTGCATTGATGTAGCCGTATCCCGGGCGCTTCTCGCGGAATCCCGACAGCCTGCGCGACACCGGATCGAAGTCCAGCGTGCCGTAGCGCGACGCGTCGCTCATGTGCGTGGCGGCCAGTACGAGATCCGCGCGCGTGTCGCGATAAAACGCGCACATCCGCTGCAGGTCGAGATTCGACAACGTATCGCCGTTCATCACGATCATGTCCGTCGCGCCGTGCGCGCGCGCCGCGTTGACGATGCCGCCGCCGGTGCCGAGCGGCACATCTTCGTCGACGATCGAAATCGTCATGCCGAAGCTCCTCGTGCGCAGCACTTCGCGAATCCTGTCGCTGCCGAAACCCAGCGACAGCACTACGTCGGTCACGCGTTGCTCCTGCAATCCCTTCAGCATCCAGCAGAGAAACGGCTCGCCGCCGATCGGCGCGAGCGCCTTGGGCACTTCGTCACCGAGTACCGGACGCAGGCGCGTGCCGAGGCCGCCCGCGAGGATCAGGCACGGCAAGACCCCGCTCATGCGAATATCTGCTCTTCGACGATGCCGCAAACGACGTGGCCGCACACCAGATGCCCTTCCTGAATCTTCGGCGTCGACGCGGAAGGAATCTCGATGCAGATGTCGGCGCGCTCGCGCATCTGCGCCGCGCCGGGCCCGTTGCCGGTAAACCCGACCGTGAACATGCCGACGGCCCTGGCGGCTTCTAGCGCGCGCAGAATGTTCGGCGAGCGCCCGGAAGTCGAATACGCCCAGAACACATCACCGGGACGACCGCTCGCCTGAACCTGGCGTTCGAACAGTTTCTCGTATCCGTAGTCGTTGCCGATGGCCGTCATCACCGAACTGTCCACCGTCAGCGCGAACGCGGCGAGACCGGGCCGGTCGAAGTTGAACCGGCTCACGAATTCTCCGGCGATATGCTGCGCATCCGCCGCGCTGCCGCCGTTGCCGGCCAGCAGGATCTTGTTGCCCGCACGAAGCGCGGCCGTCACGTGGGCAGCCACGCGCTCGATCCGTGCGACCTGTTCCGTGTCCGCCGCCAGCGCGCTCAGCACGTCGAGCGTCTGCTGAATTTCGTTCTTGAACGTGATCGTCATGCGCTCTTTCTCCACGATTGAGCGCCGACATCGGTGAACGTGCAATTGAGAACCTGCCCGTTGACGCCCTTGTACGCAGACAACGCGCGCATCACGTTCGAGCGCTCGACCGGATCGACGAAGAACATCATGAAGCCGCCGCCGCCTGCTCCCGATACCTTGCCGGCCTTGGCCCCCGCGCGCACCGCGACCCGGTACAACTCGTCGATCATCGAGTTCGAGATGTTCTTCGCCATGCGCTTCTTCGACTCCCACGCATCGCGCATCGATGCGGCGAACACGTCGAAGTCGGCCCGCAACACGGCCTCCTTCATCCGGACCGCTTCGTCCTTCACTTCGTGCAGCGCGGCAACGGAGTCGACCACGCCCTCCACGACGTTGCTGCTCTGCTCCTTGATGATGTTCGCCGACTCGCGGGACACGCCGGTGTAGTACAGCACCAGCGACGCCTCCATTTCCGCCTTGATTTCCTGCTTGATCCGCAGCGGATTCACGATCACGCGATCGCCATAGAACTCCATGAAGTTCAATCCGCCGAACGTCGCCGCGTACTGGTCCTGCTTGCCGCCGGCCAGCCCGAGATCGGTGCGTTCGATGTCGTGCGCCAGATGCGCGATGTCGTACTCGCCAAGCGGCAGCGACAGCATTTCGCAGAACGCCCTTACCAGCGCGACCACGATCGTCGAAGACGAGCCGAGCCCGGACCCCGGCGGCGCTTCCGAGCACGTCGTGATCGTGACGGACAATGGATGCCCGCCATTGAAGTCCCGCACGATCCGGTTGTAGACGCCGACATGCAATCCGAGGCCCGGCTGAACCTCAAGCAACGGCGATACCGGTCCAATCCAGCGCGTGTCCGTATCGGCAGCCACCAGTTCGATTTTCGCGTCCTCGCGCGGCGCAATCGACGCATACGCGAATTTCTCGATCGTCACATTGAGCGCCAGCCCGCCGAACCGGTCCGAATACGGCGGCACGTCCGTGCCGCCACCACCCAAACCCAGTCTCAACGGGGCTCTCGATCTGGCAATGAAGCGTGTCATGGAATCTCTCGGTGAGAAATGAATCGTGCACGACGCGATGCAGTAGCAAGCGTCACATGCAATGCGTGCGAGCCGATCGATCCGCCTTCGGATGCGTCATGTGCCCGCGCCGAAGCGCAAGTGCACGGACGATGCGACGGCGATCCCGTCGGCCGAAATACACGGCCATGTTTCGATGGGAGCACTATGCGACAGACCCGCAACACGCTGCGTGCGATGGCTTACATTTAGCCGCTGCCGCGAACTTGAAGTGCTCCGCGTGCGTTACGCTCCATTCGCGTGACGATTGACGCGATGGCGGGAAATTGGACACTGCACGGCGCGCTCCACGGCCGGCGTCACGCAAGCCGAACGGTACGCGGCCCCGATGGAATCCCGCGATTGCGCGGCCTCGCGCCGGCAGCCGGCGCCGTGAACCGCTGCGTCGCCAACCGTTTCGACGACTAACCATTTTTGACAATGGTCATGTGATCACGTGACGAACTCACCGATGCACGGTCCGCGCCGGTGACGATCCGTCTGGAAGATGGACCACGCGTAGCGCGTCGTACGATGCGCCGGGCATCGAAGTACGTCCGACCGCTCGCGATTCAACGATGCTGGGTAACGATATGAAAAACGATTGCCGCTTCGGCGTGACGATGCCGAACACGAACCGCCCTGCGGAGCCTGCCGGACATTGCATGCGCGCGCTGCTCGCCGTGTGCGTCGCCGCGACGCTGTCCGGTTGCATGACCGTGCCGGGCCAGCACATGAACTCGACCGCACTGCCGGTCACGACGTCCGCCGACGGCACGGTGACCAGCGACATGGACGTTCCTGTCAAACAAATCGATCTGACACAGATCGAGCAGATCCGCGCGGAGCAAAAGGCCATGCATGCGCCGCCGCTGCCGCCCGGTCTGTTCGCAAAACCGGACGTGTACAGGCTTGGTCCCGGTGACGTGCTGCAAATCACGGTGTGGGATCATCCGGATTTCGCCGCGGCAGCCGGCCAGCCCGTGCAGAACCCGAAGGCTGCGGATGCCGCGCCCGGTTTCGTCGTCGATAGCAACGGCAACGTCCAGTTTCCGTACGTGCCGCGCGCCATCCATGCAGCCGGGAAAACCGTCGCGCAAATCCAGCAGGAGATCCGGAGCGAACTCGCCAAGGTATTCGTGAAACCGCAGGTTACGGTGCGTGTGGCGTCGTTCCGCGCGACACAGGTTTATATCGACGGCGAAGTCCGCAATCCGGGCGCACAAGCCATCAACGACATTCCGATGACGCTGATCGAGGCCGTGAACCGCGCCGGCGGATTCGCGCCGACCGCGGATCAGAGCCGCGTCACCATTACGCGCAACGGCGTGATCTATCCGGTGAACGTCGCTCGCATGATGAAGTCCGGCAAGAACCCGGCAGACATCATGCTGAAGCCCGGCGACATGCTGCATGTCGGCGCGCGCGACGACAACCCCGTCTACGTGATGGGCGAAGTCACGCGTCCGCAAGCAGTGGCGCCGCTGCGCGACGGTTCGCTCACGCTCAGCGAAGCGCTCTCGCAGGCGGGTCAGCTGAATCAGCAAACGTCGAATGCCAAACAGGTGTTCGTGCTGCGCAAGGCGGACGACAGTGCGCCCGTGATCTATCACCTGGACATGCAGTCGCCGGTGTCGATGCTGCTCGCGAATCAGTTTCCGCTCGCATCGAAGGATATCGTCTATGTCGACAATACCGGGCTCGTCCGCGCGAGCCGTGTGCTGAACCTGTTGCTGCCGGCAATCAGCGCAGGCTTGACCGGCGCACTCATCACGAAATGATCGTGCCGTGCGCCGATGCGGGGCGGCGCCCTTCGCCGGCCCGCGTCATGCGCACGTGCGGCTGGAATCGGACACCCCGACACCGAAGCGGACGCAAACCGATCGAGCGGCCGGCCGGTCGATGCGCACACAACCAATTTTCTTCGACCTGCCGCGCATGCGCCACATCCGCGTCGCCCGTCGCGAACGCGCTCGCATCCACGTACTTATTACTCTGCTGCACACGCACAATCGGGAACGATGACCGTTCGCGAATGACGCGTCCTCCTTCATTCGCAGAAAGATCGTACGTATCGGTAGAAACACCGATGCTGTAGTCAAACTACATTCGTACGATTAGTCGCTGCAGAGAATCGCTACATCCGATTCGCCAGTGTCGGGCGGTCCGCGTCGCCGCCCGCATGATGCGCTCGGGGCCCAACCGGCCGTAACGATTCCCCGCCCGGCCTGGCATGCCGACGCGCAACCACCCTGCATCGCCAGCCGAATGCGCCCGGTGCGAATCCACCGGACGAACGCAGCTCCAGACATCATCCGAACAACCGGCAATACGATCATGGAGAGCAACATGCGGGACAAACTCTGGCCGGCCGCCGTGCTGGCAGCGACCCTCTGCACCGGCGTTCATGCGGCCAACGCCGATTTCGATTCACGCGCGGACGCCACCGATGCATTCGCGTCGTCGGCCGCACAGCGGCGCGCGGACTTGCTCGTGCGCAAGATGACGCTCGACGAGAAACTTCAGTTCATCCATTCGCAATACGAAATGTCGAAGGTGCCGGGCGGCGGCGCCGGCTACATCCAGGGTGTGCCGCGCCTTGGCATTCCCGACTTGAACATGGTCGACTCGGCGACCGGCTCCGGCAGCACGTCGCAGCCCAGCACGACCTTCCCCGCGACGATCGCGGTGGCCGCGAGCTGGGACCGCCGCCTGTCGTATGACTTCGGCAAGCAGGTCGCTATACAGTTGCGCGCGCAAGGATTCGGCATGGGGCTCGGCGGCGGCACGAACCTCGCGCGCGAGCCGCGCGGCGGACGGCTATTCGAGTATCTCGGCGAGGATCCCCTGCTCGCCGGCGACCTGCTCGCCGAGCGCACGCTCGCCACGCAGCGGCAAAAGGTCATCGCGACCATCAAGCACTATGCCGGCAACGAGCAAGAGCACGGCCGGATGGGGGGCAATACGCAGATCGACGAGCGCACGCTGCGCGAGTTGTACCTGCTGCCGTTCGAGATTGCCGCGAAACGCGGACAGCCCGGTAGCGTGATGTGCAGCTACAACCGCCTGAACGGCACGTACGCATGCGAGAACACGCACCTGCTGAACGACGTGCTGAAGAACGAATGGGGCTTCCAGGGCCAGGTGCAGTCGGACTGGGGCGCGACACACAGCACCGCCGCCGCGATCAACGCAGGGCTCGACGAGGAAGAGGACGTCGGACCGAGCGTCTACCTGACGCCGGCCGCGGTCAAGCAGGCGATCGCGAACGGCTCTGTATCGACCGCGCGCCTCGACGACATGGTGCGCCGCAAGCTCGCGGTGATGATCCGGGTCGGCGTGCTCGACGATCCGGCCAAGGGTGGCGGCACGATCGATTTCGCGGCTGGCAACCGGTTCGCGCAAAGCGTGGCCGAGCAGTCGATCGTGCTGCTGAAGAACGACGGAAACCAGTTGCCGCTGGCGGCCTCCGCGCTGTCGCGCATCGCCGTGATCGGTGGCCATGCGGACGCGGCCGTGATGTCCGGCGGCGGCTCGGGCAACACGCGCGATCCGGTCAGCGGCTCATTCGCTGGCTGCGGCGGCCTGACGTTCGGCTCGTCGACGGGCTGCAGCTGGTGGCGCAATCCGTGGCTCAAGGTCGACGTGCCGATCGTCGCGGCGATCCGTGCGCTCGCGCCGGCCGCGCAGGTGACGTTCGCAGGCAACAGCGACCAGCAATCGCCATTCCGCGCATACACGCAGCAGGAGATCGACCAGGCCGCGGCGCTCGCGGGCCGCTCGGACGTCGCGATCGTCGTGGTCGCGCAACCGGCGGGAGAAGATTTCGGCGATCTGCAAAGCCTGAGCCTCGCGAATCCGTCGAACCAGGATGCGCTCGTCGACGCGGTCGCACGGGCGAACCCGCACACGATCGTCGTCGTCCAGAGCGGCAATCCGGTGCTGATGCCGTGGAAGGACCGCGTGTCGGCGATCGTCGAAGCGTGGTATCCGGGCGAAGGCGGCGGCAAGGCGATCGCGAACGTGCTGTTCGGTGCGGTCAATCCTTCCGGCAAGCTGCCCGTCACGTTCCCTGCGCGCGATCAGGACACGCCGACGTGGGGGCAAAGCGGCGCGTTCGACAACGATCCGGTCTACGCGGAGAAGCTGAACATGGGCTACCGCTGGTACGACGCGCGCAACATCAAGCCGATGTTCGAATTCGGCTACGGGCTGTCGTACACGCACTTCGCGTATTCGGGACTGTCGGTGTCGCGGCAGCGGGACGGCTCGCTGAGCGTCGCGTTCACCGTGCGCAACGACGGCCGCGTCGCCGGCGCGGAAACGCCGCAAGTCTATCTCGGCGTGCCGTACAAGGACGAACCGCCGAAGCGGCTGGTCGGCTGGGAAAAGATCCGGCTGAATCCGGGCGAAGCCCGGCATGTGCGCGTGACGGTGTCGCCGCGGATGCAAAGCGTGTGGGACACGTCGCGCAACGGCTGGCGGTTCGTGCCGGGCGGGACGGTGTACGTGGGCGCGTCGTCGCGCGATATCCGGTTGCAGGGTAGCTGAGCGGCCGGGCGACGTGGCTGGAAGCGCCGCGCGCATCGCGAGCGGCGCTTCCGCGTTTCGTGCACCGGGCAGGCGCATCAGCCCACGCGGGCTACCGGAGCAACGGCAACGGCAGCGCCGCGACCCCGGCGATTGCCGCCGCAATGCCCGCTCGCGGTATCCTTCGTCACGAGCTGCCGCGGCGCCGTCCCGTTCATCGGTCGGACGTACACGTATACGCGGGCGCGCGACCGCGCGACGCAAACAGTGGAATTTGCGGCGGCCATCGACCACGCCCGCCCCGCGGGCAAGCCCCTGCACGCACCGTGTGCGCCGACAACGATCAACGTGACTTACACCCTATCCGCTGCCCGCACGACCGAACTCGAGATCCGCAAAAGCCGCTTCATCGCGTTCGCCATCCCCGTCGAAGACCGCGATGCCGCGATGCACGCGCTGCAGCGCCTGCGCGACGAGCATCCGGCCGCCACGCACGTCTGCTGGGCGCTGCTCGCCGGCGGCCAGTCCGGAATGTCGGACGATGGCGAGCCGTCGGGCACGGCCGGGCGGCCGATCCTCGAAGTGCTGCGCCATCATGACCTCGACGGCGTGCTCGGCGCGGTCGTCCGCTACTACGGCGGCGTGAAACTCGGCGCGGGCGGCCTGGTGCGCGCGTACACGGACGCAATCGCATCCGCGCTGCTCGATGCCGAGCGCGTCGAGCGCATCCGCCACACGCGGTTCGCGATCGAAATCGGCTATCCGGACGAAGCGCGCGTGCGTCGCTGGATCGAACAGTCGGGTTACGAGCTGACGAACAGTTCGTACGGGATGACGGTGAAGCTGGTCGTGAAGCTTCCCGAAGCCGTCGAAGCGGCGGCGAAAACCGAACTGTTCGACCTGACGCAGGGCCGCGCCGGCTTCCCCGATCTGTGATCCGCAGGCGGCGCCCCGGTATCGCCGACACGGCTTCATGCCAATTGCGGCGAAAATTCAGATGCGTCCGATAGAAAAAGCGCGCGCTGAAATTTAATCTCAGTGCGCTGCCGCGCGTTATTTCGCACCTGCGTGCCGGGAACCGACACCGCCGGGATTTAACGGCCTCGCATGCAGGCGCGCATTCCGTCGCGTCGCCAACAATCAGAAATCAGAATTCAGCTACGGGGATATCGGACGCATGCAACTGCAGAAACTGCAAGCCCAGCTCGCGGAACTCGATCAACGCATCCGCGCGGCGCGCCGCCGCGAACGTAACGCGGCACTGGCACAAGTCCGCCAGATCGTCACGAACTACGCACTCACTGCCCGCGAAATCTTCGGCCAGGGTTACAGCGATCGCGCGAAACTGTTCACGGCCGGCGCGAAGTACCGCGATCCGGCCACGGGCGCTACGTGGAGCGGGCGCGGCCGCGCCCCTGCATGGATCGCCGGGCGCGATCGCACCGCCTTCCTGATCCGGGATTGACACGCGCCGCGTTGCACGGCACCCACGCCGGACCGGGCGCCGGGCCCGGCTCCGAACCGGAACGCTGACGGATCAGTAGACTTCCGGGACGATCATGTCGTCCGGCACCGGCCGCCTGATGTAATCCTCGTGGTGCTCGCGCTGCGGCAGGTCGATCGTCGGGCGCGGCACCTCGTGATACGGCACCTGCGTCAACAGATGATGGATGCAGTTCAGGCGCGCGCGCTTCTTGTCGACCGCCTGCACGACCCACCACGGCGCCTCGGGAATATGCGTGCGCTGCAGCATCTCTTCCTTCGCGGCCGTATAGGCTTCCCAGCGGCGGCGGCTTTCGAGGTCCATCGGGCTCAGCTTCCACTGCTTCAGCGGATCCTCGATCCGGCTCTGGAAGCGCCGTTCCTGCTCATGATCGGTGATCGAGAACCAGTACTTGACGATCTGGATCCCGCTGCGCGCGAGCATCTTTTCGAACTCGGGCACCGAACGGAAAAACTCCTCGTATTCGTCGTCGGTGCAAAAATTCATCACGCGCTCGACACCCGCGCGGTTGTACCAGCTGCGGTCGAACAGCACGATCTCGCCGCCGGCCGGCAAATGCGCGACGTAGCGCTGGAAATACCATTGCGTGCGCTCCCGGTTGTTCGGCGCCGGCAGCGCCGCCACGCGGCACACGCGCGGATTGAGCCGCTGCGTGATGCGCTTGATCGCGCCGCCCTTGCCCGCCGCGTCGCGCCCCTCGAAAATGACGACCAGCCGGTGCCCCGTGCTCACGACCCAATCCTGCAGCTTCACGAGCTCGCCCTGCAGCCGGAACAGCTCGCGAAAGTACTGCTTGCGCGCTTCGCGGCGCTCCTGGGAGAACAGCAGATCGTCGCCGTCGTCGAAGCGACGGTCGTCGAGTTCCATTTCGAGCTCTTCGTCGTACGCGTCGACGAGATCTTCCTCGAAGCGGCGCTGGCGCGCCTCACGCGATGCCGTATCGTTCAGGTGGTCGGTCTCGGTGCGGGTATCGTTGTCGCCCATGGGGCCTCCTTCCTTCGATTGACGCAGCAAACGCCGACATTATCCCAGCGTCGCGCGTCAAATTCATGAAAAGGGGCTGACCGGCTCGTCCGAAGCGGGGCTTGGGCGGCACGCCCGCCGGCACCGCAGTCGCGAAAGGGTCGCACGCGGCGAATGCCCGCGGGCGGGTCGGCTGGCCGGGCATACGCGCGCGCGCCGCTCAAGCGGCGACGCAACGGCACGACGCCGCGCCAGCACGAAAAATGCCGGGCGCGCGCCCGGCATCGATCGCCGTTTGCGCGGCCGCCGCGGCAGCCGCGCATCGGGCCTGCCGCATCACCGGATGATCCGCGTCACCCCGCGCCCGCGCGGATCGGCCATCGCCTCCGGCGTCCTGCCGTCGATCTTGATCACCTGGATGTCGCCGCTGAAGTCCTGCCCCTTCAGCGTATAGCCGCGCGCCTCGATCTGCTTCGCGAGCTCGCCTTCGATCGGGTGGTACGGCTCCCAGAAGATCGTGTTGGGCGGCAGCAGCTGGTGGTGGAACCGCATCGCGCCGACGGCGTCCTTCAGCGGCATCTTGAAGTCGTACACGTTGTTGATCACCTGGAAGATCGACGTGAAAATCCGCGAACCGCCCGGCGTGCCGATCACGAGCGACACCTTGCCGTCCTTCGTCAGGATCGTCGGCGACATCGACGACAGCGGACGCTTCTTCGGCTCGATCGCGTTCGCGTCGCTGCCGACCACGCCGAACATGTTCGCGACGCCGGGCTTCGCGGAAAAGTCGTCCATCTCGTCGTTGAGCACGATCCCGGTGCCGTCGGCGATCACGCCCGAGCCGAAATAGCCGTTGATCGTGTACGTGTTCGACACCGCGTTGCCCCACTTGTCGACGACCGAGAAGTGCGTCGTCTCCGCTTTCTCCGGCATCGACGTACCGAGCCCGGGCTGTACGCTCTTCGTGTCCGACGGCTCCTTCGGATTGACCTCGGCCGCGCGCCTCGCGATATACGAGTCGTCGATCAGTTGCGCGACCGGCACCTTGTAGAAGTCCGGGTCGCCGAGGTATTGCGCACGATCCGCAAACACGCGCTTCTCGATCTCCGCGATCAGATGGACATATTGCGGCGAATTGAGCGGCACGCCGTCGAAGTCCTTCTTCAGGTTGGCCTTCATCTTCAGCAACTGCACGAGGCCAATGCCGCCCGAGCTCGGCGGCGGCGCGGTGATCACGTCGTAGCCGTTCCACTTCGCGTGCACGGGCTGGCGCCACACCGCCCGATACTGCGCGAGATCCTCCGTCGTGATCAGCCCGTTGCCGTCGCCCGTCTTCATCGACGCGGCGATCAGCTCGGCCGTCTTGCCCTTGTAGAACCCTTCCGCGCCGTTATTCGCGATGCGCGTCAGCACGTCGGCCAGATCCGGCTGCTTGAAATTCGTGCCGGCCTTCAGCCCGGAGAAGTACTTGTCGAAGTTGGTCTTGCCGCCGAACTCCTTCGATGCGTCGACACCGCGCTGCGCCAGTTGCTCGTCGACGATGAAGCCGTCGCGCGCATAGTGGATCGCCGGCGCGAGCACCTGCTTCCACTTGAGCCTGCCGAAGCGTTTCTGCGCTTCCCACATGCCCGCGACCGTGCCCGGCACACCGGCGGCGCGCGGCCCGTACAGGCTCATGCCCTCGACGACGTTGCCGTCCTTGTCGAGGTACATGTCCTTCGTCGCGGCAAGCGGCGCGCGCTCGCGATAGTCGATGAAGTAAGGCTTGCCGTCCTTGTAGATCGTCATGAAGCCGCCGCCGCCGATGTTGCCGGCCTCCGGATACGTGACGGCGAGCGTGAACGCGATCGCGACGGCCGCGTCGATCGCGTTGCCGCCTTCCTTGAAGATTCGCTCCGCGGCGTCCGCGCTGTATTTGTCGGCCACCGCGACGGCGGAACTCGTCAGGACGGCCGGTTGCGGTCCCTTTGCGTATGCCGGTGCGGTCGGCACAAAACCCAGGGCGGTCGCCGCGGCAACTACCGCGGCAGATGTCTTGAAGCGATTCAGCGTAGTCATTGAATGTCCCCCATGTGAAGCTCCGACGGGCTGGAAAAAGTCCCAGATCCGCTTATAGCCGGTGCGCGGTCGTCGCCCATACGCAGATTTCGTAGTCGAACCACGAGATAAACGCGCAACCGCGCGGGCTACTACGAATTTCGTTGAACGTCCGCGGTTGATCGCCCGGCAACGCGGCGAAGATCGGCGAATCGGTCGAATTTGCGCGACGGCGACGCGACGCACGACAATCAGGCGGACAATCCCGCTTCCGGCGGCTCGCACGGCCGCCGAGCACGAAAAAATCTGCGATCGAATCGCCCGCTGAGCGGCCCGATCTGCGAAGATAGCGCCCCGCTTTCGTACCCGATTCACCGGCGCGCGCTCGGCGCCGCATCACGCTCTTTCGTCTGGTTTTTCATGGCATCACACAATGCGCATCACGCGTCCGGCTTCGCGGCCGGCGTCGCCGCCGCCGTCCTCGTCGCGCAAACGGGCGCGACCGGCCCGTGGCATGCGGGCCTGCTCGCCGCGTTCGCAGCCGGCGTCGCGGGCGGCACCGCGCCCGACTGGCTCGAAGTCGCGTGGTGGACCCGCAAGCGCCGGCTGTGGATCACGCATCGCACGATCACGCACTGGGGCATCGGCTGGATCGCGCTGCTCGCGCTCGGATGGCACGGGCTCACGCATCATCCGCATCCGCTATGGGCCGCGCCGCTGTTCGGCTTCGCGTGCGGCGGCGTGATGCATCTCCTCGCCGACTGGCCCAATCCGCTCGGCGTACCGTGGATCTGGCGGCGCCACTCGTTGAACCTGTGGAACAGCGGACATTGCGACCTGATCATCGTGGCCGCCGCATGGGGCGGCACGCTATGGCTCGCGCAATCGCTGTGGACGCGCGCGCCGTTCGTCGAACACTGGCTCGGCTGGCTGCATCGCGTGTAGTCGCGCATCAGGTCGCGCGGGCCGCGCTCCGGTCGGACGCGCATGCGCGTCGCCGCCGATTGCGCGCATCGAGCCCGCGGCGACCGTCCGCGCATGCCTATTGAAACGGCGGCGCCACGCCTCATCTGATCCCCGAACGGGTGCCCGCGCGCGGCGCCCGGCACGCACCCGCGACGTCTGGCACACTGACGATTCGCGCGATCGCGCGCACGCTCGCACCCCATTTCAACGCTCCGATGGACGTCACCGCCACCCGCCCCGCTCACGCGCTCGACGTGTTCCACCCGGCCGTCGCCGCGTGGTTCCGCAGCGCGTTCGCCGCGCCGACCGGTGCGCAGGCGCTCGCGTGGCCGCACATCAAGGCCGGCCGCTCGACGCTCGTCGCCGCGCCGACCGGCTCGGGCAAGACGCTCACCGCGTTCCTCTGCGCACTCGACGATCTCGTGCGCGATGCGCTCGCGCACGACGGCGCGCTGCCCGACGAGACGCTCGTCGTCTACGTGTCGCCGCTGAAGGCGTTGTCGAACGACATCCACGTGAACCTCGATGCGCCGCTCGCCGGCATCGCCGCGTCGCTCGCGCAGCTCGGGCTGCCCGTGCCCGCGATCCGCACCGCCGTGCGCACCAGCGACACCACGCAGGCGGAACGCGCGGCGCTGCGCAAGCGTGCACCGCACATCCTCGTGACGACGCCCGAGTCGCTGTACGTGCTGCTGTCGTCGACATCCGGACGGCAAATGCTGTCGAGCGTGCGGTCGGTGATCGTCGACGAAATCCATGCGCTCGCATCGTCCAAGCGCGGCAGCCATCTCGCGCTGTCGCTCGAGCGCCTGGACGCGCTGGTGGGCCGCGCGCTGCCGCGCATCGGGTTGTCGGCCACGCAGAAACCGATCGACGCGGTCGCGCGCTTTCTGGTCGGCGGCCCGGCCGATGCGCCGCGCGACTGCACGATCGTCGATACGGGCCACACGCGCGAACGCGATCTCGCGCTCGAGCTGCCGGACGTGCCGCTCGAGCCGGTGATGGCGACCGACGTGTGGGAACAGGTGTACGACCGCATTGCCGCGCTCGCCGCCGCGCATCGCACGACGCTCGTGTTCGTGAACACGCGGCGCACCGCGGAGCGGATGGCGCGCCATCTCGCCGACCGACTCGGCAAGGACGCGATTGCCGCGCACCACGGCAGCCTCGCGAAGGAGCATCGCTTCGAAGCGGAACAGCGACTCAAGCGCGGCGAGCTGAAGCTGCTCGTCGCGACCGCGTCGCTCGAACTCGGCATCGACATCGGCGACGTCGATCTCGTGTGCCAGGTCGGCTCGCCGCGCGGAATCGCGCCGTTCCTTCAGCGCGTCGGCCGCTCGGGACACCACGTCGGCGGTGTGCCGAAAGGCCGCCTGTTCCCGCTGTCGCGCGACGAGCTCGTCGAATGCGCGGCGCTGCTCGACTGCGTGCAGCGCGGCGAGCTCGACGCGTTGCGGATTCCCGAAGCGCCGCTCGACGTGCTCGCGCAGCAGATCGTCGCGGAAGTGGCGTGCGCGCAATGGCACGAGGATGCGTTGTACGCGAGCTTCACGCGCGCGGCGCCGTACGCGCGCCTGCCGCGCGAACGCTTCGACGACGTGATGAAGATGCTCGCCGAAGGCTTCACGAGCCGTCGCGGCGTGCGTGGCGCGTACCTGCATCGCGACGTGGTCGGCGGCACCGTGCGCGGGCGCCGGAACGCGATGATGACGGCGACGACGTCGGGCGGCACGATCCCCGACATGGCCGACTACGCAGTGCTGCTGGAACCGCAGGGGATCCAGGTCGGCACCGTCAACGAGGATTTCGCGGTCGAGAGCCTGGCCGGCGACGTGTTCCAGCTCGGCAACCAGTCTTACCGGATCATTCGCGTTGAAACGGGCCGCGTGCGCGTCGAGGATGCGCAGGGCCAGTCGCCGGGCATTCCGTTCTGGCTCGGCGAGGGACTCGGGCGCAGCGACGAACTGTCGGCGGCGGTCGGGCGGCTGCGCGCGCGGCTCGATGCACTGTTCGCCGAAGGCGACCGGCAAACCGGCGCCGGCGGCACCACGCGCGCGAGCGGCGACACTGCCGCGAACACGGCGACGCGCCGCAAACGCCAAAAGGCGTCGACCGAAGCGAGCGCGTCGGCCGGCTCCCGCAACGATACCGCCGACACCGCGCCCGCCTCTACCGAAAGCCGGCTCGCGCCGGCGCTGCGCTGGCTCGTCGACGACCTGCGCCTGGCGCCCGACGCGGCGCGTCAGATCGCCGACTATCTGGCGCGCACGCGTGCCGCGCTCGGCGCATTGCCGACGCAGGACACGCTCGTGATGGAGCGATTCTTCGACGAATCGGGCGGCACGCAGCTCGTGATCCATTCGCCGTTCGGCAGCCGCATCAATCGCGCGTGGGGGCTTGCGCTGCGCAAGCGCTTCTGCCGCACCTTCAACTTCGAGCTGCAGGCCGCCGCGACGGACGACGCGATCATTTTGTCGCTGTCTCTCGCACACAGCTTCGCGCTCGACGAAGTGTGGCGCTACCTGCGCTCCGCGACCGCCGAGCATGTGCTCGTTCAGGCGCTGCTCGACGCACCGATGTTCGGCGTGCGCTGGCGCTGGAACGCGACGACCGCGCTCGCGCTGCCGCGCTTCACCGGCGGCCGGCGCACCCCACCGCAACTGCAGCGGATGAAGAGCGACGACCTGCTCGCGAGCGTGTTTCCGGATCAGGTCGCGTGCCTGGAAAACATCGTCGGCGAACGCGAGATCCCGCACCACCCGCTCGTCGAACAGACGCTCGACGATTGCCTGCACGATGCGATGGATACCGACGGTTGGCTCGCGCTGCTGCGCCGGATCGAAAGCGGCGCGATCGAACTGATTGCGCGCGACCTGCCCGCGCCGTCGCCGCTCGCGGCCGAGATCCTGAACGCGAAACCGTATGCGTTTCTCGACGATGCGCCCCTCGAGGAGCGCCGCACGCAGGCCGTGCAGTCGCGCCGCTGGAGCGATCCCGAATCGGCCGACGACCTCGGCGCGCTCGATGCCGACGCGATCGACGCCGTGCGCGACGAAGCGTGGCCGCTCGTGCGCGACGCCGACGAAATGCACGATGCGCTGCTGACGCTCGCGTGTGTCGCCGACAACGAAGCGCATGCGCACGACGGCTGGCTCGCGTGGCTCGCGCAACTGGCGGAACGCCGCCGTGCGACGCAGCTCGTCACGACCGACGGCGCCGCACTGTGGGTGCCGGTGGAACGGCTGGTCTGCGTGCAAGCACTGCATCCCGATGCACGGCTCGCACCCGCGCTGAAGGTGCCGCCCGCGTGCGCGCAACCGTGGGAACCGGACGCCGCGCTCGTCGACGTGATCCGCGCACGTCTCACCGGTTTCGGGCCGCTCACGGTCGACGCCATCGCCGAGCCGCTCGGCATCGCGCCCGCGGCGATCGCGACGGCGCTCGCGGCGCTGGAGCGCGAAGGCTACGTGATGCGCGGCCGCTTCACGCCGGGCGCGACGACCGACGAATGGTGCGAACGCCATCTGCTCGCGCGCATTCATCGCTATACGGTCAAGCGGCTGCGGCGCGAGATCGAACCGGTGGAACGCGCCGATTTCATGCGCTTCCTGTTCCATTGGCAGCATCTGACACCCGACACGCGCGGCACAGGCCGCGATGCGCTCGCGGCGGTGGTCGAACAACTCGAGGGCTTCGAAGCCGCGGCCAGCGCATGGGAGGACGCGCTGCTGCCCGCGCGGCTGACCGATTACACGGCCGGCGGCCTCGACGACCTGTGCCGCTCGGGCAAGCTCGTATGGACCCGCCTCGGCGCGCCCGCGCGCGCGGCCGGCACGCCGGTGAAGACGACGCCGATCGTGCTGTTGCCGCGCCGCCATCTTTCCGCGTGGCACGCGCTGCGCGACCCCGATGCACAGCCGGCGCTGTCGGCGCGCGCCGCGCAAGTGCGCGACGCGCTCGCCGCTCACGGCGCGATGTTCTTCGATGCGCTGCTCGATGACCTGCACATGCTGCCCGTCGAACTCGAACAGGCGCTCGGCGAACTCGTATCGGCCGGCCTCGTCAATGCGGACAGCTTCGCCGGCCTGCGCGCGCTGCTGAAGCCGGCGGTCAAGCGCAGCGCGACGTACGCGCCGCGCACACGCCGCGGCGGTGCACTGATCGGCGGGATGGACGACGCGGGCCGCTGGGCGCTCGTGCAACGCATGCCGGCACCGGCCGACGCGGCGGCGCAGAGCCAGATGCCGACGCCGGTGCCGAAGCGCGGCGCGCCCGCAACCGATCCGGACGCGCTCGAACACGTCGTCTGGACATTGCTGCGCCGCTATGGCGTCGTGTTCTGGCGGTTGCTCGAACGCGAAGCCGACTGGCTGCCGAGCTGGCGCGAACTCGTGCGCGTGCTTCAGCGCCTCGAGGCCCGCGGCGAGATTCGCGGCGGGCGCTTCGTCGCGGGGCTCGCGGGCGAGCAGTTCGCGCTGCCGGAGGCAATCCCGATTCTGCGCGAGCTGCGCCGCCAACCGGGCGACGGCCAATACGTATGCGTGACGGGCGCCGATCCGCTGAACCTCGCCGGCACGCTGCTGCCGGGCGACAAGGTGCCGGCGCTGGCCGGCAATCGCGTGTTGTTCCGCGACGGCGTGCCGGTCGCGTCGCTCGTGTCGGGCACGTTCCACTACACGCCGGACCTGTCGCCCGCGGCCCGCGAGGAAGCGCGTCTCAGGCTCGCGCGCCGTCACTGAAACTATCGGGCTTGCTGACACAGGCTGACATGCGGCGCATCACGGACTACTGAACGCCGCGCGGCATCGCCGCGTGCGTTCGGGTAGCATCGAACGATTCATCGCGCGCGACCGCGCGCAAAACAAGCCCCTCCGGAGACTGTCCTTCATGCCCTCGCATGCCGATTCGCCCGTCGTTCATCACGCGGGTTCGCTGACGATTTTCCAGGGCGCCGCGCTATATATCGGTGCGGTGCTAGGCACCGGCGTCATTGCATTGCCCGCACTCGCGGCCGACGTCGCCGGCCCCGCGTCGCTGCTCGCATGGGCGGCGCTCGTGGTGCTGTCGGGGCCGCTTGCGGCGACCTTCGCCGCACTCGGCGCGCGTTATCCCGACGCAGGCGGCGTATCGACCTACGCGCGACGCGCCTTTGGACCGAAGGCCGCCGCCATCGTCGGCTGGTGTTTCTATTTCGCGGTGCCGGCCGGCGCACCGGCGGCCGCGATGTTCGGCGGCGCGTACGTGGCGGCCGTCACCGGCGGCGGCCATATCACGGTGATCGTCACCGCTGCCGCGCTGATTGCCGCGGTGTCTGCCGCAAACGCGTTCGGCGTCACGGTATCGGGCCGCATGCAGCTCGTGTTGTCGGCGCTGCTCGTCACGCTGCTGCTCGCGGCCGTGTTCGCGTCCGCACCGCACGCGCGCACCGCGAACCTGCATCCGTTCGCGCCGCACGGCTGGCTTGCGATCGGCCAAGCCGCCGCGCTGCTCGTGTGGAGCTTCGCCGGCTGGGAAGCGATCACGCATCTTGCGGCCGAATTCCGCCGGCCCGCGCACGACATGCCGCGCTCCGCCGGCATCGCTGTGGTGGTCGTCGGGTTTCTGTATCTGTCGGTGGCAGCCGCGAGCGTGATGGTGCTCGGGCCGTCGGCCGGCGCGTCGGGTGCGCCGCTCGCGGAACTGATCGCCGGTGGCATCGGCGGCAACGCGCAGGTGCTGGCGGCCGCGGCCGCGCTGCTGCTCACGCTCGGTACGATGAACGCGTATTTTGCGGGGGCGGCGAAGCTCGGCGCGGCGCTCGGTCGCGACGGCGCACTGCCCGGCTGGCTTGCACAGGGCAGCCAGGCCGGCGGCGTGCCGCGTCGCAGCCTCGCCGTGATCGCGGCGCTCGCGGCCGTCGCGCTCGCCGCGACGACGCTGTCGGACGTCGGGCCGAAACCGCTTGTGCTCGTGACGTCCGGATGCTTCGTGATGGTGTACGGGCTCGGCGCGGCCGCCGCGCTGAAACTGCTGCCCCGCGGCAGCATCGCGTATCGGTGCGCGTGGATTTCGCTGGTCGCCGTCGCCGGGCTGTTCCTGACGACGGGCTGGTATATCTTGTGCCCGCTGCTGCTCGCGGGCAGTGCGCTGGTTTATCTGCGGCTGGCCGGCGCGCGCACGTGATCGCGCGCCCGCGCCCGCGCGCGCCCGGCCCCGTTCACCGCACCACGCCGGCTCGTCGACAATCGGCCATGCGCAGTTTTGCCGCGCGCGTCAGGCCGGCACCAGCTCGAAACTGAGCCGCTTGCCGAGCGCAGTGGCCGCGCTCGCGAGCGTCGCGAGCGTGAGGCTCGTGTCGGTTTCGTCTAGCAGCCGGTTCAGCGCGGCGCGGCTGGTCTTCATCCGTGCGGCCATCGCGGTTTTGGTGATGTGCTGCGCCTTCATTTCCTGACCGATCTGCCACGCGATCACGCGCTTGATCGCGGTGGCGGTGGCCGCCTCCAGGTGGCCGTCGTCATCGAGGAAGGTGTCGAAGTCGCTGCCGATATGCGGGTTGTTCGTGGTCGTCATGGGTGCTCCGATGCAGGGTCCGCCCGGCGGGCCGTCGACGATGGCCGGTGCCGGCGCAAACCGGGAAATTCAGATGGCGCGAGCGAGCGTTTTCAGCAGGGCGACGCTGACGTCGAGAGCGTCGGACGGCGTCGCCGGCGACTGCTTGAAAAACGCATGCAGCAACACCATCGTGTTGCCGACCACGGTGAACAGCACGCGCGCATTGCGCGTCGGCAACGTCACGCGGATCTCCCACAGATCCTTCGACATCTTCCGGACCAGCGGCATGCCGAGCGGCCAGCCCAGTTGAACGGTCTTGATCTCTTCGCCTATCGTCCTGCGCTCGACCTGCCCGAGCGCATTGAGCCATTCGCGCACCGGCTCGCTGCCGCTCGCCGTGCGGAAGAACCGCACGGCGAGCGTGATCTGAATCTGCTGTCTCACCATCGTCGTGTCATGCAGCGTATCAAAAACGATACGTTATGCCAAGCGCAACGAGGCTCGCTACTGACCGGACGGCCAACTCGACGCACCGGCCGGATAGCTGCCGGACGCCGCCCGACGTGGTGTAGTGACGCGTCTCAACCGCCGCGGCGAGCAGGCTTGCGCGTGCCGCGCGGCGGCCGCGTCGAGCGCACGTCGCCAAATCGCGCGTGCGCGATCTCGCGTACGGCGTCGATCAGCGTCCGCGCGACGGGCGAAGGCTGCGCATCGGTGCGCAATACGAGCCCGACCGGCTCGTCGGTGCCCGCCGACGGCAGCGGCAGGCGCGCGAGCGCGCCGGCCGACAAATCGTATTCGGCCGCATAGAGCGGCACGAACCACACCGCGTCGTTCTCGAGCGCGAGCGCGCGCGCGACCGACACCGACAGCACCTCGATGAACGAGTCCAGGGGCGGCGCCCCGCACGCGCCGAGCAGTTGCTCGGCGGACTGCCGGATCAGCGTGCCGAACGGCGGCAGCACGACCGGATAGCGCGCGAGTTCGGCGGCCGGCGCAACACTCTCCAGCAGCGGATGCCCGGCGCGCACGACCGCAACGAGCGGCTCGTTGTACAACTGCTCGAACGCGAGCCCGATCATTCGCTCCGGTTCCGACAGACGCCCGATCGCGCATTCGATTGCTCCCGCCTTCAGGCGCTCCATCAGCTCGGTGTTCGCCGCCGTCGCGATCCGCACGACGACGCGCGGCCAGCGTGCGGTCAACGCCTTCATCAGCGCGGGCGCGAGCGACGCCGCCACAGTCGGCAGCATGCCGATTTCGAGCGTCGCGGCGGCCGCGCCGCCTTCGCGCGCGAGCAGCCCGACGCCCTGCCGCAGCGCCAGCACGCATGCGTTCGCGTGCGGGATGAACAGCTGCGCTTCGCGGGTCGGCTGCGCGCCGTGCCGCCCGCGCTCGAACAATTTCACGCCGAGGATCGACTCGAGCTCGGCGATCGTCTTCGACACCGCCGGCTGCGTGATCGACAGGCTTTCGGCCGCCTTCTGCACGCCGCCGAGTTGAGCGACGGCGAGAAAACACTGCAGATGGCGGAATTTGACGCGGCCGTCCGCGATACGGTTGTTCATAACAGGCGGTTATAGAAGAGATGAGATCGAGCCATTTTGCATAACTTCCCGGAAAGGCCAAAGCGGTGGCTGCCGCGTCGCTCACGGCGTCGCAGGGGTGGGGAATCCGCACCGTCCGCGGATCGGTCTCGGGAGCGGCCCGCTGGAACAGTATGGCCGGCATGCAGGCCCACGCGTGACGCCAAAGTACGCGAAAGCGGCGGGCGGCTCGCGCATCGTGCGCGGAGCGATCGCCGAAGACCCGCGATCCGATGGCTTTTGCCGGGCCCAACCGACCAGGCTCGGGCGTAGCCGCGCTGGCCCGGACGGGCATAACTGAAGGTTATGCGATCCGCGAAAAAAGGTCATTTTGCATAACTTTCCGGAAAGGCTAAAGTCCTGCCATCCACTTAGCGAAACACCTATCAGGAGACGCCCGATGGATTCCCCAACGATCCTCACGCCGCGCGACTGGCCGTCGCATCCGGCTTATGTTCATCCCGAATACCGTTCGTCCGTGAAACGCGGCCCGACCCGTCCGCTGATTCCGCTGAAGGAAAAGCTGCGTGACCAGTACGCGCCCGTCTACGGCGCCGAAGATCTCGGCGCGCTCGATCACGACCTGACCAAAAACGCGGTGAAGAACGGCGAGCCGCTCGGCGAGCGCATCGTCGTCACCGGCCGCGTGCTCGACGAAGGCGGCAAGCCCGTGCGCAACACGCTCGTCGAGGTGTGGCAGGCCAACGCGGCCGGCCGCTACGTGCACAAGGTCGACCAGCATGACGCCCCGCTCGATCCGAACTTCCTCGGCGCGGGCCGCTGCCTGACCGACGACGAAGGCCGCTACCGCTTCCTGACGATCAAGCCCGGCGCGTATCCGTGGGGCAATCATCCGAACGCGTGGCGCCCGAATCACATCCATTTCTCGCTGTTCGGCGACTACTTCGGCTCGCGCCTCGTCACGCAGATGTATTTCCCCGGCGATCCGCTGCTCGCGTACGACCCGATCTTCCAGGGCACGCCTGAACAAGCGCGCGACCGGCTGATTTCGCGCTTCTCGATGGACATCACCGAAGAAGGCTATGCGCTCGGCTACGAATTCGACATCGTGCTGCGCGGCCGCGACGCTACCCCGATGGAGCGCTGAACCATGACGACGCTGAAGCAAACCCCTTCGCAGACGGTCGGCCCGTACTTCGCATACGGCCTCTGCCCGCAGCAATACGGCTACGACCTGAAGAGCCTGTTCACGCCGGCGATCGCGACGCCGGATGCCGAAGGCGAGCACGTGCTGCTGGTCGGGCAAGTGTTCGACGGCGACGGCAACGTCGTCAGCGACGCGGTGCTCGAATTTACGCAGGCAGACAGCGCGGGCCGCTATCCGGCGTCGCGTGACGACATCGCGCAGGCCGGCTTCACGGGCTTCGCCCGCGTCGGCACCGGCACGGACGCGCAGCACCGGTTCGTGGTCGAGACGGTGAAGCCGGGCCCCATCGCCGCCGGCGAAGCGCCGCACGTCAACGTGACCGTGATGATGCGCGGGATCCTTTCCCACGCGTTCACGCGCGTGTATTTCGACGACGAAGCCGACGCGAACGCGGCCGATCCGGTGCTGAACCTGGTGCCGGCCGAACGCCGCGCGACGCTCGTCGCGAAGCGCGACGCGCAGCCGGGACGGCCCGTCGTGTACCGCTTCGACATCCGCATGCAGGGGCCGGAAGAAACCGTGTTCTTCGACGTGTGATGTGATGCGCAAGCCGGCGCAGGCCGGCTGCGCGCTCCGAGCCGCCGCGCGGCGCGATACCAACCGGCATCGCATCGCGCGGCGGTTTTCGTTTTTGGACGCCGGCGTTCGATGCCGTGCCGCAGCACGCCCGCGCACGATGGTCAACACCGACGGTTCAACCCTTCCGGCCCCGCAATCGAACACGCGATTCAAACGCATGCTGCAAACGCACATCGATCGTGCGGCGAGCCCGATATTGTTTCGGCGTTACACGGCGTATGCTTCGTTATCTTCGGCGCGTCAACGGTATTGCATCAACGGAAGAAGCAATTTCACGACTTGACGAGCGCGGGCCGCGTAGCCGGCTGACCGCGCATCGCCCTGACCGAGTGCCTTTAAGCGCGTCTGACCGGAACCGGGCAGACGCGTTTTTTTCGTACGCCAGCGGGCGCACCGTGTAAGGCGCCCGCGTTGCGCCTCCGCCGTCCCGCGCCGACTAGCGGCGAACCTCGAGATACCGGCTCGGCGTATCGCCGAGGATGCGGCGGAACGCGGATGTGAAGGCGCTCGCGCTCGCGTATCCGAGCTCGAGCGCAACCCGCGTAACGGGCTGCCCGTCGCTCAGTCGCGTAATCGCCGCCAGCATGCACACCTGCTGGCGCCATGCGGCAAAGCTCACGCCCGTCTGCGCGCGGAACAGCCGCGTGAACGTGCGCCGGCTCACACCCGCATCGGTCGCCACCTGGTCGAGATCGGCCGCGATCGACGGCGACGCGAACAGATGCCGGCAGATCTTCGCGAGCCGCGCGTCGGTCGGCAGCGGCGCGTGCAGCGACAGACGCGGCATCGTCGCGATTTCCGCGACCAGCAGCGCCATCAGCTTGCCCGCGCGACCGTCGACGTCGTACATCGCGGGCACGTCGATCGCATCGTCGATCAGTTGCCGCAACAGCGGCGACACGCCGTACACGCCGCACTGGTCCGGCAGCCCGGCCGCGCGGGCCGCGTCGTCTGCCACGAACGTGTTGAACAGCGTAACCGGGCCGGTCATCGTCATGTCGTGCCGCACACCGGCCGGCACCCAGCATGCGCGCTGCGGCGGCACCAGCCAGCGGCCGTGCGGCGTCGACACGCTGAGCGTGCCGCGCGACGCAAAGGCGAACTGCCCGCGCCGATGCGCGTGCTCCGGAAACGTCGTACCGGCCGCGTAGTCGTTGGCGGTCACGACCACGCTACGCGGAATGTGTTCGTACGGATCTAGCAGCGTATTTCTCAAGGCCCGGGTTCCATCATCAATTCCCGGCATCGAAGGCGGGTCACCTTCGACCGGTCTACGATCCGCTCCGCGCTTGCGCGACCGGACGGCCGCACGACCCGACGGCCGAAACGGCCGGATAGCGACTTCAGCGGAGCGAACACACGCATTACCGCAACATGAACGACATCGCCGACAGGCTGTTCAGCGTGCGCACGACGTGCTCGACCGACGGCCCGTCGAAGCGCAGCGTCACCGCATCGACGCGCTCGAGCGACGGCAGCACGCAGAACAGATCGGCGAGCGCGGCCGTCTGCACGCGCAGCGTGCACGACGCCGGCGCGGGCCGATGCGCGGTCGCGCGCCAGCCGGCCGACAACGCATGCTCGACCGTTTCGCGCGCAGCGACGGCGATGCGCGCGCAGGACGCGGCCGGCGTCAGCGTGTCGCCGCTCGATGCACCGCCGGCCGTCTTCACCGTTTCGAATCGCGCGTCCGGGAACAGCGGCCGCGTTTCGTCGGCGAACACGTCGTCGCCCGACGCCAGCGCGACGTGCGCGCCGTATTCGCGCGCCAGCGCACCGTACAGCCCCGCTTCGCCGAGTTCGACGCCGTTCAGCCACACCTGCGTGAACGCGAAGTTGTTGATGGTGTGCGCGAGCACGCCGCGTGTCTGCGATTTCGCGTGGAAGCCGATCATGAACACCAGATCCGGCTGCTGTTCGAGCCCGGCCATCATCCCGAGCGTGCGCGGCTTGCCGAGCACGACGCGCGCACGTGCATCGAGCCCGTCGGGCAGCAGGTTGCGAAACCCGCCGTGGGAATCGTTGACCCAGACGGCCTGCGCACCGCCCGCGAACGCGCCTTCGATCGCCGCGTTCGCCTCGGCCGTCATCCAGCGGCGCGCACGCTCGTATTCCGGATTGCCGGCACGCGTCTGCTCGACGGCGAACACGCCGGCGACGCCTTCGATATCGGTCGAGATCAGAATCTTCATGACGGGTTGAGACGTCCTTCGTGGTCCTTGTTGAACAGATGTGCGAGATCGGGCACCGCATCGCGCAGCGATTGCCGCACGTGGCCGTCGCGCCCGGCCACGGTCACGGCATGCAGCAGCGCGTCGGCAATCGCGTGCTCGACGCTTTCGGCCGCGGCCATGAACAGCGGATCGAGTGCCGCGTCGGCCACGAGCGCCGGCAACGCGACGGTCGACGCGTCGTGCGCGATCGTGTATGCGGTGGAAAACGCGAGCGCGATGTCGCCGCTGCCGTGCCCGTAGACCGAACCGGTACGGGCAAGCCCCGCACCCGCGCGGCGGGCGAGCCGCGACAGCTGCCGCGCATCGAGCGGCGCATCGGTCGCGAGCAGCAGGATGATCGAGCCGTGTTCGGGCGGTGCCTCGTACGCCGCGCGTACCGCTTCCGTTTGCTGCGCGGGCGGGGTCGCCCGCCGCTGCGCGACGATGCGCCCAACCGGCACGCCGGCGAGCGTCAGCATCGGCAGCCGGCCGAAATTCGCGAGCACGAGCGCGCCGATCGTGTACGGCCTGCCGGCCGCGACGGCCACGCGCGACGCGGAGCCGATCCCGCCCTTCAGGTCGAAGCACGACATCCCGCGCCCGGCGCCGACCGCCCCGCGAGCGAAATCGCGCGACGCGGTGCGGCAAGCTTCGTCGTAATGCGCGGCCGTCACCGCGAACGCCTGGATGTCGTTCAGATAGCCGTCGTTGCACTCGAACACGAGCGGATTGACGGTCGGCCAGTCGCGGCCGATCTGCGGATTCGCGGCGGCCGCCGCGCGGATCTGCGCTTCAGCGACCGCGCCGACGCCGAACGTGTTCGTCAGCGCGATCGGCGTGTCGAGCGTGCCGAGTTCGTCGACTTGCACGAGCCCGGTGCTCTTGCCGAAGCCGTTGATCACTGCCGCACCGGCCGGCACCTTGCTGCGGTACAGGTCGCCCGCGTGCGGCTTCACGACGGTCACGCCCGTCTGCACGTCGCCGGCATCGAGCGTCGCATGGCCGACCGTGACGCCCGGCACGTCGGCAATCGTGCCGCGCGGCCCGCACGGCAGCGTCTCGCTCCACATCGTGGCCGCGCGCATCAGCGGCGCTCCAGCTTCGGGTCGAGCGCGTCGCGCAGCCCGTCGCCGAGCAGGTTGAACGCGAGCACGGTCAGGAAGATCGCGAGGCTCGGAAAGATCGCGACGTGCGGCGCGGTCACCATGTCTGCGCGTGCCTCGTTGAGCATCGCGCCCCACTCCGGCGTTGGCGGCTGCGCGCCGAGCCCGAGGAACGACAGGCTCGCGGCCGTGATGATCGACGTGCCGATCCGCATCGTGAAGTAGACGACGACCGACGACACGGTGCCCGGCAGAATGTGCCGCATGATGATCGTCCGGTCCGACGCGCCGATGCTGCGCGCGGCTTCCACGTAGGTCATGTGCTTGAGCATCAGCGTGTTGCCGCGTACGAGCCGCGCGAATGCCGGGATGCTGAAGATCGCGACCGCGCAGATCACGTTCACCATCCCGTTGCCGAGGATCGCAACCACGCCGATCGCGAGCAGGATCCCCGGGAACGCGAACAGCACGTCGGCGACGCGCATCGTGATGCGGTCCCACCAGCCTTCGTAGTAGCCGGCAAGCAGCCCGAAGAACGTGCCGACGAGCGCGCCGAGCGCGACCGAGAAGAAGCCCGCGGCGAGCGAGATGCGCGTACCGGCGACGATCCGGCTGAAGATGTCGCGACCGAGCGCGTCGACGCCGAACCAGTGCACGGCCGACGGCCCCGCGTTCAGCGCGTCGTAATCGAAATAGTTTTCCGGATCGAACGGCACGATGTGCGGGCCGACAAACGCAAGCACGACGAGCGCGAGCACGAAAGCACCGGCAACCAGCGCGACGGTCTGCTTGCGAAACTTGCGCCAGAATTCGCGCCACGGCGTGCGGATCGCGCTCGATGCGGCCGGCGCCGCGGGCTGGACAGTCGCGTTCATGCGCGCCTCACTTGAACCGGATGGTCGGGTTGATGACCGCGTACAGCACGTCCACGGTCAGGTTGATCAGGATGAATTCGAGCGAGAACAACAGCACGATCGCCTGGATCACCGGGTAGTCGCGCATCGTCACCGCGTCGACCAGCAGGCGTCCGAGGCCCGGCCAGTTGAACACGGCCTCGACGACGATCGAACCGCCGAGCAGGAAGCCGAACTGCAGCCCCATCATCGTGACGACCGGAATCATCGCGTTGCGCAGGCAATGCTTGAGCACGACCATCGGCTCGTGCACGCCCTTCGCGCGCGCGGTGCGCACGAAATCCTCGTTCAGCACCTCGACGAACGACGCGCGCGTGAACCGCGCCATCACGGCCGCAACCGCCGCGCCGAGCGTCAGCGACGGCAGCACGTAGCTCTTCCACGTGCCGTCCGGCACGACCGGCAGCCAGCCGAGCTTCACCGAGAAGATCTCCATCAGCAGCATGCCGAGCGCGAACGCCGGAAACGAGATGCCCGACACCGCGATCGTCATCCCGACGCGGTCGGGCCAGCGATTGCGCCATACCGCCGACGCGATCCCGATCGCCATCCCGAACGCCGTCGCCCACACCATGCTGACGAGCGTGAGCAGCAGCGTCGGCATGAACCGCTCGCCGATCTCGGTCGACACCGGCCGCTTGCTGCGCGTCGACGTGCCGAAATCGCCGTGCGCGATCTTCACGAAGAAGTTCGCGAACTGGGCGGGCAGCGGGCGGTCGAGGCCGAGATCGGCACGCACGAGCGCAACCGTCGCGTCGTCGGCCTCCGGGCCGGCCGCGAGCCGCGCCGGGTCGCCCGGCAGCAGGTGCACGAACAGGAACACCAGCACCGCGACGATCGCGAGCGTGGGCAGCAGGCCGAACAGGCGTTTGACGAGAAAATTCAGCATGGGGCACCGATCGAATCAGCGCGCCGGCAGCTTGTGCCGCCGGCGCCGCACAGCGGGCTGACCGCCGTCATTTCACCGAGATTTCGTCGAAGTTGAACGAACCGTCCGGCATCACGTACATCCCGTGCAGGCGCTTGCTGCGCGCATACACGATCTTCTCCTGCACGAGGAAGATCCACGGCGCGTCCGTCCACACCTGCTTTTGCGCGTCCGCGTACAGCGACGCCTTCTTCGCGCGGTCGGTGGTTTCGAGCGCCTTCGCGAGATCGTCGTCGACGGCGGCGTTCTTGTAGTACGCGGTGTTGTAGAGCTTCGGCGGCGCCGACGTGGACGCGAGCAGCGGCGACAGCGCCCAGTTCGCCTCGCCCGTCGACGCCGACCAGCCGCTGTAGTACATCCGCACCGGCGCAGTCTCCGGATCCTGCGCGCTCTCGACCTTCGCGACCCGCTCGCCGGCCTCCAGCGCCTGCACCTGCACCTTCACGCCGACTTGCGCGAGCTGCTGCTGCACGAACTGGATCAGCTTCTGTGCCGTCGAATGGTTGTACGCGGACCACAGCGTCGATTCGAAGCCGTTCGGATAGCCGGCCTCCTTCAGCAGCGCACGCGCCTTCGCCGGATCGTACGGCCACGGCCCGAGCTTCGTCGCGTATTCGACGCCAACCGGCGCGACGCCCGTTTGCGGCGTCGCATAGCCGGCGAACACGACCTTCGCGAGCGCTTCCTTGTTGACCGCGTAGTTCAGCGCTTCGCGCACCTTCGGATTGTCGAACGGCTTCTTCTGCGTGTTCAGCGAAATGTAGCGCTGGATGATCGACGGCCGCTCGATCAGCTCGACCTTCGGATTGCTCTTCAGGTCGGCCGCCTGCTCGAACGGAATCGTGAACGCGAAGTCGGCCTCGCCGGTCTTCAGCAACGCCGCGCGCGTGTTGTTGTCCACCACCGGCTTCCAGTCGATCGAATCGACCTTCGGGTAGCCCTTCTTCCAGTAGCCGGCAAACTTCTTCACCTTCATGTCGTCGGTCTGCTTCCATTCGACGAACTCGAACGGCCCGGTGCCGACCGGATGCAGCGACACGTCGCGCCCCCACTTCTTCAGCGCGGCCGGCGAGATCATCACCGCCGACGGATGCGCGAGCGTGTTGATGAACGCGGAGAACGGCTCGCGGAGCGTGAAGCGCACCGTCATCGGATCGACCACTTCCGTCTTCTCGATCACGCGAAACAACCCGTAGCGCTTCAGCTTGTTCGCCGGATCGGTCACACGGTCGAAGTTCGCCTTCACCGCGGCAGCGTTGAAGTCGGTCCCATCGTGGAACTTCACGCCCGGGCGCAGCTTGACCGTGTACGTCTTCGCGTCGGGGCTCGCTTCGTAGCTCGTCGCGAGCACGTTCACGAGCTTCATGTCCTTGTCGAAACCGAACAACCCTTCGTAGAACGACTTGACGACGGCCTGCGACACGGTGTCGTTCGCGTCGTACGGGTCCATCGTCGTGAACGTCGAGTACACCGCGACCACCACGTTCTGCTGCGCGAACGCAGGCAGCGCGGCCGTCAGCGCGAACGCACCGGCAAGCGCGACGAGGGATGCACGCGGACGAAACATCGGGAACGAATGCGGCTTGTTCATGTTGCTGGGCTCCTGTTGGTGAATCGGTGACGCCTCTCGGGCGTTTCGGTTTCGACTTCCTGCTGCGTTGCGCGCATCGCGCGCTTGCGGGACTGTCACGACGCGACCGGCCCGCGGGCACTCAATTCAACACACCTCGATTCCACTCACGTCAATACGCGCCGCCGACGCGATGCGTCGCGACGTAATGATCGGGACCGACCGCGACGAGCGGCGCAACCGCCGGCTCGTCGCCGGCCGCGCGGATCGGACTCGGAATCTCGTCGGCCGCGAGCTGGCGCGGCGCGTGCCGGCGCGCCGGGTCGGCCACCGGCACCGCGCTCATCAGCTTCTTCGTATACGGATGCTGCGGCGCCTCGAACACCGCGCGGCGCGGGCCGATCTCGACGATCTGGCCGAGATACATGACCGCGACGCGATGGCTGATGCGCTCGACCACGGCCATGTCGTGCGAGATGAACAGATACGCGACACCGAGTTCGCGTTGCAGGTCGAGCATCAGGTTGACGATCTGCGCCTGCACCGACACATCGAGTGCCGACACCGATTCGTCGGCGATCACGACCTTCGGGTTCAGCGCGAGCGCGCGTGCGATCGCGATCCGCTGACGCTGGCCGCCCGAGAACTCGTGCGGATAGCGGCGCGCGGCCTCCGGCGGCAGCCCGACCTTGTCGAGCAGCCAGTCGACGCGCGCCTGCGCGTCGCGGCCGCTCGCGACGCCGTGCACCAGCAGCGGCTCCATGATCGAGAAACCGACGGTCAGCCGCGGGTTCAGCGACGCGAACGGATCCTGGAAGATGAACTGGATGTTCCGGCGCAGCGCCTGCAGGTCCGCCCCCTTCAGCGCGCCGATGTCGCGGCCGTCGAACTCGATCGCGCCGCTCTGCGATTCGACGAGACGCAGCAGCGAGCGACCGGTCGTCGACTTGCCGCAGCCCGACTCGCCGACGAGCGCGAGCGTCTCGCCCGCGCGCAGCTCGAAGCTCACCCGCTCGACCGCATGCACGTACTGCGACACGCGCCCGAACACGCCGCTCTTCACCGGAAAGCGCGTGACGAGGTCGCGCACGCGCAGGATCGGCGGCGCCTCGGGATCGACGTGCGGCTGCCTGTCGGCTGGTGCGCCGCCTGCGTCGCGTGCATCGTCCGCCTCAGGCGCGGACGCGGCCACGCTCGTGCCGTCCACTTTCAGCAGCGGAAATTTCTCGGGGACATCGGTGCCGTGCATCGAACCGAGACGCGGCACCGCCGCGAGCAGCGCGCGCGTGTAGCGATGCGCGGGCGTCGTGAAGATCCGCTCGGACTCACCCTCCTCGACCTTCTCGCCGCGATACATCACGAGCACGCGATCGGCCACCTCGGCGACCACGCCCATGTCGTGCGTGATGAAAATCACGCCCATGTTCATTTCGTCCTGCAGGCCGCGGATCAGTTGGAGGATCTGCGCCTGGATCGTCACGTCGAGCGCGGTCGTCGGCTCGTCGGCGATCAGCAGCGCAGGCCGGCATGACAGCGCCATCGCGATCATCACGCGCTGTCGCATCCCGCCTGACAGCTGATGCGGATAGCGCACGAACACGCGGCGCGACTCCGGAATGCGCACGAGATCGAGCAGCCGCAGCGCTTCCGCGCGCGCTTCGGTCGCGCTCTTCGACTGGTGCAGCGCGATCGCCTCGCTGATCTGGTCGCCAACCGTAAACACCGGATTCAGCGACGTCATCGGTTCCTGGAAGATCATCGCGATGTCCGCGCCGCGGATGCCGCGCATCGTCGCCGCGCTCGCCTGTGCGAGATCGACGATCGTGCCGCCGCGCCGCCGCAGCGCGATCCGGCCGCTGGTAATCTCGCCGCCGCCATGCTCGACGAGCCGCATCAGCGCGAGCGACGTCACCGACTTGCCGGAGCCCGATTCGCCGACGATCGCGAGCGTCTCGCCGCGATCGACGTGAAACGACACGTTGCGCACCGCGTCGAACGTCGCGTTTTCGCGGCGGAACATCACCGACAGGTCGTCGACGGCGACGACCCGCTGTTCCGGCAACGTCAGCGCGGCAGTGTTTCGGCTCGAAGTCATGCGAAGCTCTCCTCGTGCGATCCGCAATCAGGCTGCATCGTCGCGATAGATGCCTACCACCGGCGTCTCGCCGACGCGCGCGTAGCCGCGATACATCCCTTCCGTATTGAACGGCATCGCGACGTTGCCGCGCGCGTCGACTGCCACGATCCCGCCGCGGCCGGCGAGGCGCGGCAGCTTGTTCATCACGACGTCGTGCGCGGCGTCGGCGAGCGATGCGCCGCGATACGCGATCTGCGCGGCGATGTCGTGCGCGGTTGCGAGCCGGATGAACATCTCGCCGGTGCCGGTCGCCGATACCGCGCAGGTTGCGTCGTCCGCGTAGCAGCCGGCACCGATGATCGGCGAATCGCCGACGCGCCCCGGCTGCTTGTTCGTGATGCCGCCGGTCGACGTCGCCGCGGCGACATGACCATTGACGTCGCATGCGACCGCACCGACCGTGCCGTGCTTGCGGTCGGGATCGAGCGGTTCCGGCGCACGCGCGGCGCCAAACGCGAACGTTGCCGCGTCGTGGTCGAGCATCGCACCGGCCGACGCACGCGCCTTTAACCATTGCGCATGGCGCGCTTCGGTGTCGAAGTACCCGGGTTCGACGAGTTCGAGCCCCTGCGCGGCCGCGAACGCGTCGGCGCCTGCGCCCGCGAACAGCACGTGCTCGCTCGCCTCCATCACGCGTCGCGCGGCAAGGACCGGATTGCGTACGCGAGTCGCGCAGCAGATCGCGCCGGCCGCGAGCGTCGCGCCGTCCATCACCGCCGCGTCGAGTTCATGCTTGCCTTCGGCCGTATAGACGGCGCCCCGCCCGGCATTGAACAGCGGACAGTCCTCGAGCATCCGCACCGCGACGGTCACGGCATCGAGCGCGCTGCCGCCGTCGGCGAGCACCTGCTGCGCGGCGTGCAGGATCGCGGTCAGCTCCGCGCGGTACTGGCGTTCGGTGTCGGAATCCATCGCGTCGCGCAGGATCGTGCCTGCGCCGCCATGAATCGCGACGATCGCGGATGAAGTCATGATTTTTTCGGCCCGGTGGAAGAAGGTTTGGCAGCCGGCAGCGCCGCTTGCGGCTGGACCAGCCACGGCAGCAGGAATTCGGTCATTTCGGCGGCCGACTTCGCGGACCGGTGCGTCCGCAGCGCAACCGCATCGATCAGCGCCTCGATCATCGTCAGCACCGCCGCTTCCGACGTGGCTGCAAATCGTCGCTCGGCCTTCACGTACAGGTTCAGCGAAGCGATCGGCGCGAGCGGCGAGCCGGGACCGTCGGAAATGCCGAGCACACGCGCACCGCGCGCCGCCGCCCGGCGCGCAAGTTCGATCGTGTCCTTCACGTAGCGCGGAAACGCGAGGGCGATCACGAGATCGCGCGCGTCGGCCGTATATAGCCGCCGCGCCGCATGCGACGGGCCGCCGAGCAATGCCAGCGACTGCACGTTGTCGTGACATACCGACAGGCCGTGCTCCATGAGCCCGGTCAGGAACGCACTCGAGCCGGCGCCGAGAATCAGCACGCGCCGCGCGCCGACGATCGCCTCGACGGCGGCTTCGACGTCGGCCGCATCCAGCTGCGCGCGCGTGTTCTCGATGTTCGCGACGGCCTGGTCGAACACTGCGTCGATCCACGCAGCGCCGCGCACGCCGTTCTCCTGTTCCTGCTCCTGCGCGGAACGCAGCCGCTCGACCGGCCCAAGCGTCGCCTCGAAGCCGCGCACCAGCGCCGCGCGCATCGCCGGGTAGCCGTCGAAGCCGAGCGCCTTCGCGAAGCGATTCGCTGTCGCGATCGATGCGTTGACCGCCTGTGCGAGTTCGTCGATCCGCATCGTCGCGGCGCGAAACGGATTCGCGAGCACGAACTCGCCCATCCGGCGGTGGATCGGCGTCATCCGCGGCATGGCCGACGCGATGCGCTCCGCGATCGCGGATTCATCGTGACCGGCATCGTGCGAAACGAGAGGCGTCATGCGAATCGATTTGCAAGGTAGATGAAAATCAATTTACACGCTCCATCACGCGGAAAAAAATAAATTTTCATCAGGGTTGTCACGCCCCGCCCTATTTGCGCGGACTGCCGCGGTTGCGCCGCAGCCCACGCAGATACGCGTTTCAGTCGCTCGGCAGGACATTGGCAGCTGATCTGCGTCCGCTCATCGGGAAAACCCGGATCACGTTCGTTCGAATGCAGATTCGCGTTGACCGGATTCGAATTCGAACATACGATGTTCGAAAATGGTCAGTCATCAGATAACATTGGCTTTCGATCAGCGCGAAATGTTCGATTGAACACCGATATTCTGCTGAAATTCCGACGGACCGACGACCCTCAACATCGGACATCGTACAAACAAGACCGCTCACACCGCCGTTGCGCGGCGGCTCGAACGGATCAGGAGACGGCAGTGAAGACAGTCAAGGCGTTGCGCTGGTGGATCATCGTGCTGGTATGTCTCGGCACGATCCTGAACTACCTCGCACGAAATTCCCTCGCGGTGCTCGCACCGGAACTGAAGCAGGTATTCGCGATTTCGACGCAGCAGTACTCGTACATCGTCGGCGCGTTCCAGATCGGCTACACGATCATGCAACCGGTGTGCGGATTCGTCGTCGACCTGATCGGGCTGCGGCTCGGGTTCGCGCTGTTCGCGATGCTGTGGTCGGTGGTCGGCGTCGCGCACGGCTTCGCGTCGGGCTGGTTGTCGCTGGGCATCCTGCGCGGCTTGCTCGGGCTGTTCGAGGCCGCCGCGATTCCGTCGGGGATGAAAGCGGTCGCCGAATGGTTTCCGGATCGCGAGAAATCGGTTGCCGTCGGCTATTTCAATGCGGGCACGTCGCTGGGCGCCGCGATCGCGCCGCCGCTCGTCGTGTTCATCTCGATGCGGTTCGGCTGGCAATCCGCGTTCATGGTCACCGGTGCGCTCGGCTTCGTGTGGGCTGCGCTGTGGTACACGCAGTACCGGTCGCCGGCCGTTCACCCGCGCATCACGGCGCAGGAGCGCACGCTGATCCGCGACGGCCAGGCCACGATGCCGGCCGTGTCGAAGCGACGGATTCGCGACGTCGTCACCGCTCGCCGCTTCTGGGCGATCGCGCTGCCGCGCTTCTTCGCGGAACCCGCATGGCAGACCTTCAGCTTCTGGATCCCGCTGTATCTGGCGACCGAGCGGCACATGGCGCTCACGCAGATCGCCGTCTTCGCGTGGATGCCGTTCCTCGCGGCCGACCTCGGCGGCATCGCCGGCGGCTACCTGTCGCCCTACCTCGCGAATCGCTTCAAGCTGCCGCTCGTGTGGTCGCGCGTCGCCGGCGTCGCGCTCGGCGCGGTGCTGATGCTCGGACCGGCGATGATCGGGCTCGTGTCGTCGCCGTACACGGCCATCGCGCTGTTCTGCGTCGGCGGCTTCGCGCACCAGATGATCTCCGCGCTCGTCAATACGCTGTCCGCCGACGTGTTCGATCCCGAGGAAGTCGGCACCGCCAGCGGCTTCGCGGGCATGGCCGCGTGGATCGGCGGGCTCGGCTTCTCGCTGCTGGTCGGCGCGCTCGCCGACAAGATCGGCTACGCGCCGCTGTTCGCGTGCCTCGGCCTGTTCGACATCATCGGCGTCACGCTGCTCGCGGTGCTGATTCGCGGCCAGTCGAAGCAGGAACGGCTGCTTGCGCAGCACGCCTGACATCCGTTTTCACCAGGAATCGCTTTCATGACTTCGCTTCTTCATCCGCCCGTGTTCCGCGTCGCGTCGCGGCACGCGAATCGCATCCTGCTCGCGTCCGACGCGGGCGCCACCGTCGAGCTCTTCGTGCTCGAGGACGACATCGTGCGCGTGCGCGTGCTGCCCGACGCGACGCCGCGCAACCCGCGCACGTGGACGATCGCGCCCGGCCTCGACGACGTTCCGCTCGACGGACGCGACCGTCTCGATCTGAGCGGCTTCGCGCTGCCGCACTATGACTTCGTCGAAGACGACGACGCCGTGCGCATCGAAACCGCGCAGATTCGTGTCGTGGTGAACCGGCAAGGCGGTCGCTGCACGTGGTCGATGCGCGGTGCCGACGGCGCGTGGCGCGTCGTGCTCGCCGACCGTGCAACGCAGGCGTACAACTTCGGCTGGTGGGACGAGCGCGCATATCACTACGTCGCGCGCGAGCGCAGCGACAAGGTGTTCGGTCTCGGCGAACGCGCGGGCGAGCTCGACCGCACCGGCGCGCGCTTCGAGATGCGCAACATCGACGCGATGGGCTACAGCGCGAAGCACACCGACCCGCTCTACAAGCACATTCCGTTCTACATCACCTGGTCGCCCGACGCGCGCGGGGGCTTCGGGCTGTTCTACGACACGCTGTCGGACTGCACGTTCGACATGGGCCGCGAACTCGACAACTACCACGGGCTCTATCGCTATTTCGTCGCGGAGCACGGCGATCTGGACTACTACTTCATCGCATCGCCCGATACACCGCTCGCGGCCGCCCGCCGCTTCACGTGGCTCACCGGGCGCCCCGCGCGCACACCGAAATGGGGGCTCGGCTATTCGGGCTCCACGATGAGCTACACCGATGCGCCCGACGCGCAGCAGCAGATGAACCAGTTCGTCGAACAGTGCGACGCGCACGACATCCTGTGCGATTCGTTTCACCTGTCGTCCGGCTACACGTCGATCGGCGCGAAGCGCTACGTGTTCAACTGGAACCGCGAAAAGTTTCCCGATCCGAATGGTTTCGTGCAGCACTACCGGGACCACGGCATCCGCCTGTGCGCGAACATCAAGCCGTGCCTGCTGCGCGATCATCCGGCGTTCGACGAAGCCGCGCAACGCGGGCTGCTGATCCGTTCCGCGTCGGGCGAGCCCGCATGGGTGCAGTTCTGGGACGAGGTCGGCGCGTACATCGACTTCACGCAACCGCAAGCGTATCGCTGGTGGCAGGAGCAAGTCACGTCGGCGCTCCTCGAATACGGGATCGCATCGACTTGGAACGACAACAACGAATACGAGATCTGGTCGCCCGACGCGATCGCGCATGGCTTCGGCGCACCGTTTCCGGCGCGCGAAGCAAAGGTGCTGCAGACGATGCTGATGATGCGCGCGTCGCGCGACGCGCAGCGTGCGCACGCTCCTGCGCAGCGGCCGTTCCTCGTGTCGCGTTCGGGCGGCGCCGGCATGCAGCGTTACGTGCAGACGTGGTCCGGCGACAACTACACGTCGTGGGAGACGCTGCGCTACAACCTGAAGATGGGACTCGGGCTTTCGCTGTCGGGCGTATCGAACATCGGCCACGACATCGGCGGCTTCTCCGGCCCCGCGCCGTCCCCCGAGCTGCTGCTGCGCTGGGTGCAGTTCGGCATCTTCATGCCGCGCTTCAGCATCCATTCGTGGAATGACGACGGCACCGTCAACGAACCGTGGATGTATCCGGAGATCGCCGCGCAGATCGCATCGCTGATCAAACAGCGCTATCGGCTGCTGCCTTACCTGTATCACCTGCTGTGGCTGTCGACCACGCGCTACGAGCCCGTACTGCGGCCAACCCTCGCCGACTTCCCCGGCGATGCGCGCTGCTACGACGCATGCGACGACATGATGCTCGGCGACGCGCTGCTCGTCGCGCCGGTCGTCGAGCCGGGCCGCACGGAGCGTGCGGTTTACCTGCCGTCCGGCGCCCGCTGGATTTGCTGCACGAGCGCGCAGTCGTTCGAAGGCGGCGCGGACGTGACGCTGCCCGCGCCGCTCGACACGCCGGTGATGCTGTTGCGCGAAGGCCGCGTGCTGCCGCTGAACGTCGCCGAGCAAAGGTTCGGCGCGCGCGCGGACACACGCGGCTTCCTCGTTGCGCCGCGCACCGAGGACGGCGTGGCGCACGGCGAGTGTGTGGAGGACGACGGCGAAACCGAAGCCTGGCGCGACGGTGAATACGGGCTGTGGCGCATTGAGACCGGGCGCGCGGCATCGGGCGAACTCGACGTGTCCGTCCGCTGGGACGGCCGCATGAACCGCCCCGCCGAGCGCGTCGAAATCCTTTTGCCGGCGTCGCTGCAGGGCGCGCTTGCCGTGCGCGGCGCCCGCATCGAACACGATGTGCGGGACGGCGCCTGGCGTCGCATCGTCGTGGCCCTCGGCGGCTGACCGCGCGAGCGCGGATCAACGCCTGACCCTTCGATCGGGCGGGCCGTACACGCGGCCCGCCATCCACCGAAGAGGAGGCCGATCAGCCTCCCCGTAGAAGAGACTTGGAGATCGTCAATGAAAGCATCGCCCCACTACTCTGCAATCCTGATTTTATGCACAGCGTCGCTCGGCGCTTCCGCCGCTCATGCACAGAGCAGCGTGACGCTGTACGGCGTGGTAGACGATTCGATTGCGTACGTGAACAATCAGCAAGGCCACTCGAACATCTACATGCGCGACGGCAACCTGTATGCGTCGAAGTTCGGGCTGCGCGGCGACGAGGATCTCGGCGGCGGCACCCACGCAATCTTCGACCTGCAATCCGGCTTCAACCTGAATACCGGCGCGCAAGCCGCCGCCGGCACGATCTTCAACCGCCAGGCGTTCGTCGGGCTGCGCAACGATCATTACGGCACGGTGACGGCCGGCCGCCAGTACACGCCATACTTCCTGCTGGTCGGCCCGTACGCGTCGAGCAGCTGGCTGACCGGCGCGACAGGCGCGCATCCGGGCGACATCGACGGCCTCGACACGACGATTCGCGTCAATAATTCGGTTACCTACACGTCGCCGGTATTCTCGGGGCTGACCGCGAGCGCGATGTACGCGTTCGGCGGCATCGCCGGCGCGACCGGCAAGGGCAACACGTTCAGCGCCGCGCTGCGCTATGCGAACGGGCCGGTCGGCATCGCGGCCGGCTATCTGCGCATCAACAGTTCGGGTTCTTCAGCGGGCTTTTTGAATCCGGCGACCGCGGCATCGGGCAGCTTCGCGGTGTCCGTGCTGAACCAGGGTTATCTGACCGCGAAGGCCGTCGAGCAGGTCGCGGCTGCCGGCAATTACACGCTCGGCAACCTGACGATGGGCGTCAACTACTCGAACGTGAAGTACTTGCCGGGCAACGGCTCCACGTTCACGGACACGGCCGTGTTCAACACATACGGCGTACTCGCTGCGTACCGCTGCACGCCGACCTTCTCGGTGGCCGGCGCGTTCGCGTACACGCTCGCGTCGAAGGCGAACGGCGTGTCCGACGCGGCCCGTTACCAGCAGTATTCGCTGAAGGAGTCGTACAGCCTGTCGAAACGCACGACACTCTATGCGCTGCAGGCGTACACGCATTCGAGCGGACAGACGCTCGGCGCGCTGGGCGCAGGCCATATCGTCGACGCGGCGCCGATCGTCGGCGATTCGCAACAGCTTACGCCGTCGACGACGCACGGGCAGTTCGTCGGCATGGCCGGGATCGCCGTGACGTTCTGAAGCCGAACTGCGGTACCTCGCACGCTGCCCCCCGGACGACCTGCATCGCCAGGGGGCCGGCGCCCTTCTCCGGCCCATCGCCCCTCCTTCCGCGCGCCGAGACATACGCGGGTGTTCGCGATCGCCCCGATACCTTACAATTCGTCAGGTTCATCCCTTCTGCATGTCCCTTCTTGCAGTCCTGACACCGCGGTACACTCGACGCACGCCGTATCAGGGTCCGACGCGCGACGTGCGCGCCGGGCGGCGTTGCGCGTCGTTGCGCCCACAACTGGATGCCAGCCATGCCAGATTCCCGTCCCTCGTCCCGCACGACATTCAAGCCGCAGGTCGTGCTGCCCGCGCTCGCGGTCATCGGCGCGCTGCTCGTCGTATGCGCGCTGCGCCCGGCCGAAGCCGGTGCGCTGTTCTCGGCCGGCCAACAATGGGTCATAGCTCGCTTCGACTGGTTCTACGTGCTCGCCGTCACCACGTTTCTCGTGTTTCTCGTGCTGATCGCCGCTAGCGACTTCGGCAACATCCGGCTCGGCCCCGACGACGCGGAGCCCGAGTTCAGCTTCGTATCGTGGACGGCCATGCTGTTCGCGGCCGGCATGGGAATCGGCCTCATGTACTTCGGCGTCGGCGAGCCGATGCAGCACTTCCTGAAGCCGCCGACCGTCGACCCCGGCACGGCCGCGGCCGCGCGCGAGGCGATGCTGATGACCTTCTTCCACTGGGGCTTCCACGCGTGGGCGATCTACGGGCTGATGGGCCTCGTGCTCGCGTACTTCGGTTTCCGCTACAACCTGCCATTGACGCTGCGCTCCGGGCTGTATCCGGTGCTGCGCGAGCGCGTGAACGGCTGGATCGGCCACGCGGTCGACGCGTTCGCGCTGGTCGGCACGGTCGCGGGCATCGCGACGACGCTCGGCTACGGCGTGATGCAATTGAGCGCGGGCCTGCATACGGTCGCCGGCTGGGATACGAGCGGCAACGCGTTCCGCATCGGGCTCGTCGTGATCGTCGTGACCCTGGCCGGCGCATCGGCCGCGAGCGGTCTCGACAAGGGTGTGCGGCGGCTGTCGGAACTGAACCTGCTGCTCGCGTTCCTGCTGCTTGCGTTCGTGGCCGTCGCGGGTCCGACCGCGTTCCTGCTGCGCGCGCTCGGCGACAACATCGGGCAGTACCTGTCGAGCCTCGTCGACCTGTCGTTTCGCACCTACGCATATGCGCCGCCGCGCGAGGAAGGCTGGTTCGGCGGCTGGACGATCCTCTACTGGGCATGGTGGGTATCGTGGTCGCCCTTCGTCGGGATGTTCATCGCGCGCATTTCGCGCGGCCGCACGATCCGCCAGTTCGTGATCGGCGTGCTGCTCGTGCCGACCGCATTCAACCTGGTATGGATGACCGTATTCGGCAACAGCGCGATCTGGCTCGATACGCACGCTGCGGCCGGCGCACTCGCGCAGACGGCCGGCAGCGTCGATGCGCTGCTGTTCCGCTTCTTCGATTTCCTGCCGCTGCCGCAATTGCTGTCGATCGTCGCGATCGTGCTGATCGCGGTGTTCTTCGTCACGTCGGCCGATTCGGGCGCGTTCGTGATCGACCAGATCGCGACGCGCGGCGCCGCGCATTCGCCGGTGTGGCAGCGGCTGTTCTGGGCTGCGCTGCTCGGCGTGACGGCAGGAGTGCTGCTGGTCGCGGGCGGCCTCGGCGCGCTGCAGGCGATGACGCTGATCGCCGCGTTGCCGGTCGCGCTGATCATGCTCGCACTGTGCTACGGGCTGTGGCGCGGGCTCGCGGCCGATCGCGCGCACTATTCACAGGACGTCGCGCCTGCGACGAGCTTCTGGACCGGCCAGCACTGGCGCCATCGCCTGACGCACATCCTGCGGCAGACGACCGAGGCGGACGCCCGCCAGTTCGTCGCGGGAACCGTCGAGCCCGCGCTGCGCAAGGTCGCGGACGAACTGCGCGCGGGCGGCGTCGACGCGCTCGTGCAGCGCGACAGCGACGATGCGGTCCGGCTGACGGTTCCGACTGCGGAACATCGCGATTTCGTCTATGGCGTGCGCGTGACGGCGAAATCCGCGGCCGCCTTCCTCGTACGCGAAGCGGCCGAGCCGGAACCGGAGCGTCCGCACGTGTACGGCATCGTCACGTTCTTCGAGGACGGCCGGCTCGGTTACAACGTCGAATACCTGCGCGGCGACGAACTGATCGCCGACGTGCTGCGCCAATACGAGCGCTACGTGTCGCTCGCAGCCGATCACCGTACGCATCTGCTGAGCCGTGCGCCGGGGCATGCAACGGAGGCCGAATGAACGGGACGATCGTGTCCGTCTCCTCGCGCCGGTGCGCGGCGCGTGCCGGAGCCGCGCGATGATCGGCCTGCTGCACGATCGCACCGGCGACGTCGTCGCGCTCGCGACACTCGCGGTGCTTTACCTCGGCGGCGTCGGCCTCGCGCTGTGGCGCATGCGCACCGCCGCTCCGCGCGGCAGGGTCTACTGGATCGTCTGCATCGCGCTGCTGGGCGGCGGTGCGATCGCGATCGCGGGCAACCTGTCGCCGGTGCCGAACAGCGGCCAGATGGCGCCCGGTTTCGCGCTCGGCGCCGAGGCGGTGCTGCTCGGCCTCGCGCTCGTGGCGGCCGGCTGCGCGTGGCTGATGCTGCATGCGAGGCGGGGCTGAACCTGTCGGCGGCGCCGGCACTCGCCTGTTGCACGAAGCGCCGGCATCGTCGCGCGCGAACGGCAACGCACGTGCCGATCATCGGGCTGCCGCACTTTCCGCGATGCATCATGCGGACGGCGCCCGCGCCGTGACGAGCCAGCACGCGGCATCGAAGCGCGCGTCGGCGCCCTGCACGTAGCGCTCGAACGCAGCGCGAACCGTAGCGAGCACGCGCCGGTGCGTCGCGTCGTCCACCTGACAAAGCGCGAGCCCGACCGGCCCCAGCCGCGCGATGTAGTCGTCCAACGCGGACGCCGGCAACGCGCACGCGATATCGATCGGCTCGATCGCGATATCGGCCCAGCCGCTGTCCGACAATATCGACGCGATCCGTTGCCGGTCGCCGAACGCGAATTGCCCCGGCGCCCCCGGCCGCCGCGGCGGCAAGTGCGGCAGCAACGGCGCCGCGACCCGCTCGGCCGTCGTCATGAACGGATTGTCGGCGGCGCCCCGCCATGCGACGAATCGCAACTGCCCATTCGCGCGCGCCGCGTGCCGCAGGTTCGCGAAGGCACGCACCGGATCGTCGAAGAACATCACGCCGAACCGCGACACGATCAGGTCGAACCGACCCGGTGCGAATACATGCGTCTGTGCATCGGCATGCGTGAAGCCGGCGTCGACACCCTCGCGTTCGGCGCGCGCCCGTGCAGCGACGATCATCCGCGCGGAAATATCGACTCCCGTACAGCGCGCTCGCGCGCCGAGCCGCCGCGCGAGCGCAAGCGTTACGGCGCCGGTGCCGCAGCCGACGTCGAGCACGCTGCTCGCGGACGCCGCCGTCGCCGCATCCGCGAGCAGCGCCTCGAACGGCTCGAACATCCGGTCGAGCGAGCGCTGCGCATCGACCCATGCCGAGCCCGACGGGCCGTTCCACAGCGCAGACTGCGCTTCGTTTGCCATGCTCGCCTTCATCGCCGATTCTCCGTTTTCCGCGTTGATCGTAATCGGGACTATGCTGCTTCAAGCCGGCTTGAGGTCAAGGCCGCGACCGGACGCGGCGCAACGCTCGCGCCGCGCCAGCGCCACGTCCCATCGTTCATATTTCTTACATTTGCGTTCCGTATCGTTGACGGCTTTCCTACGGTGCCACCCATGCGACGACTCCTCTCTCGCGCGCTGCTCGTGCGCTGCGCTCCGCTTGCCGTCCTCGCGGCGCTGTCCGCGTGTTCGAATCACATCGATACGCCCGCCGATCCGGCCAGTGCCGCGATCAACGTCCAGGCCGCGTGGGTCGAGATCGGCGATGCGAACCAGGCGATTGCGCGCGTGGTCACGAACTACAGTCCCGTGTCCGCGAGCGATCCGCTGTGTCCGCAACTGTCCGTCGACGGCAAGCTGTCGCGCATGACGCTGCGCGCTGGCGCCGCGACGATTGCCCAGCGTCCGACCGCGAGCGCCCCGGCCGACTCGAAACCGTCGAGCTTCCCGGTGTCGGTCTGCGAAGCGGCGCTGCCGGCCGACGCGCAGTCGGCCAGCGTCGCGGGCCGCGCGCTGCCGCTGCCGAAAGCGCAGCCGCAGCGCATCGCGATCATCGCGGACACCGGCTGCCGGATGAAGAAGGCCGACAACGCATGGCAGGCATGCAACGACGCGACCGTCTGGCCGTTCGACACAATCGCGGCGAGCGTCGCGAAGCTGTCGCCGGATCTCGTGCTGCACGTCGGCGACTATCACTATCGCGAGAACGCGTGTCCGCCGGACATCGCCGGCTGCAAGGACAGCCCGTGGGGCTATGGCTGGGATACGTGGCAGGCCGACCTGTTCCGCCCGGCCGCGCCATTGTTCGCGAAGGCGCCCTGGGTCGTCGTGCGCGGCAACCACGAGGAATGCGCGCGGGCCGGCCAGGGCTGGTTCCGCTTCCTCGATCCGCGCCCGTATTCGGCGGCCCGTTCGTGCGACGATCCCGCCAACGACGACGACGCAAACTATTCGGATCCCTATGCGGTGTCGCTCGGCGGCGGTACGCAGGTGATCGTGTTCGACACCGCGAAGGTCGGCCGCAATCCGCTGAAGGCGACCGACGCGCAATTCCGCATCTACCAGAAGCAGTTCCAAACGGTCGCGTTGCTTGCATCGAAGGCCGGCATGTCGACGACGATCTTCACGAATCACCATCCGATCCTCGCGTTCGCGCCGATTGCCGGCAGCACGCCCGCACCGGGCAACCTCGCACTGCAATCGGTGATGTCGAGCCTGAACGCGCAGGCGTACTACCCGCCCGGCATCCACGTCGCGCTGCACGGGCACGTGCACGACTTCCAGGCGATCAACTTCTCGTCGGGGCATCCGGCGACGATCGTGTCAGGCAACGGCGGCGACAACCTCGACGTCGCGCTGCCCGATCCGTTCCCGGCCGGCCTGACGCCCGCGCCGGGCGCCGTGATCGAGCGGATGTCGCACAACAACAGCTTCGGCTTCCTGATCATGGAGCGACGCACCGCGCCGGCGACGGGCTGGGTATTCCATGCTTATTCGGCGGCGGGCAAGCTGCTCGCGTCGTGCGATCAGTCGGGCAACACGCTCGCCTGCGACAAGACGGGGTTCATCGCGCCGTGAATGACGATGTGCAATTGCGTGAGGGTTTGACGGAGAAGGCCGGTTCGGCTGAACCGGTCACTCGCCGGCGACGGATAGCCGGATGGCTGAAGGCGGTGAGTTCATCAAGCGTATTGGCCGGGCGTTGGACTTCGGGCCCGGTCTTGGTTTTGGCTTCGGTTTTGGCACCGGTCGCAGGTTCGGGTTCGGCCTCGCGTTCGGCCGCGGGTTCGGGTTCGGGTTCGGCTCCGGCCCTGGCTTCGGCCGCGGGTTCGGGTTCGACTGCCACTTCGCTTTCGGCCCTCGTCGCCGGCCGCGGCAGAACCATGCGCGCCCTCGCCACGGCAACGCTCACCGGCGCGGCGCTCGCGGCCCATGCAGCCCCGTCCGAGACGACGCTCCTCGCCGGCGCGCCGCCGTCTCGCATCGTCGACACGATCGGGAACGGGACGCCTCAGGTAAGCGCCAAGGTCGATGCGGCAACTGCCCGCTTCGCGCCGGACCCGACGCTCGTCGCGCTCGGGCGGCGGATCTTTTTCGATCCGCGGCTGTCCGAGCCGCGCGGGATGTCGTGTGCTGGCTGCCACGATCCTGCGCGCGCGTTCGCGCCGACGCTATCGGCGGCATCGCTCGCCGGCCCCGGCGTGCCGGAAGGCAGCCGCCGCGGTCGCTTCAGCCAGCGCAACGCGCCGTCGCTGCTCTATGTTCGCTACGTGCCGCGCCGCCACTTCTACCAGGATGACGACGCGCCCGCGCCATCGCCGTTCGGCGGCCTGTTCAGCGACGGGCGCGCGGAAACGATCGCCGAACAGATCCGGGGGCCGCTGTTCGATCCGAACGAGATGAACAACCGGTCGCCGGCCGCACTGCTGCGCAAGGTCGACGGCATCGAGCTGGCGAACGATCTCGCCGCGCGCTTCGGCGCATCGGTGCGGCGCGATCCGGAGCAGTTGGTACGCGCGCTGGGCGCGGCGGTCGAGGCTTACCTTCAGAGCGACGAGATGGCGCCGTTCACGTCGCGCTTCGACACCTACCTGCGCACGCGCCGGCCGCTTGCGCCTGCCGAGATGCGGGGGCTCGCGCTGTTTCGCAATCCTGACAAGGGCAACTGCATGAGCTGCCATACGCTGTCCGAGACGTCGAACCGGCCGGAGCGCTCGCTGTTCACCGATTTCGGCTACGACGCGATCGCAGTGCCGCGCAATCGCGCGCTGCCCGCGAACCGCGATCCCCGCCATTTCGACACCGGCCTGTGCGACACGGCCGTGCGGCTACGCTGGCCGGAGCCGACGCAGTGGTGCGGCTACCTGCGCACGCCGGGGCTGCGCAACGTCGCGGTCAAGCAGACGTTCATGCACAACGGCGTGTTCACGACGCTGCACGACGCGGTCGCGTTCTATAACACGCGCTCGACCGACCCTGGCCGCTGGTATCACGGCACGAAGACGTTCGACGACGTGCCGGCCGCCTATCGCGGCAATATCAACGTCAACTCGACACCGATGAACCGCCGGCCAGGTACGCCGCCCGCGCTGACCGACGCCGAAATCGACGATATCGTCGCGTTCCTCGGCACGCTGACCGATGCGCGCTACGCGAATCTCGTCCCGTCGGCCGCATCCGCCACGCCCGCCGGCACCGCACCCAGCCGGACCGGCGGATCGCCGCCCGCCCATATCGCCTCGCCGACGCGCTGAACCCTGGCCGAACGGCCAAGCGCCCTGTGCGGCCGCTTGCGGTCGCCTCATATACTGGTTATATTTACAGTACTGTATTTATGAACAGTGAGGTGCGCGATGGAACATCTGGTCCGTATCGTCAACGACACCGATCGCCAAGTGCTGGCATGGTTGCGTGCGCAGGTCGGCGACGCCCGCGTGGAACGCGCGGCGCGCCAGCTCGGGCATACGCGTAAACCGTTTCCGTCCGCGGTGTGCCGATACCTGGGCATGAGCGTGCCGGCCACGCTGCGCGCCGCGCACCGCCCGCGCGTCGCGCGCGACTTCTCGGTCGGGGATCGCTACCTGTCACTCATCCGCCAGCACCTGGCCGCTCAGGCGATCAGCCGATGACACCGTCGAAGTCGTACCGCTGGCGCGCTGTCGCGCGGCGGCCTGCCGGCGGAAGCGCGACGAACCGAATCGGGCGGCCCGTACGTTCGGCTCGAACACCCCGCGCCGATGCCGACGCGGCCGGCGGCGCGCCTGCTGCACGGTCTACGCGGCGGCCGCGGCCAGCCGTATCAACTCGCCGAGCGTTTCGATGGCCGCTTCATGACGCGTGTCGAACACGCGCGTGCATGCAAGCCGGATATACGCGTCAAAGCGGTCGGAATTCGAAAAGATCGAGCCTGGCGCGATCCTCACCCCGCGTGCCAGCGCGGCATCGAACAATGCTTCGGAATGCACGCCGTCCGGCAACGCGATCCACAGCAGCATGCCGCCCGGCGGCCGATTCATCCGCGTGCCGGCCGGAAAGTGGCGCGCGATCGCATCGATCGTCACATCCCGTTGCACGCGAAGCTGTTCGCGAAACCGGTGCAGGTGGCGATCGAACGCACCGGAGCCGACGAATTCGGCCGCGACGGCCTGCAGCAACGCGGCGTTGTGCCGGCTGTGCGCGAACTTGAGCATCTTCACGCGCGCGTGCCAGCGGCCCGCGCTCATCCAGCCGAGCCGCATCCCGGGCGCCAGCACCTTGTTGAACGACGGGCAGTAGATCACCGTGCCGTCGCGGTCCCATGCCTTCACCGGCTTCACCGCGTGCGGCGCCTCGACGAGCTCGCGATACGGCTCGTCCTCGATCACCGCTACGCCATGGCGCGAGCACAGTGCAACCAGCGCGGCCTTCCGTTCGTCGGGCATAACACTGCCGAGCGGGTTCTGCAGGTTGGGCACGACGACCACGGCCCGAATGTCGGGGTACGCGGTCAGCGCCACATCGAGCGCTTCGATCGACAGCCCGGTCGTCGGGCTGGCCGGAATTTCGAGCGCGCGCAGGCCGAGGCTTTCAAGCAGCTGGATCAAGCCGAAAAAGGCCGGCGATTCGATCGCGATCGTGTCGCCCGGGCGCGCGACCGCCCGCAGCGCAAGGTTTACCGCATCGACGCCGCCGCTCGTCGACATCACGTCGTCCGGCGACACGGTCACGCCATACGATAGCGCACGCTTGGCCATCGTTTGCCGGAATTCGGGCGAGCCGCCGACCGGCCCCGCATCCGTGAGCAGCGTCGGCTTGCGGCGCAGCAGCCGGATCGCCAGCGCCTGCAAACGCTCTGCCGGATACAGCGTCGCCTGCGCGGACGCGCCGCCGAGATTCAGCGCATCGGGTTTCGCGTTCGCGCGATCGATCACGCGCGATACACGTTCGTGCAGTCCGGCGAACGGCGGTTCGATAGTCAACGACGGCCCGCTGCTTTCGGGCAGCGCCTGAAGCGCTGCCGCCGCGCGCCGCCGCACGAAGTATCCCGAACGCGGCCTGGCTTCGCACCAGCCCGTATCCTCGAGCCGCCGGAACGCCTGGATCGCGGTCGACAGGCTTACCCCATGCTGCGCCATGAAGGCGCGCACCGATGGCATCCGGTCGCCGGGCGACAGCGTACCGGCCGCGATGATGCGGCGGTAATGCTCGGCGAGTCGCTCGTAAAGCGGCTCGCCGGTTGTCGGCAAAGGCGTGCGGGAGGAGTCGGTGGAGGGCGTCATGCGGTGGATCGTGCGCTCGGGAGAGCACGCACGCCAGATACAGATGCGGGGAAAACCCACCGATACAGAGGCTTGAAACTGCGCCTGCACCGTAACAGATTTCCGTCCCCTGAATCTGTCCTGCCCGTGTGCGTTTCCTTAATCTGATTAGACGCTATCGCCTCGCCGTCGCGAGGCCGCGCAACCGGGCAAACCGGCAAGGGACTCGCCATGCGAACGCAAGACATCCGGCTGGACGCCGGCCAAAGCCACTTTGCGTGGTTCGACAAGGGAAGCCAGGTGATTGTGCTCGACGGCACGCTGTCGATCACGTTGCGCAACGGCCAACTCGACTGGCTGCCTGATGCACCGCATTACGTTCGCCGCGTGCTCGACGAAGGCGATTGCCTGACGCTCGACGCGGCCGGCCATGTCGAGCTGACCGCCGGCGGTAACGGGCCTGCCGGCGCGCTCGTCGCGCAACCGACGGCACGGGCCGGCGTGCTCGCCGCGCCGCGCGCGTGGCTGCATCGCATGGCCGCGCAACTGTTGGGCGGCCGGCATGTGGACGACGGAGCATGACGCGGCGGCTCGCGCAGTAGCCGCACGCCGTGATCCGCAGCGGTTGCGGCATACCGGTCGAAATCGGGCGGGGCCTTCTTCGGTGCTTGCCACGGCGGATCGCACCGCTACGACCGGGCGATTACCCGCCGGCTGCTCCCTGCCGGCCCGTCAGCGCCCGGGCCGGGCCGCGCCTAGCGGGCGCGCTGCCGCCGTTCGATCCATTCGAACAACGCCATCCCGACCAGCATCGCCATGACGAACGCGATGCCCTTGACCGATCCGAGTCCGATCGACACGATCGCCGGTCCCGGGCAGAAGCCGGCAAGGCCCCAGCCGATCCCGAACACGGCGCTCCCGGCAACGAGCCGCACCGTGATCGTACGCGCGGCGGGCCACTGGATCGGCAGGCCGAGCAATGAGCGCGGCCGGCGCCTCGCCCATGCGAACGCGAACACGGCGACGCCAATCGCACCGGCCATCACGAACGCAAGCGACGGATCCCAGCGGCCGGCCACGTCGAGAAAACCCAGCACCTTCCGCGGGTTGGCCATCCCCGACACGATGAGGCCGACACCGAACAGCAACCCCGCAAGAAACGCGAATCCACTCTGCATGTCAGCCTCCGAGCACGTGCCGCCGCACGAATACGGTCGCGAAGCCGGCCGTCATGAACACGGCCGTCGCGACGAGCGAGCGCGCCGCTCCACGCGACAATCCGCACACGCCGTGACCGCTCGTGCATCCGCCCGCATAGCGCGTGCCGATCCCGACCAGCAGCCCGGCCGTCAATAACTCACCCCAGCCGGCATCGACTTGCGGGGCCGCGCCGGCACCGGCGACACGCACGATCAGCGGCGCAGCGATCAGCCCGGCCACGAAGGCCACGCGCCAGCCGCGCTCCGCGGCAGCCGCCGTAAGCAGTCCGCCGACGATACCGCTGATTCCGGCGATCCGCCCGTTGAACGCGACGAGCCATCCGGCCGCGAGCCCGATCAGCACGCCGCCGGCCAGCGACAGCCAAGGCGTGAAATGCAGCGCGTCAATCTGCATGGCCCGCTCCCTTTACGGCCGGGCCGCAAAATTGTTCGTACAGCACACTCATCACAGCGATCGCGGCCGGACTGTCGAGCGAATAGTGAATGTTTTTGCCCTCGCGGCGTGTGCGAACAAGCGCGTTATCTCTCAGCACGCCGAGCTGCTGCGACAGCGTCGGCTGCCGGATATCGAGCCGCGCTTCGAGATCGCTCACGCAGCGTTCGCCCTGCGACAGCTCGCATAACAGCAGCAGCCGGTCGGGATTGGACAACACCTTGAGTAGTGCGCACGCGGATTCGGCAGCCGCACGCATCTGGTCGGACTCCGGCAGCCCAGCGGAAGAGTCGGCGTTCATGGGGACGGTGAATACGATTAACGATTCAATATTATATCATTTTGTATATCGTTGATTCGCGCGAACGCGTCCGTTGAAGCGCAACGCCGCGCACGGATCTCTGCCTACCGGGGCGATGCCGCAGATGGCCGGATCGAAGAAAGTGACGGTTGAACGACCGGCGAAGCGGCGAGTGCCGCCTCGCCGTCGCACATCAAACGCGGTCGCCACACGCGGTACCGTCCAGCATCATCGTGCCCACTCGTGCCGGCACGAGCGGCGTGCGTGGCGCCGGCAGCGTCCAGCCAAACAGCACCTGCGCGGCCGCGCCGCACACGCGGCCTTGGCATGCACCCATCCCGCACCGCGTCTGCAGTTTCGCGGCCGTCCAATCGGGCGCGGGCATGGGCGCGTCTGTGACTGCCTCTGTGACGGCGTCTGCGACCGCGTCGAAACGCACATCCTCGCACCGGCACAGCAGCGTATCCGGTCGCGCAAGCCGGCGGATCGGCTCGCGAATCGCGAAGCGCTCGCGCACCGCATCCGCGAACGCGTGCCAGTGCGCGCGCCGCGCAATCAGCGCAGCGAGGGATTGCGTCTGCCCCGTTGCCGCGCAGCCGGCGATCTCGCCTTCGACCATCGCGAGTTCGCCGCCGCCGACACCTGTGCACTCGCCCGCCGCGAAACAGCCGTCGCGGCTCGTACGCTGGTGCGCATCGACCACGACCGCACCGTTCTCGATCCGGCAGCCGAGATGGCTAGGCAGCACGGTGTTCGGCACGAGGCCGAAGCCGCACGCAAGCCGGTCGCAGTCGACATCGAACTCGCGCTCGCCCTGCCGGATCCGCACGTGTTCGAGCCGTTTGTCGCCGAACGCTTCGACGACGTATGCGTTGGGCCGGTACGCGGCCGTGACGAGCTTCGCGGCCTGCGTTAGCTTCGACGGCCAGCGCCACAGCGCCGCGCCGAAACCGGCGACATCGCCGTACGTTGCCTGTTCGAGCACGTGCGACACCTGCGCACCGGCCTGTCTGGCCGTCGCCGCGCTCGCGAGCAGCAACGGCCCGCTCCCCGCGATCACCGTGCGCTGCCCGCGTACGTCGAGGCCATACTTGATTAGCGCCTGAAGGCCGCCCGCGCCCGTCACGCCAGGAAGCGTCCAGCCCGGGAATGGCAGCAGCAGCTCGCGCGCGCCGCAGCAGACGATCAGCGTGCGGAATTCGAGCAAAAATCCGCGTTCGTCGTCCTCGAGCAGCAGCGTGCCCGGCTGCGTTTCCGCGACGATTCGCGTGCCCGCGAGATGCGTGACGTTCGGCTGCCGCAGCACCGCGACGCGTTCCGCCGCGGCGGGCGCCGGCGTCGCGTTGGCCGCCTGGCGCCAGATCTGGCCGCCCGCGCGCGGATTGTCGTCGACGATCGCGATCGTGGCGCCGCTTCGCGCGGCTGCCCGCGCGGCCGACAGCCCGGCCGGACCCGCGCCGACGATCGCGACGTCGACGCTCAGTCGTTCCTGTTTCGCCGTGCTCATCGCGTCCGCTCCACCTGCATCCCGTCGCGGCACAGCGTCTGGCAAGCCAAACGGCGGCGGCCATCTATCGTCATCCTGCATTCCTGGCAAACGCCCATACCGCAAAACGGCGCGCGCGCCGCTCCGGTACATGACACACGCGTCGTGTCGTCGCCGCTGGCGGCGATGGCCGCCGCGACGGTCGCCCCATCGGCCACCGTCAGCGCACGGCCGTCCAGATGAATGATCATGTCATCCTCCGCGTGGCCGCACCCGCGGAGGGCAGCGAACGGAGTGAGCGTAGGGGTTGTTTCATGTCAGCGCTCCGGCTACGGTGGACGTCGCCAGGAAACGTCCCGGCAAATACGGTTCGATGTCGATGGGCGGCCGCTCGCCCGTCATCAGCGCGGCAACGAGCCGCGCACTGCCCGGCGCGGTCGTCACGCCGAGCCCTTCATGCCCGACCGCGAGCCACACGCCCGGCCGGGCCGGATGTTCGCCGAGCAGCGGCAAGCCGTCGGGGCTCGCGGAACGAAATCCCGTCCACGAGCGGATTGCGTTCAGGTCGGCCAGATCAGGGAGATAGCCGGCCGCGCGGCGCAGCATGCGTGCGAGCACCGGCGGCTCGACGCGTGCGTCCTCGGTGTCGAACTGGCGCGACGAGCCGATCAGCAGCTGGCCCGTCGGCCGCGGTTGCACGTTGAACGCGACCGACGTGCCGTCGCTCGCATGCGCGCTCGCCGCATAGCCGAGCTCGACGAGCTGGTGCGATACCTGTCCTGGATAGCGGTCGGTAATCAGCAGATGCCCCTTCTTCGGGCGCAGCGGCAATTCGGGCAACAACGCGCGTGCGGCAACGCCGTTCGCGACGACGACGCGCTGCGCGCGCAGCGTGTCGCCGCGCGCAAGCGTCACGTTGGGGCCGTCGATCGCCACCGCGCGCTCGCGGCGCAACGTGATGCCCGGCGCACGCTGCAGCAGCCAGCTCGCGGCGACGGGCGCATAAAGAATTGCGTCGCCGGGAATCCTCAGCGCGCCGCCGAGGCCGGCGCGCAGCATCGGCTCGAGCTGCGCAAGCGTCGCCGCATCGATCAGCTCGCCCGCGACGCCGTGGGCGGCGAGCGTCGCCTGCTTCGCACGCGCGAGGTCCATCTCGTGGGAATCGGCCGCGAGCCACAGCGTGCCGCAGTTGCGGTATGCGCAGCCTTCGGGCATCTCGCCGGCGAGCGCGCGCCACAGTCCGATCGAGTAATGACTCAGCGCGAGCTCGGCCGCGTTGTCGTCCATCGCGACGAGATGCCCCATGCCGGCGCCGGTCGCGCCGCCGCTCGCGTCGTCGACGACGAGCACGCGCAGCCCGCGTTGCGCGAGTTCATGCGCACACGCGGCGCCCACGATGCCGGCGCCGATCACGACGACGTCGGTGCAGGTTTCGCTCACGACACGATGCCCCAGCCGAACGGGTCGTCTTCCTCGATCAGCAGCGTCGCTTCCGCGCTCAAGTGCGCGCTGCCGCGGATCGTCGGCACGATGCCGCCGTCGGCATGAACGTAGCTCGCGTGGAACACGCTGCCGATCACGCTCGCCTGACGCCATACGACGCCCGGCTCGAGCTTGCCGTCGGCCGCGAGGCACGCGAGCTTTGCACTCGTGCCCGTGCCGCACGGCGAGCGGTCGTACGCGTGGCCGGGACACAGCACGAAGCTGCGGCTGTCGCACTCGGGATCGTCCGCAAACAGTTCGATATGGTCGATTTCGCCGCCGTTCGCGCCGGTGATCCCCGCGCGTTCGAGGCCGGCGCGCACCGCGGACGAATAGGCGGTCAGCGCGGCGACGTTGTCGCCCGCCACGCGCTGGCCGTGATCGCTGATCAGGAAGAACCAGTTGCCGCCCCACGCGATGTCGCCTGTCACGCGGCCATAACCCGGCACGTCGATTTCGACATCCTTCGCATGGCGATACGCGAGCACGTTGCGCACGCTCACCGACAGGTCGTCGTGCAGCGTCGCCTCGACGGTGCCGACCGGGGTTTCGATCCGGTGCACGCCCGGCGCGATGCGGCCCATGTGATGCAGCGTGCGCACGACGCCGATCGTACCGTGCCCGCACATCCCGAGATAGCCGCTGTTGTTGAAGAAAATCACGCCGGCCGCCGCTTCCGGCGATACGGGTTCGCACAGCAGCGCGCCGACCAGCACATCGCTGCCGCGCGGCTCGAGGATGCACGCGGTGCGATAGCGATCGTGCTCGCGCGCGAGCACGTCGCGACGCTCGGCCATCGTGCCGTTGCCGAGCGACGGGAAACCGGACACGACGAGCCGCGTGGGTTCGCCGCCGGTGTGCGAATCGATGATCTGAATGCGCTTCATCATGAGCCGTCCGAAGTGGGGAAAGGAGCATAGCTTCCTCCGTCGCGCATCGGTCCGCTTGTGGCTTTTCGATGAAGGCGGCGACGAAATCGGCATAGTGCGGAGCGCCTTTCGGAACCCTTCCGGCGACTATGCCGATTTCGTCATTTTGCTCTGCGATACGGCTCAAGCGTGATACGTGTTTGCACGGCGATACTGGTTGCACGTCGACGCGCATGTCGTCGGCCGACACGTAGCAGGAGATTGCAGTGAACCGAAACGCATCCCGCGAAGCGGAGCTCTCCGCGCCGCCAGCAACCGGTTCGTACCGGGCGCTTCCGGCGTTTTCAACGTCGCGCACCACGCAGAATCGAAGCCGGTGAACCGCTGACCGATTTCCCCTCGGCGGTGCGGCGGCTTCCCCCCGTTGCATCGTCACTTCCGGTCGGCTTGGCCCGCACGGCCCCTTCGACGCGGCGCCAGATACGCCGTGCTTGAACGGGCTCCGGGCCGCCCGGTCGCCCGAACCGGCCGCACGCCGGCCGGCAGGTGTTGCGCCGCTGCTCCGTCGGAGCGCGGCGCATACCGCCTGCCCGATATTTCCCAGGAGACAAGCCCATGCCAGGCCAAGGCAACACCCACCCGTCCGTCCCGCTTTCCCGTTCCGTGTCCGCCGACGGCGGGCACGGCACATTCAAGAAACAACTGTCGCTGACCGATCTCACGTTCATCGGCCTCGGTGCGATCTTCGGTTCGGGCTGGCTGTTCGCCGCGAGTCACGTATCGACGATCGCCGGCCCTGCCGGCATCTTCTCGTGGCTGCTCGGCGGCTTCGCGGTGCTGCTGCTCGGCATCGTCTACTGCGAACTCGGCGCCGCGCTGCCGCGCGCGGGCGGCGTGGTGCGCTACCCGGTGTTCTCGCACGGCCCGCTGCTCGGCTACCTGATGGGCTTTATCACGCTGATCGCGTTTTCGAGCCTGATCGCGATCGAAGTGGTGGCTGCGCGGCAATACGCGGCAGCATGGTTTCCGGGGCTGACCAAAACCGGATCGAGCGACCCGACGGCGATCGGCTGGCTCGTGCAGGCCGCGCTGCTGTGCTTCTTCTTTTACCTGAACTATTCGAGCGTGAAGACGTTCGCGAAGGCGAACAACATCATCAGCATCTTCAAGTTCATCGTGCCGCTGGCCGTGATCGCGGTGCTGTTCACGTTCTTCAAGCCGGCGAACCTGACCGTGCACGGCTTCGCGCCGTTCGGCATGCCGGGCATCGAGATGGCCGTATCGGCCGGTGGCATCATCTTCGCGTATCTCGGCCTCACACCGATCGTGTCGGTCGCGAGCGAAGTGCGCAATCCGCAGCGCACGATCCCGATCGCGCTGATCCTGTCGATCCTGCTGTCCACGCTGATCTACGTGCTGCTGCAGCTCGCGTTCCTCGGCAGCATTCCAACCGACATGCTGGCCGCCGGCTGGCACGACGTCAGCAAGGCGTTCTCGCTCCCGTACCGCGACATCGCGCTCGCGCTCGGTGTCGGCTGGCTCGCGGTGATGGTCGTGGCCGACGCGATGATCTCGCCGAGCGGCTGCGGCAACATCTACATGAACGCGACGCCGCGCGTCGTCTACGGCTGGGCGAAAACGGGCACGTTCTTCAAGGTGTTCACGCGCGTCGACGAAGCGTCGGGCATCCCGCGCGCGGGCCTGTGGCTCACGTTCGGCCTCGCGATCTTCTGGACGATGCCGTTCCCGTCGTGGGAAGCGCTGATCAACATCGTGTCGGCGGCGCTCGTGTTGAGCTATGCGGTCGCGCCCGTGTCGGTCGCCGCGCTGCGCCGCACCGCGCCCGACCTGCCGCGGCCGTTCCGCGCGGTCGCGTTCGGCATCACCGGCCCCGCGTCGTTCGTGATCGCCGCGCTGATCGTCTACTGGTCGGGATGGAGCACGGTGTCTTGGCTCCTCGGCTTGCAGATCACGATGTTCGTGATCTATCTCGCATGCCGCCGCTGGGTGCCGACCGCGCACCTGAGCCTCGCCGAACAAGTGCGTTCGTCCGCGTGGCTGATCGCGTTCTACGCGGCGATGATCGTGCTGTCCTACTTCGGCGGCTTCGGCGGCACCGGCCAGCTCGCGCATCCGTACGACACGGTCGTCGTCGCGGCCGTCGCGCTCGCGATCTACTACTGGGGCGCCAACACCGGCATCCGTTCGGACAAGCTGCAGCTCGAAGACGACGAAGGCTGACGCCCCCGCTTTCCCCATTTCACCCCGGCCGGGCGTACGACGCCCGGCCCCGCATTTTTCGAGGAAAACCATGCAACTCACAGGTCAGCTCCTGATCGGCCAGTCGGCCATTACCGGCCAGAACGGCACCCTGCACGCGATCGCCGCCGCGACCGGCGAGCCGCTCGAGCCCGCGTTCGGCGGCGCGACCATGCACGACCTGGAGACAGCCTGCGCGCTCGCCGACGAAGCCTTCGACACGTATCGCGAGACGAGCCCCGAGCAACGCGCGGCGTTTCTCGACGCGATCGGCCGCAACATCCTGGCGCTCGGCGACGACCTGATCGAGCGCTGCGTGACCGAAACGGGCCTGCCGCGCGCGCGCATCGAAGGCGAACGCGGCCGCACGGTCGGCCAACTCGCGCTGTTCGCGTCGCTCGTGCGCGACGGCGGCTACGTCGACGCACGCATCGATCCGGCCCGCCCGGACCGCAAGCCGCTGCCGCGCGTCGACCTGCGCTTGCGCAACGTCGCGATCGGTCCGGTCGCCGTGTTCGGCGCGTCGAACTTCCCGCTCGCGTTCTCGGTTGCTGGCGGCGACACCGCGTCGGCACTCGCGGCCGGCTGCCCGGTGATCGTCAAGGCGCATTCCGCGCATCCCGGCACTTCCGAGCTCGTCGGCCGCGCGATCCAGCAGGCCGTGCGCGAATGCGGGCTGCCGGCCGGCGTGTTCTCGCTGCTGTTCGACACGTCGCGCGACATCGGCCGGGCGCTCGTCGCGGATCCGCGCATCAAGGCGGTCGGCTTCACCGGCTCGCGCCGTGGCGGCGTCGCGCTGATGAACATCGCGGCCGCGCGCCACGAGCCGATTCCCGTCTATGCCGAAATGAGCTCGATCAACCCTGTGCTGCTGTTCCCGGCCGCGCTCGACGCGCGCCACGACACGATCGCGCCGCAGTTCGTCGCGTCGCTGTCGCTCGGCGCCGGCCAGTTCTGCACGAACCCTGGCCTCGTACTGGCCGTCGACGGCCCCGCGCTGCGCGCGTTCGAAACCGCGGCGGCCGCCGCCGTGCGAGCAACCGCCGCGCAAACGATGCTCACGCCGCACATTCATGCGGGTTATGCGCAAGGCGTGGCAACGCTGCGCGCACACGACGCGGTCGAACTGCTCGCCGAAGGCGTCGAAGGCGGCCGCTATCAGGCGCGCGCGGCCCTGTTCGCGACGTCGGCCGATGCGTTCGTCGCGCACCCCGAACTGCGCGACGAAGTGTTCGGCCCGGCGTCGCTGATCGTGCGCTGCCCGGATGCCGACACGCTGCATCGCGTGCTGAAATCGCTCGAAGGCCAGTTGACGATCGCCGCGCATCTCGCCGATGGCGACGCGGCGCTGTTCGCCGCGCTGCGCCCGACGCTCGAGCGCAAGGCCGGCCGGATTCTCGTCAACGGCTTCGGCACCGGTGTCGAGGTCGGTCACGCGATGGTGCACGGTGGCCCGTTCCCGGCCACGTCGGACACGCGCACGACGTCGGTCGGTGCGCGGGCGATCGAGCGTTTCCTGCGCCCGGTGTCGTACCAGGACGTGCCCGATGCGCTGCTGCCGGAAGCGATCCGCAACGGCAACCCGCTGAACGTGCCGCAACGCATCGACGGCGTGCCGGCGCCGCGGGAAACGCGCGATGTCTGAGCCGCTCGCCGAAGTCGCGCTGTCGCTCGATGAGGTCGATGCACTCGCGCTGCGGGTGCTGACCCACCACGGGATGTCGGATGCGCACGCGCGGGCGATCGCGCGCGTGATCACGCAGGGTCAGCGCGACGAATGTCATTCGCACGGGGTTTACCGGCTGCTCGTGTGCGTTCGTTCGCTGAAGAAGGGCAAGGTCGACCCGCAGGCCGTGCCGACGCTGCGCAGGCTGTCGTCGTCGATCGTCGCGGTCGACGCGCATCGCGGCTTCTCGCTGCTGAGCTTCGAAACCGGCCTGCCGGTGCTCGTCGAGATGGCGAAGCAGCACGGCATCGCCGCGATGACGATCAACCATTGCTATCACTTCTCGGCGCTGTGGCCGGAAGTCGAAGCGATCGCTGCCGAGGGGCTCGCCGGTATCGCGATGAACCCGAGCCACAGCTGGGTCGCGCCGGAAGGCGGGCGCGAACCGGTGTTCGGCACCAACCCGATCGCGTTCGCGTGGCCACGCCCGGGCGACGTGCCGTTCGTGTTCGACTTCGCGACGAGCGCGATCGCGCGCGGCGACATCGAACTGCACGCGAAACTGGGCAAACCGATCCCGCCGCACTGGGCGATCGACGCAGACGGCCACCCGACCACCGATCCGAAAGCGGCATTGCAGGGCGCGATGCGCACCTTTGGCGGACACAAGGGATCGGCGCTCGCGGCGATGGTCGAGCTCCTGGGCGGCGCGCTGATCGGCGACATGACGAGCCAGGAGTCGATGGACTTCGACGAAGGCGTCGGCGCGACGCCGTGCCACGGCGAACTCGTGATCGCGTTCGACCCGAAGGTGTTCCTCGGCGACGAACTTGACGCCGGCCTCGCGCGCGGCGAGCGGATGTTCGCGTCGATCACCGGGCAAGGGGCACGGCTGCCGTCGCAGCGACGCTTCGATGCGCGCGCGCGCAGCATCGCGAACGGCGTGCGCATTCCGAAGCCGTTGTACGACGAAATCCTGGCGCTGCTCGACTGACGCGCGAACGAGCGGCGCGGTTTGGCCTCGGGTTTGGCCTCGGGTTTGGCCTCGGGTTTGGCCTCGGGTTTGGCCTCGGGTTTGGCCTCGGGTTTGGGCTTGGGCTTGGGCTTGGGCTTGGGCTTGGGCTTGGGCTTGGGCTTGGGCTTGGGCTTGGGCTTGGGCTTGGGCTTGGGCTTGGGCTTGGGCTTGTGCTTGGGCTCGGGCTCAGCGTCGGCCCAGGCTTCGGCATTTGAGCGCTTCGCCGGCGCGCGACCGGCGGCGCTCGCCCCCGCCGCGCCCGCCGCCCGCCCGGCGGCTGTGGGATAATCGCCGGGTTTGCCCAGGGCGCAGCTCAAGAGGTTGTTCGCACGGGCGCGCGAGAGGCCTTTATTCCCGTGCCTCGACCCTTTTCCGCGATATTTCTTCAGCCATCACAATGCCCACATACCGTTCCAAAACCTCCACCGCCGGCCGCAACATGGCAGGTGCACGCTCGCTGTGGCGCGCCACCGGCATGAAAGACGACGATTTTTCGAAGCCGATCATCGCCGTCGTCAACTCGTTCACGCAGTTCGTGCCCGGGCACGTGCACCTGAAGGATCTCGGCCAGCTCGTCGCGCGCGAGATCGAAGCCGCGGGCGGCGTCGCGAAGGAATTCAATACGATCGCCGTCGACGACGGCATCGCGATGGGTCACGACGGCATGCTGTATTCGCTGCCGAGCCGCGACATCATCGCCGACTCGGTCGAGTACATGGTGAACGCGCACTGCGCGGATGCGATGGTGTGCATCTCGAACTGCGACAAGATCACGCCGGGGATGCTGATGGCCGCGATGCGCCTGAACATTCCGGTGATCTTCGTATCGGGCGGCCCGATGGAAGCCGGCAAGACGCGCCTCGCAAACCCGGTCACCAAGGCCATCGAACTGAAGAAGCTCGATCTCGTCGACGCGATGGTAATCGCAGCCGACCAGTCGTATTCGGATGCGGACGTCGCCGAAGTCGAACGCTCCGCATGCCCGACCTGCGGTTCGTGCTCGGGCATGTTCACCGCGAACTCGATGAACTGCCTGACCGAAGCGCTCGGCCTGTCGCTGCCCGGTAACGGCACGGTCGTCGCGACGCATGCCGATCGCGAGCAACTGTTCAAGCGCGCCGGCCGCCGCATCGTCGAACTCACCCGCCAGTACTACGAGCAGGACGACATGCGCGTGCTGCCGCGCTCGGTCGGTTTCAAGGCGTTCGAGAACGCGATGACGCTCGACATCGCGATGGGCGGTTCGACCAACACGATCCTGCACCTGCTCGCGATCGCTCAGGAAGCCGGCATCGACTTCACGATGAAGGACATCGATCGCCTGTCGCGCAGCGTGCCGCAGCTGTGCAAGGTCGCGCCGAACACGAAAAAGTACCACATCGAGGACGTGCACCGCGCAGGCGGCATCATGGCGATCCTCGGCGAGCTCGACCGCGCCGGCAAGCTGCACACCGACGTGCCGACCGTGCACGCGCCGACGCTGAAGGATGCGCTCGACCAGTGGGACATCGTGCGCACTGAAGACGAAGCGGTCCGCACGTTCTATCTGGCCGGCCCGGCCGGAATCCCGACGCAGGTCGCGTTCAGCCAGAATACGCGCTGGCCGAGCCTCGATCTCGATCGCGCCGAAGGCTGCATCCGCTCGTACGAGCACGCATTCTCGAAGGAAGGCGGCCTCGCGGTGCTGACGGGCAACATCGCGCTGGACGGCTGCGTCGTGAAGACGGCCGGCGTCGATGAAAGCATCCTCGTGTTCGAAGGCTCCGCGCACGTGACCGAGTCGCAGGACGAAGCGGTCGAAAACATCCTGAACGACAAGGTCAAGGCCGGCGACGTGGTGATCGTGCGCTACGAAGGCCCGAAGGGTGGCCCCGGCATGCAGGAAATGCTGTATCCGACGAGCTACATCAAGTCGAAGGGCCTGGGCAAGGCATGCGCGCTGCTGACGGACGGCCGCTTCTCGGGCGGCACGTCGGGGCTGTCGATCGGCCACTGCTCGCCGGAAGCGGCGGCGGGCGGCGCGATCGGCCTCGTGCGTGACGGCGACAAGATCCGCATCGACATCCCGAACCGCACGATCAACGTGCTGGTGTCGGACGAGGAACTCGCGCGCCGCCGCGAAGAGCAGAACGCGAAGGGCTGGAAGCCGGCGCAACCGCGTCCGCGCAAGGTGTCAGCCGCGCTGAAGGCATATGCGAAGCTGGTGATGTCGGCCGACAAGGGCGCCGTGCGCGACCTGTCGCTGCTCGACGACTGACGCCGGGCGGCGGGCCGCACGAACGGCCCGCGCCCACTCCAGAAGCCGCTCTCCGGAGCGGTTTTTTTTCGTCCGGCACCGGCGCCGTCAGTCAACGGCGGTAGTCGTCGCTGCGGACGCCGCCACGGCCGCCATCGTTGTTGCCGCCCCCTTGCGACCTGCCACCGTAACCGCCGCCAGGATTGCCCTGCGGCGGCGCCATCCGCGGCGCGGCGCCCTGTGGGGGCGCGGGATGCGCGACCGCCGCCGGCGCCCGTACATTGCCGCCCGCTCCGGGCGTCGGCGCGGGAGCCGGCGCGGCAGGTGCGGCTTGCGGGGCCGGCATGCGATTCGAGCCGTTCCACCCGCCGCGCGTGGCCGACGGCCGCGCGTCATGCTGCGCGGGCGGCGCCCCGCCCGGCGTGCGCGGTACCTGGCCGCCAGGTTGCGGATGTCCGTATGCGGGCGGCATGCCGCCGGGGCCGATGCGCGGCTCCGCGCGCCGCTCCCAGCGGTCGCGATCGTGGAACCACGGCCGGTTGCGGTAATAGCGGTCCCAGTACGCGCCGATCGCGAACCCGGTCACCGGCACGCCGACGATCGCGCCGTATTCGAGCAGCGGCACGTAGCTGCCCTGGTACGGATAGTCGAGTTGCTCCGCGTCGATCCAGCCGCGCACACCCGGCAGCGCGACGTCGCACCACGAGTAGTCGCTCAGGCAGCCGAACACGTCGAGCGCGGTGCCCGGTGGAATTTCCGCAACGACCGGATAGTCGGGCGCGGGCCCCGCATACAGGTCGGCCGCCGAGTTCGTATAAGCGCTGCGCTGCGCGTCGGCGACGCCAGGCAACGCGGCCATGCCGAACAGCACGACGCACACACTTCGGATGATGGTATTGCTCATGGTGCTCTCCCGCGCGGCGCGGCCGCGCGCCGGTCAATGTCGGTGGCCGCCGCCCGCGTGGCCGCCACCCCAGTGGCCGCCACCCCACGGACGGTGCCAGTACCCGCCACGATACCCGCCGCCCCAATGCCCCCAGAAGCCGAGCCCGATCGTGACGGGCGGCCCGTACCATCCGGGGTAGTATGCCGGGTAGTAGGCCGGGTAAGGCACGTAAACCGGCGCGGCATAAACGGGCGCGGGCGCGTACGCATAATCGTCGGCCGAAGGCGGCGCGGCGGGCGCGGCAGCCGGCGACGACGCGGCCGCAGCCGGGCCGGCCGGCGCCGCCGGCATCTCGCGCTGCGAGACCGTGGCAGGCACGGGTGCGTAATACGGTGCATAGCCGTAGGGGCTCGTGTAATAGCAGCCGCTCAGCGCAAGCGTCGCCAGCACCATCATGGGGGCTCGCGTGCCGGAAATCGCGTTCATTTCGTGCTCCGCAGGAACATGGGGCGGCGCTGCATCGCGCGCGCTGACTCTAGCTTACGTCCGCTGCATATTTCCGCGGATTTGATCGGTTACTTTTTGTTTCCGCGTTGACATGAAGCTGGCAGGCCGTGCAGGCATGTCGCGTGCTTCGGCGTCTGCCGCGCCGACATTGAAGTTGGCGCAACTGCCCTCACGTTGAATATCGAGTCAGACTGACCGGCGCGGACGGGTGTTCGCGGCCCCCGGCGGCCTGAAACCTGCGGGCTTCGGCCCGCCCAGACAGGAATGCGGCTCACGCCGCCATCGACATGACTACGCCACGCCCCACGCTTCGGGCGGACACGCCCCTCGATCCGATCATCCAGTTGCTGGCGCTCGCCGGCGAACAGGGCTATCTGACGCACGCCGACCTGGTCGACGCGCTGCCGCCGGAAAGCGACAGCCCCGACGCGCTGGAGGTCGTGCGCGCCGCGCTCGCGGACATCGGCATCGCGGTGCTCGACGAACCGGCCGCGCCGGCGCCGTTCGCGGGCGCGGCGCCCGTCGACGTCGATCGCGATACGCTCGACGAAGGCCGTGCGCTGCTCGGCGATCTCACGCGCGGCACGAGCGCATCGACCGATCCGCTCGCGCTGTACATGCGGCGCATCCACGCGGTGCCGCTGCTCAAGCGCGAGGACGAAATCGTGCTCGCGCGCGAAATCGAAACGGGCCGTCATCAGATCCTGCATGCGCTCGCCGGATATCCGGCCGCGGCCGAGACGCTGCTCGCACGCCGCGGCGCCACGGGCGCAACCGGCGCGGCTGGAGATGAACGCGACGCATTCGACGACGAAGAAAACGACACGCTGCCGGCCCCCGCGCGCGACGATGCGCTCCAGGCCGCGGTCGCAGCCGTACGCCGCGCATTGCACGCGCACGGCTGCCGCACCGACGAATACCGCGACGCGCGCAACCGGCTCGCCGCGCTGCTGGGATCGCTCCCCTGGGTTGCATCGGCCGCCGACGACGCGAGCCGCGTCGTGCGCACGCTCGCGTCTGCGTCCATGGACGCCGCCATCGATCCCGACGCCGCGTGCTTCGACGCGGTCGCGCGCCGCGCGCTGGGCGCCGCGCTCAGCGACGGTCAGCAAAAGGTGCGCGACGGCACGCGCGCGATGCTGGAAGCGAACCTGCGGCTCGTGCTGTCGATCGCGCGCAAGTATCTGAACCGCGGCGTCGACCTGCCCGACCTCGTGCAGGACGGCTGTCTCGGACTGATGCGCGCGATCGAGAAGTTCGAATACCGGCGCGGCTTCAAGTTCTCCACCTACGCGACGTGGTGGATTCGGCAGTCGGTTGCGCGCGCGGTCGCAGACCGTTCGCGCACGATTCGCGTGCCGGTGCATGTCGGCGACCAGTATCAGCGCGTGCAGCGGCATGCGCTGCGCTTCCGGCAACGCACCGGCCGGCGCGCGACGCCAGCCGAGCTTGCGGCCGAAACGGGCCTCGCCGAAGACAAGCTGCGTGCAGTGCTCGCGCTGCCGGCCGAACCGCTGTCGCTCGACACGCCGCTGCCCGACGCGGACACCGGCCTCGTCGACCTGATCGAGGACGACGCGTCGGCCAGCCCGTTCGACCGCCTCGCGGATACGCGCATGCGCGAGTGCGTGACGTCGCTGCTGCGCACGGTCACCCCGGCCGAGGCCGACGTGTTGCGCCGGCGCTTCGGCCTCGGCGGCGCGAAGCCCGACACCTACGACGCGATCGCGCAGGATGCCGGAATGTCGCGCGAGCGCGTGCGGCAGATCGAGAAGCGCGCGCTGGCGACGCTGCGCACGGTCGCCGAAGCCGAGGGCGCGCAGTCGTTCCTCGACGCGTGACCTGTCGCGCGTTCGTGCCGCCACCGGCACGAACGCGCGCGACCCGGCTCCGTACGTGCAACGTTTGCCATTGACGCGCATCAAGTTTTGCTCGTCGCTTGCCGCGACAATGTGCTGAAATGCAGGCTAAAGCGGCGCGATGCTCGCCGTGGCCATTCCGTTTGCGCTTCTCCGGGTCCCTCACCATGCAGACGACCTTCAGCCAGACGCACGAGGAAAACCGCCAGATCGCGGCCTGTCTCCGCGAAGCCGCGGAGCTGCTCGCCGACCAGGGTGCGAACCCTTATCGGGCAGCCGCATACCGCACGGCGGCCAACACGATCGAGTCGCTGGACGGCGGTCTCCGTCCGTTGTTCGACGCGGGCGGCGTCGACACGCTTGGCGCACTGCCGGAGATTGGCATGGGCGTCGCGCAAGCGATCGCCGAGCTGCTGGTGACCGGACGCTGGCGGCTGCTCGACCGCCTGCGCGGCGACGCGGAACGCACGTCGGCGTTCGAAGCCGTACCGGGCATCGGTCACGCGCTCGCACTGCGAATTCACGATGAATTGCACATCGACACGCTCGAGGAACTCGAACGCGCGGCCCGCAGCGGCCAGCTCGAGGCGATTGCGGGCGTCGGCCCGCGGCGCGCGGCCGGCATCCGCGCCGCGCTCGACGATGTACTGACGCGCCGCCGGCGCTGGCAAGGTCACGCGCGCGGCGCCGATCTCGGCACCGAGCCGCCGGTCGAGCTGCTGCTGTACATCGACCGGCTGTACCGCAACAAGGCTGCCGCAGGCACGCTGCCCACGCTCGTGTCGCGGCGGTTGAACGCGGATGTCAGCGTGTCGCCGCCCGTGATGCACATGACGAAGGGCGGCTGGCATTTCACCGCAATGTGCCCGTATCCCGCGCGCGCGCAGGAGTCCGGCCGCACCGCCGACTGGGTCGCCCTCTACTTCTACGATGCATTGCAATGCGAGCATCAGCGGACCGTCGTCACCGGCACGCTCGGCTCCCTCGTCGGCAAGCGGATCGTGCGCGGACGCGAAATGGAATGCCGCGTGTATTACGCGGGCTGACCGCGCCACGGCGTGCGCCCGACGCCGCTGTGCCCGCGGCCGTGTCAAGCGCGCTCCCGCTTCGCTCGCCGCGCCGGATGGCGATGCGCGGCGATTCTGAGCAACTTCCGAAACGACGGACACTCGAGATGGCTCGGCGCCGGACACACGGCCGCATGGCGCAGCGCGTCGCGCACCGCGCCAAGCCGGCGGATCGTGCGGTCGAGTTCGTCGGCCTTGTCGTCGAGCTTCGTGCGATCGATCGCGGGCCGGCCGTCGGCGCCGAACATCGCAAGCATGTCGTCCAGAGAAAAACCGGCCTCGCGGCCGAGCGCGATCAGCGCCAGCCGCTCCAGCACCGACTCGTCGTACTGCCGGCGCAGCCCGTGGCGACCGGCCGGCATAATCAATCCCTTTTCCTCGTAATAGCGCAATGTCGACGCGGGCAATCCCGTGCGACGCGCGACATCGGCGATGTCCAGTCGGCTCATGCTTGACCTCAAGTGAACTTGAAGGTGCAAGATAGTCGTTCGACTTTTTCGGCACAAGCCCGGCCGTCACGGACCTGCCCGCGACGACTTGTTTGCCGCTGGCGTCGGCGCGCGACCGTTCCGGCCGGAGGCCCGCGACTGCCCCGCCCGGGTTCCTGTTGCGCATCCTGTCGGTCGACGGCCGGCGGTCACTGATCGTTCGGCAGCGGCAAGCCGGTACCGCAGCCCCTCGCCGCCGTCAATCGGGCCGCCGCGCAGTCAGCCCTGCAGCCGGACGAATGTGCGTGCTCGTCCGGCGTGAAGGCATGCGCCCGCGCGCATGGCCGTTCAGACCTTCATCGTCCCGGTGCGCACGTAACGCTCGTGCCACGACAGCGCCTCGGCGAGCAGGTGCGGCGTGTGCTTGCCGAAGCTCTCGCGCGACGCGCGCTCGAAGTAGTCTTCGAGCATCGGCCGGTAGTCCGGATGCGCGCAGGTCGCGATGATCTTGCGCGCGCGCTGCTTCGGCGACAGACCGCGCAGGTCGGCGAGCCCCTGCTCGGTGACGACCACCGCGACGTCGTGCTCGGTGTGGTCGACGTGGCTCGCCATCGGCACGATCCGCGAAATCGCGCCGCCCTTCGCGGTGCTGGCCGACATGAAGCACGACAGGTAGCCGTTGCGCGCGAAGTCGCCGGAGCCGCCGATGCCGTTCTGGATCTTCGTCCCCATCACGTGCGTCGAATTCACGTTGCCGTAGATGTCGGCCTCGATCATGCCGTTCATCGCGATGCAGCCGAGGCGGCGCACGAGTTCCGGATGGTTGCTGATCTCCTGCGGGCGCAGCAGGATCTTTTCGCGGAACGTCGCGATCTCGTCGGCGAAACGCTGCACGGCCGCCGGGCTCAGCGACAGCGCGGTGGCCGACGCAAAGCGCAGCGTGCCGTCGTCGAGCAGGTCGAGCATGCCGTCCTGGATCACCTCGGTGTACGCGGTGAGGTTCGAGAAGCCGGCCGAGCTCAGCTCTGCGAGCACCGCGTTCGTGATGTTGCCGACGCCCGACTGCAGCGGCAGCAGGTTTTCGGGCAGGCGGCCGCGCTTCACTTCGTGACGCAGGAAGTCGATCAGCTGCAGCGCGATCTGCTTGGACGTCGCGTCCGGCGCGGAGAACGCGTTGCTGCGATCCGGCGCGTCGGTCTCGACGATCGCGACGATCTTGTCGGCCGGGCACCGCAGGTACGGCTCGCCGATCCGGTCGTCGCTTTTCGTCAGCGGAATCGGCTTGCGATGCGGCGGCAGCGCGGTGCCGTAATAGATGTCGTGCATCCCGTCGAGGCCGAGCGGCTGACGCGAGTTCACCTCGAGGATCACGTGCGTGGCCTGCTCGAGCCACGTCTTGTTGTTGCCGATCGACGCGGACGGAATCAGCAGACCGTCCTCGCGGATGCCCGCGACTTCGACGATCGCGACGTCGAGTTCGCCGTACAGGCCGAACCACGCATATTGCGCGACGTGGCTCAGGTGGACGTCCTGGTAATCGACTTCGCCGCTGTTGATCTTGTCGCGCAGCGTCGGGTCCGACTGGTATGGCAGACGCATCGAGATGCCGTCGGTGCGGGCGAGCGCGCCGTCGAGTTCGGGCGCCGTCGATGCGCCGGTCAGCACGTTGATCCGGAAGTCCTCGCCGCGCGCGTGGGCGGCTTCGATGTGCGCAGCGAGCGCGGCCGGCACGGCCTTCGGGTACCCCGAGCCGGTGAAGCCGCTCATCGCGACGGTCATGCCGGGACGGATCAACGCGGCGGCTTCGTCGGCGGTGCGGACGAGCGAACGCAGGGCGGGAGCAAGGATGCGTGAAGAAGACATGGCTGGTTATCTGACGCTTTCGGTCTGTCGTTGACGTCGCGGGGGGTGTCTCCTGAGCGACGCGAAGCCCTTGGGGCCGCGAGGGGCGGCCCGGCACCACGGGCACGAGCCGAGTATCGCAGAGGCCGACACGCCGAAATGTCCGCCGGTTGCAAAAGATTCTTGCCGGCGGCAACGGAAATCGAACGGCCGTTCTGTGACAGGCGCCGCGACAGCGGTGAATACAACCGAAAGCCGGTTGCGGCAAGACCGCTCGTTTGCCGTGGGCAAATCCGAACGTTCAAACACCAATCGCCCGACGCGCGCGTCGATTCACCACGAATTCGCGAACAATCGGCGCGCGCTCGCGTCCCCGCGGTCGCCGCGGGCGATTGTCGCCGGCCGCCGCATTTTCGGGCCTGATGCAGGTCAAGCCCCGCGCATGTGCGCATGGCCGCCGCGCCCGCGCCAGCGGGCCGACAGCCGTTGACGGCGGCGTCGCGCGAACCATACTGAACCGTGTACGGCCCGATGCGCGCACGCCGTTTCGCGCGTCCGGTTTGCAACCGGCCGGCGCCCGGAATACGCGGTAACACTCCCGCATGTCAGGACATTGGTCGAATAAAAAGCAACAAATTACAATTCCGTATATATTTCGCCGATGGACCAAAGAAAAACCGCCGCACCTTCCGAGCCACCCCTGCCGCGCACCTGGGATGCGCGGCTCGCGCGCGCGCTCGTTCGACCGCTGGTCGACACGCCCGTCACCCCGAATCACCTCACCACCGTCCGTCTGCTGATCGGCCTCGCCGGCGCCTGGTGCCTCGCGCAAGGCGGCTTCGGCTGGAGCAACGCCGGCGCATTCCTGATCGTGCTGTCGAACTTCGTCGACCACACCGACGGCGAACTCGCTCGCATCAGCGGCAAAAGCAGCAAGATCGGTCACTTTTACGACCTCGCAGCCGACGCGCTCGTGACGGTCGCGCTGTTCGTCAGCATGGGCGTCGGCATCGTCGCGCAGGGCGGCCAGATGGCCGCGTCGCCGGTGCTGCTCGGCGCGGTGGCCGGCGCCGCGGTCGCGCTGATTTTCTTCCTGCGCATGCGGATCGAATCGATTGCCGGCAAGGCCGGCACGAAGCAGGCGTTCGCCGGCGGCTTCGAGACCGAAGACGTGCTGTACCTGCTGCCGATCGTGACGCTCGTCGACGGCGTCCAGCCGTTCCTGCTCGCGGCGTCGATCGGCGCCCCGCTGTTCGCCGCATGGGTCGTGATCGACTGGTGGCGCATCGTGCGCCGCGGCAGCGTCCCGCGAGAAAACGCCGGGCCGTCCCAAGTTTTCTCGTCCCCCTCGGGCGGCCTGTCGCGTAGCGACCGGTCCGGGGGCACTCAAAGTTCCACTGAAATCCAGGCTTCCAAATGACTCCTAGCACGCGCGACGACTCCGTGCTGAGCCCGGCACGCCCCGCGCCTGCACGCGCGGCAGCGGCCGATCCCGATCGCACCGTGGCCGACTGCGTCGGCCGTCTCGACCTTGACCGCCTGCGCAGCGACTACACGCGCCAGGGGTCGTTCCTGTATCTCGACGCGTTTCTGCCGGCCGACGCGCACGCGAAGCTCGCCGCCGCCGCCCGCGCGCTGCAGCCTGGCCTGAACCGGAATTACCTGCCCGGCCACAAGCAGGGCGGCAGCGTGAGCCGCCATACGATCGACGCGCAAGCGCCGTACATTGCCGAACTGTACCGGTCGAAGGCGCTGATCGGCTTCCTCGAGAAGATCACCGGCGACAAGCTGATGCTGTCGCCGGACGACGATCCCCACGCGTACGCGCTCTACTACTACACGAAGCCGGGCGACCACATCGGCTGGCACTACGACACGTCGTACTACGACGGCCGCCGCTACACGCTGCTGATCGGCGTGATCGACGATTCGTCGTGCCGGCTCGACTACGAACTGCATACGCGCAATCCGGACGTGCCCGACGAACCGGGCTCCGTGCAAATCGCCGACGGCGGCATCGTGCTGTTCGACGGCGACAAGCTCCGCCACCGCGTCACGCCGCTCGGCCAGAACGAGACGCGTGTGTCGCTGACGTTCGAATACGTGACCAACCCCGGCATGCGGCCGTGGAAGCGCTTCATCTCGAACATGAAGGACGCGATCGCGTATTTCGGTTTCCGTCAGGTATTCAAGCAGCTGGCCAGCCGCCGGCCGACCGGGTCATGACACGCGCCGGCCTGATCCTGCTGTCCCTCGGCACGGCACTGTTCGTTGCGCTGCTCGCATGGCAGGGCGTCGGCGCGGTCGCGTCGACGTTCCTCGCGGCCGGCTGGGGCCTCGCGCTCGTCGCCGCGTTCCACGTCGTGCCGCTCGCGATCGACGCATGCGCGATTTCGGTGATGTTCCGCCGCGGCCAGCCGGGCGCCGATCTCGGCAATGCGCTGCGCACGCGCTGGGTCGGCGAATCCGTCAACAGCCTGCTGCCCGCCGGCCAGATCGGCGGCCCGGTGCTGATGGTGCGCCACCTCGCGCAGCGCGGCACGCGGATGGCCGACGCGGCCGCCGTCGTCACGGTCAGCACGACGATGCAGGCGCTCGCGCAGATGGCGTTCGCACTGATCGGCATCGCGACGTTCAGCATGTATGCAACGCACGAATCGGTCGCCCACTTGCGCATGCCGGCGCTGATCGCCACCGGCGTGCTCGGTGCGCTCGCCGTCGCGTTCTACGCGGCGCAGCGGCGCGGGCTGTTCGGCCGCGGCATGCGGCTCGCGTCGAAGCTGCTCGGGCCGCGCGACTGGTCGTCGCTCGCGACCCGCGCGGACGCGATCGACGCGGCGGTCGGCGCGCTGTACCGCGATCGCGCGAAGGTCGCGAACACCTTCGCATTGAGCCTCGCCGGCTGGATCGTCGGCACCGCGGAAGTGTGGCTCGCGCTGCACTTTCTCGGGCACCCGGTCAGCTGGCTCGACGCGCTGCTGCTCGAGAGCGTCGGCCAGGCGATTCGCGGTGCGGCGTTCGCGATTCCGGGCTCGCTCGGCGCGCAGGAAGGCGGTTACCTGCTGCTCGCGCCGCTTGTCGGCCTGCCGCCCGACGCGGCGCTCGCGCTGTCGCTCGCGAAGCGCGCGCGCGAACTCGCGCTCGGCCTGCCGGGCCTGCTCTATCTGCATTTCAGTGAAAGAAACTGGCAACGGCGCCACGCGCCGCAGCCGCTCGCCGACTGATCGTTCAGATCGCCGGCTTTTTGGTTGGAGAACCCATGCGAGCCATCATTCTTGCGGCAGGCCTCGGCTTGCGCCTGCAACAGCCGCCCGAGGCGCAGTTCCCGAAGTGCCTGCTGCGCTTCGACGACGTGTCGCTGCTCGAGCGCCATCTGCGTGTGCTCGACGCCGCGGGCGTCGATGAAATCGTGCTCGGGCTCGGCTTCCAGCACGAGAAGGTCGAGCAGGAGCTGAAGCGCCTCGGCCGCACCGCCGAGATCGTGATCAACGACCGCTACGACCTCGGCAGCGTGCTGACCGTGCACACCGTTGCCGATGCGATGACGCGCGGCGGCGACGTGCTGCTGATGGACGCGGACGTGCTGTACGACGAAAACATTCTGCACGCGCTGGTCGCCGACGCCGACAAGGCCGTCGACCGACTGCTGATCGACCGCGACTTCGAGGCCGGCGACGAGCCGGTCAAGCTGTGCCTGAAAAACGGCGTGCCGGTCGAGTTGCGCAAGCAGCTCGCGGTCGATTTCGACTACGACACGATCGGCGAATCCGTGGGCTTTTTCCGATTCACCGAAGGTACTGCGCGCCGCCTTGCGGCGATCGTCGCCGGCTATGTCGACAGCGGCCGCGCGAACATGCCGCACGAGGAAGCAGTGCGCGACCTGTTGCTCGAAGGCGGCCATTCGTTCGACGTCGCCGACGTCACGGGTTCGCCGTGGATCGAGATCGACTTCCCGAACGACGTCGCACGCGCGACGCAAGACATTCTCCCCCTGATTCAACGCACCACCGCAGGAGTCGCACGATGAACGCACGCGAACCCAACTTCTCCGAATCGCGCAGCGCACGCCTGCGCCGCATGCTCGTCAGCAGCGATCTCGAATTTCTGATGGAAGCGCACAACGGCCTGTCCGCGCGTATCGTTCGCGAAGCCGGCTTCAAAGGCATCTGGGCCTCGGGCCTCGCGATCTCCGCGCAGTTCGGCGTGCGCGACAACAACGAAGCGAGCTGGACGCAGGTCGTCGACGTGCTCGAGTTCATGGCCGACGCGAGCGACCTGCCCATCCTGCTCGACGGCGACACCGGCTACGGCAACTTCAACAACGTGCGCCGCCTCGTGAAGAAGCTCGAGCAGCGCGGCATTGCCGGCGTGTGCATCGAGGACAAGCAGTTCCCGAAGACGAACAGCTTCATCGACGGCGAACGCCAGCCGCTCGCCGAGATCGACGAGTTCTGCGGCAAGATCAAGGCCGGCAAGGATTCGCAAAGCGACCCGGACTTCTCGATCGTCGCGCGTGTCGAAGCGCTGATCGCGGGCTGGGGGATGGACGAGGCGCTGCGCCGCGCGAACGCGTACGCGGAAGCCGGCGCCGACGCGATCCTGATCCACAGCAAGCTGTCGCGCCCCGACGAAATCCTGCAGTTCGCCCGCGAGTGGAGCGGCAAGGCGCCGCTCGTGATCGTGCCGACCAAGTACTACAGCACGCCGACCGACGTGTTCCGCCAGGCCGGCATCAGCACCGTGATCTGGGCGAACCACCTGATCCGCGCATCGGCGTCCGCGATGCAGGCCACCGCGCGCGAAATCCACGCGAGCGAAACGCTGATCAACGTCGAGGACCGCGTCGCGTCGGTCAACGAAATTTTCCGCCTGCAGGACGCCGACGAATACTCGGCCGCCGAGCGCATCTACCTGTCGTCGTCGTCGCGCGCGTCGAACGCCGCGATTGTGCTCGCGGCGAGCCGCGGCAAGGGACTCGAGGCCGTCACCGAAGACAAGCCGAAGGTCATGCTGCCGGTCGCCGGCAAGCCGCTCCTGCGCTGGCTCGTCGACGGCTTCAAGAAGCACGGCGTGAACGACATCACCGTGGTCGGCGGCTATCGCGCCGACGCGATCGATACGTCGGGCATCAAGCTCGTCGTCAACGAACGTCATGCGCAGACGGGCGAGCTCGCGTCGCTCGCGTGCGCGGCCGAACGCCTGACCGGCGACACCGTGATCTCGTACGGCGACCTGCTGTTCCGCAGCTACATCCTGCGCGACCTCGCGGAGAGCGAGGCCGAGTTCAGCGTCGTCGTCGATTCGTCGCTCACCGAAACCAACCAGAGCGTGCGCGACTTCGCGCTGTGCTCGGCCGCTGACGACCGCGGCCTGTTCGGCCAGAAGACGTATCTGCAACGCGTGTCGAGCGACGTTGCCGCCGGCACGCCGCATGGCCGCTGGATCGGTCTTCTGAACGTGCGCGGTGCGGGCGTCGAGCGCCTGAAGGCAATGCTCGCGACGCTGCAGGCGCGCCCGGATTTCGACACGCTCGACATTCCGGCGCTGTTGAACGAACTGATCGCCGCCGGCGAGAAAATCGAGGTGCAGTACGTGCACGGCCACTGGCGCGGTGTCAACGATCTCGAGGACTTCCGCCGCGCCGGCGACTTCGCGCACGGCCAGACGCCGCTGTCCGAGCCGGGCGGCAACGGGAGCGCGCAATGATCGAAGCGGCCCAGTTCGTCGAGGCGGCGCGCGAGCGCGGCTTTGACTGGTACGCGGGCGTGCCGTGCTCGTACCTGACGCCGTTCATCAACTACGTGCTGCAGGACCCGACGCTGCACTACCTGTCGGCTGCGAACGAAGGCGACGCGGTCGCGCTGATCGCGGGTGCGACGCTCGGGGGCAAGCGCGGGATCGCGATGATGCAGAACTCGGGGCTCGGCAACGCGGTGAGCCCGCTCACGTCGCTGACGTGGACGTTCCGGCTGCCGCAGCTGCTGATCGTCACGTGGCGCGGCCAGCCGGGCGTGCCCGACGAGCCGCAGCATGCGCTGATGGGGCCGATCACGCCGGCGATGCTCGACACGATGGAAATTCCGTGGGAGACGTTCCCGACCGACCCCGAACAGGTCGGCCCGGCGCTAGACCGCGCGATCGCGCACATGGACGCCACCGGCCGCCCGTACGCGCTCGTGATGCAGAAAGGCAGCGTTGCGCCGTATGAGCTGAAGGCGAACCCGGCGGCGACGCCGCGCGCACACGTCGCCGCGCAGTCGGCGGCGCGCGCGGCGTCGCCGGCTGCATGGCCGACCCGCCACGATGCGCTGCAGCGCGTGATCGCGCACACGCCGGTCGATTCGACGGTCGTCCTCGCATCGACCGGCTTCTGCGGCCGCGAACTCTATGCGATCGACGATCGGCCGAACCAGCTGTACATGGTCGGCTCGATGGGTTGCGTCACGCCGCTCGCGCTCGGTCTCGCGCTCGCGCGCCCCGACCTGCGCGTGGTGGCCGTCGACGGCGACGGCGCCGCGCTGATGCGCATGGGTGCGTTCGCGACGCTCGGCACGTACGGCCCGACGAATCTCACGCACGTGCTGCTCGACAACGGCGCGCACGAATCGACGGGCGGCCAGGCGACCGTGTCGCAGCATGTGTCGTTCGCGGGCGTCGCGGCCGCGTGCGGCTACGCGTCGGCCGTCGAAGGCGACACGCTCGACGTGCTGGAGGCGGCGCTCGACGCGGCGCAGCCGGCGAACGGCACGCGCTTCGTGCGGCTTGCGATCCGCACCGGCGTGCCCGACGGCCTGCCCCGCCCGACCGTCACGCCGGTCGAAGTAAAGACGCGCCTGATGCGGCATATCGGCGCCGCGCGGGCCGAAGCCCATGCTGAAGGAGCCTACTGATGCTGCTGCTGAATCCCGGCCCGGTCACGCTCACCGAACGCGTGCGCCGCAGCCTGCTGCAACCCGACCTGTGCCATCGCGAAAGCGAATTCTTCGATCTGCAGGATGAAGCGCGTGCGCGCCTCGCTGCCGCATACGAGCTCGATCCGGCCGAATGGGCCGCCGTGTTGATGACGGGCTCGGGCACCGCCGCCGTCGAAAGCATGATTGCGGCGCTCGTGCCGCAGGACGGCAAGCTGCTCGTGATCGAGAACGGCGTGTACGGCGAACGCATCACGCAGATCGCGACGCAATACGGAATCGCGCACGACGTGCTGAAGCACGAATGGATGCAGGCGCCCGATCTCGCACAGATTGCCTCGCGTCTCGACGCCGGCGGTTATTCGCACGTCGCGGTGATTCATCACGAAACGACGACCGGCCGGCTGAACGACCTCGGCGCAATCGCGGACGTATGCCGCGTGCGCGGCGTCAAAATGCTCGTCGACGGCGTCAGCAGCTTCGGCGCCGAAGCGATCGATTTCGCCGGCGGCGTGATCGACGCGGTCGCCGCGACCGCGAACAAGTGCCTGCACGGCGTGCCCGGTGCGGCATTCGTGATCGTGCGCCGCGGCGCGCTCGCGAAGGCGGCGAGCCGCACCTACTATCTCGACCTCGGGCGTCTCGCAAAGCTGCAGGATCAGCGCAATACGCCGTTCACGCCGTCCGTGCACGCGTATTACGCACTCGTCGAGGCACTGCGCGAGTTCGATGAAGCCGGTGGCTGGCGTGCGCGCCATGCGCATTACAAGGCGCTCGCCGATCAGGTGCAGGCTGGGCTCGCGGCGCGCGGGATGCCGCTGGTGTTGCCGGAAGGGGCTTCGTCGGTCGTGCTGCGCGCGTACCGGCTGCCGCAGGGCATCACGTACGAGACGCTGCACGACGGCCTGAAGGCGCGCGGCTTCGTGATCTACGCGGGGCAAGGCGGGTTGTCGAAGGAACTGTTCCGCATTTCGACAATGGGCGCGATTGGTGCGGCCGACGTCGATCGACTGCTGGACGGTTTTACGGCACTGACGCGGTAAATAGTCGCTGCTGGTCGACGAAAGGCCCGGACTGAACCGAACCCCAGGCGCGGACATAGATCCGACTCTTGGGATCGGTTCACGAGGGCCGTTTTCATTTGCGTCACACGATGTCCGTCCGTCGCCGAACAGCGGCGTGCGATGGCGGCGGCGCGGAAACCGGGCCTCGGGCCGGCAAGCTCTTTCTGCGGAACATCGTGAAGCTGTCCCGATTCACGTCCACCACTGCACTCCTTCGCTTTTTGCCCCTGCTCGCATTCGCTGCCCGAGAGCAAAACCCCTCCGAAAGTAACAAGCTGCATGTCGTCGCGACCGAGAAGTCGACCGTCGCGAAAGATGCCGTCACGGAAGTCGGCCCGGACAGCTATCGCATCGATACCGCACCGTACCGGCTGTCGCCCGACGGGCGCGCGTTCGGCGACACGCACGATCGTCAAGTACGACGGCAAGTCATGCGGGATCGACTTGTTCCGGGCCTTCTGATATCCGCCGAACGCGCATAAGCGTTTGCAATGAGGCGGCCGGCGAACCGCACCCGCCTACTTCACCACCGTCGGCCCGATCGCATCCGTCTGCACCGCCGCGAGCAGTGCATCATCCCGCACACGTCGCGCCTCGCGTGCCGCAAAACGATCCTTCAACCGCAGGAACGGCTTCTCGACGAGGAAGTAACTGGCCGTCGCGGCCAGCAGCGACCACACGATACCGAGCGGGAACGCATGCGGAACCGCCAGATCGGGATTCGCGAACGGCTGCTGCCACAGATACAGGCTGAACGAGATCGTGCCGACGAACACGACGGGCGCGGCCCGCAACCAACGCGCGCACCAGAATTCACTGCGGAAGTTCAGCACTACGATCACGATCGCAATCAGCGCGGCCTCGAGCGTCACGCCATACGTTGCATTCCAGAAGCCGCCGAGCCGGTGTTCGGCAACGGGCATCGCGAGCAGCACGATGAAGACGAGCGCCGTCGCGATGCGCGACTCGCCGCGCCACGAGCGAATCCATGCTTCGAGCCGTTCGCGGTTGAGCGCCGCATAGCAGCCGGTCAGGATCGGATCGACGCCCGTATGCAGCATCATCCCGAGCTGGCCGCGCAGCACCGGCGCAATGCAGTATGTGATCGCGCGCACCAGCGGCACGACCAGGATCAGCGCGGCCAGCCAGCGCGTGCCGCGACGGCGGGCGCCGTACACGAACAGCAGTGGCCAGAACCAGTAAAACTGCTCCTCGAGCGCGAGCGACCAGAAATGCCCGAGATACCACGCGCCGGCCGGATGCAGCGTGTTGTCGCCGGCCAGCCCGAACCACGCCGAGTAGTTCCACAGATGCAGCGCCGCATACAGCCACTGACGGCGATCGACGTCGAGCCAGCCGGCAAAGGCAAGCACGCCGATGGTCGCGAGATACACGTAGCACGCCGGCCAGATCCGCAGCGCACGGCGCACATAGAACGACGTCAGGGCAATCCCGCGGGTGCGCGCGAGCTCCGCACGCAGCACGTTGGTGATCAGGAAACCGCTGAGCACGAAGAAGATCAGCACGCCGAGCCGGCCGTCGGCGATCAGCCGCAATGGCGCGAACCAGCCGGTGTAGCCGCCCGGCAGCACGTGCTCCGCATGGCCGACGACGACCATCGTGACCGCGACGGCACGCAACCCGGTCAGCTGCTTGACGCGATGGTTCATCGGCTCGTTTCCCGTTGGCACGGTGGAGGAACGGAATGAAGGCCGGCGCGCGCGACCGGCTCGCCGATATGTCGCCGGGATTTTGTCTGAAAAATATCGGAACGAAATTGCTTCAAAAATTTCGATGTCTCTGTCGGCGCGGCACGCTGCCGCGCCACGCGCGGCCGGCCGGCACACGGCAGCCGGCATGAATGGGCATAATGACAAGTCTTGTCCGGCGACGGCCGGCCCGATGCCGACACAACGAATTTTGCGGCGCCGCAATGTCAGCGATACCGGCGCCGCGGTATTCCGGTCGCACACGGCCCGAGCCTCGTCCCCCTCCTGCCGACCTCATCCCGGAGCCTGCCTGTGTACCCACCGATCGAACCCTACGCCCACGGCCATCTCGACACCGGCGACGGCCACCGCATTTACTGGGAGCGCTGCGGCAACCCGTCCGGCAAGCCCGCGGTGTTCCTGCACGGCGGCCCGGGCGCAGGCTGCAGCCCCGATCATCGCCGCCTGTTCGATCCCGAGCGCTACGACATCCTGCTGTTCGACCAGCGCGGCTGCGGGCGTTCGACGCCGCATGCGAGCCTCGAACACAACACGACGTGGGATCTGGTCGCCGACATCGAGCGGCTGCGCGAGATGGTCGGCGCAGAACAATGGCTCGTGTTCGGCGGCTCGTGGGGCAGCGCGCTCGCCCTCGCGTATGCGGAAACGCATCCGCAACGCGTGAGCGCGCTGATCGTGCGCGGCATCTTCACGATGCGGCGCGCAGAATTGCTGTGGTATTACCAGGAAGGCGCGTCGTGGTTGTTTCCGGATCTGTGGGAGGAATTCGTCGCACCGATTCCCGAGGCCGAGCGCGGCGACCTGATGGCCGCATATCATCGCCGCCTGACGGGCGACGACGAAGCCGCGAAGCTCGAAGCCGCGCGCGCATGGAGCATCTGGGAAGGCCGCACCATCACGCTGCTGCCCGATCCGGCACTGGCCGCGCACTTCGCGGACGGCCACTACGCGCTCGCGTTCGCTCGGATCGAGAACCACTACTTCGTGAACCGCGGTTTCGTCGAAGAAGGCCAACTGCTGCGCGACGCGCATCGCCTCGCCGGCATTCCGGGCGTGATCGTGCAAGGGCGCTACGACATCGCAACGCCGGCGCGCACCGCGTGGGACCTCGCGAAAGCCTGGCCCGACGCGACGTTCGAAATCGTGCCCGACGCCGGGCATGCGTACAACGAACCGGGCATTCTGAAGGCGCTGCTCGCGGCGACGGACCGGTTCGCGGCGTGAGCCGCACGCCAACACGCGGCGCTGCATCCGGCCATGCAGGCCACGTCGGCCTGCATGCGCCTCACGCGCTCACAGCGCGGCTTCGACGATCGTCCGGCCGCTGATCGCGCGCTCGACGAGCTGTTCGTCGCCCACCTTGCGGATCGCATCGTCGAGCAGCCCTTCCGGCTCTTCGGTCGCGACCTTCAGCAGGCCCGACAAGCCGCGCGCGTCGAGCACGACGAGCGTCTCCATCGAATCCGCGCGGCTCACGAGCACGCGGCGGAACGCCGGGCCCGCGCCGAAGCTCGCGCACAACGTTATTTTCTCGTTGCCGAGCGTGTAGTCGAAGTTCTTGATCATGTTCGCCGCCGTTGCAAGGGAATGGCGACGCGCGACGGCGCGGCTCCGTAACGCGGCCGCGCCCGCGCGTGCCGCCGGCACCGGACCGCGGAGCGATCCATTCGCCGGCACGACCATGCTAGGCGTGCAGTATTAACGAAGACTTAAAGCGCGCAAATGGCGCCGCCGCGGCCGATCGCGCCGTATCACGCCACCGCTTCGTCGAGCGGCTCGACCGTCACGCCGACCTTCAGCTCCTGATCCGCGCCGCCGCCGCGAATCACGCCGCGCAGCGGCGTCACGTCCGCATAGTCGCGGCCGATCGACAGCATCACGTAGTCGTCGCCAGGCGCACGATCGTTGGTTGGATCGAGCTGCAGCCAGCCGCCGTCCTCCGGCCACGCCGGGTCGTACACGTCGACCCACGCATGCGACGCATCCGCGCCGATCAGCCGCGACTGGCCCGGCGGCGGCTGCGTCAGCAGGTAACCGCTCACGTAACGCGCGGCGAGCCCGAGCGAGCGCAGCGCGCCGATCATCACGTGCGCGAAATCCTGACACACGCCCTTGCGCAATCGCAATGCGTCGAGCGCGGTCGTCGTGATGTCGGTGCTGTTGGGCGTGTACGCGAAATCCGCGTGAATGCGCCGCATCAGGTCCCACGCCGCCTGCACGAGCGGCCGCTGCGGCGTAAAACTCGCAGCCGCATACGCAGCCAGTTCGGGATCGCATCCGACGTGCGGCGATGCGAACACGAACTCGCTCGCCGCGTCGTACGGCTGCCCCGCACGAAATCGCAGGCGCTCGCGTACCGCTTCCCACGGCGTTGCGTGTTCGGCGCCGGGGTTCGCGATCGCGGGCGGCGGCGCGCCGCGCGCGCCCTGCGACCATACGGGCGCACTTACGCGCACCGTGCTGCGGCTGCGCACGAGCAGCGCGTCGTGCGGCTGATTAAGCGCGAACGACGCGCGTGCATTGCCGAAAGCATCGATCTCGGTGCCGACCGTCTCCGGTGAAGGCTCGATGTCGAGCGCGAACGACAACACCTGCTGGCGCGGCGTCGCGAGCGGCTGCAGCCGCGCCTGGTGCTGCGCGGATTCGACGCGCGCCGCATAGCGGTATTCGGTGTCGTGCGTGACGCGCAGCAGGCGGCCCGGCGCGGCGGCAACCGGCACGGCGGATGCGCTCGACGCAGCCGGCGCGGCCGCTGCCTGCTTCACGGTTTCGGAACCGGGCACGGGCGGCGTCTTCGCCGCGTGTTTCGTCGTCACCATAGCGTTCTGCCCGCCTCGCGCACGTGACTGAAATAGCGCTCGCCGATCCGGTTCGACAGATCCCACACGGCTTTCACGGTCGTGTCGAGCGCGCAGAGCAACCTGTCGTGCCGGCCATCCTCATCGGTTTCGCACAGCTCGTGCAGCGACCACGCGGGCACATCCGGAATCGTCTCGGCCAGCTCGGACAGCGCATAGCCTTCGCTGCGCTCGACCTTCGTCAGCCGGCCGCGCAGCGCCTGCACGACCCAGCCGAGCGAGCGCGGGTTGTCGGTGTCGAGCACGACGAGCGACAGCAGCGGCGCGACGTCGAAACCGCGCTGAAAGCGCGAGCGGAACGTGATCGTGCTGTCGAACAGTTCGAGCACGAGCTCGAAGCCGTCCTGCCGGTGCACCGCGCCGTCGTCGAACGCGAACTTCAGCACGCTGCACAGAAAGTCCAGCCGGTCGATCTGGCGGCCGATCGACAGCAGCCGCCAGCCGTCATCGCGCGTCATGTTGTCGGTCTGCGCGCCGGTGATCGCGCCGAGCAGCAGCCCAAGCCGCTCGAGCAGCTGCAACGCCTCGTTGCCGATCTGCTCCTCGGCTTCCGGATGATCGGCGCTGTCTGCAAAGAGTTGCGTCGCGTCGTCGATCAGCCGCCACTGGTCGCTCGACAATCGCTCGCGGATCGCCGCGGCCGCGCCGCGCATCCCGAACAGGCACGACGCGATGCCCGACGTGCGATCCGCGCCGCGGGTCAGCGACGTCGCGAGCGCGTACTGGAACGCGCGTGGCGCATCGACGGCATTCGGCGCATCGGCCGCGATCAGCCCCGTGTCGCGGCACAACGTATCGAGCAGTTCCAGGTGTGCGGGACTGTCGACGTCGTCCTCGCCGCGCAGCCGCTCCAGCGCCGCGCGCGCGAGCCGCATCAGATTGGTCGCGCGTTCGGTGTAGCGGCCGAGCCAGAACAGGTTCTCGGCCGCTCGGCTCGCGATCGCGCGCGGACGCTCGACGAGATCGTCGGGCCCGAGACGCGTCTGCAGCAGCGTCGTCGAATCGACGATGCCTTCGGTCATCACCCACGTATCGACGGTGCTGCCGCCGCGCGGCATCGGCGCGTTGAACAGCGTGTCGCGCGTGCCGACGCGCGACAGACCGCCCGGCAGCAGCCGCCAGCGCTGCGCGCCGTCGGCAAGCGCGAACACGCGCAGCAGCAGCGGCTTCGGCACGATTCGCGCGCCGCCCTGTCCGTCGGGCGCACCCTGCCCCGGCCACGTCGGCGCCTGCGACAGCGGCAGGTCTGCCTGCACGGTGTAATGCTCGGGGCGGGCCAGAATCCGCGCGCGCCACTCGGCGAGTTGCGCCGGCGTGAGCCGCGCGCCGATCACCGGATCGAACGTGCCGCCCGCCTGCACGTCGGCCGGATACGACGGCTTGACGATGCAGCGCGCAAGCTGCGGCAGCGCATCGTTGCACGCGGCCGCCTCGCCGCACCACCATGAATGCACGGCCGGCAGCGTCAGCGTCTCGCCGAGCACCGCTTCGGCGAGGCGCGGCATGAAGCCGAGCATGCCCGGCGATTCGAGAAAGCCGGAGCCCGGCGCGTTCGCGAGCAGCACGTTGCCCGCGCGCACGGCCTGCAACAGGCCCGGCACGCCGAGCATCGAATCGGGCCGCAGCTCCAGCGGGTCGAGCCACGCGTCGTCGACGCGCCGCAGAATTCCGTGCACCGGTTCGAGGCCGCGCAGCGTCTTCAGGAACACGCGGTTGTCGCGCGCCGTGAGGTCGCCGCCTTCGACGAGCGTAAGGCCGAGGTAGCGGGCGAGATACGCATGCTCGAAGTACGTCGCACTGTGCGGCCCCGGCGTCAGCAGCACGATCCGCGAATTCTTCCTCGCCGGGCTGAGCGCCTGCATGCTCTGCAGCAGCGACCGGTACGCGGACGCGAGCCGCTGCACGCGCAGCCCGCGAAAACCGCGCGGAAAGAGCCGCGACACGATCAGCCGGTTCTCCAGCAGATAACCGAGGCCCGCCGCGCCCTGCGTGTGCTGCGCGACGATCCGCCATTGCCCGTCCGGGCCGCGCGCGAGATCGAACGCAACCACGTGCAGCCACGTATCGCCCGGCACGCGTGCGCCGCGCATCGCGCGCAGGTAGCCCGGATGTCCGGTGACGAGCGCCGGCGGCAGCAACCCGCGCTGCAGGATCGTCTGCGGCCCGTACACGTCAGCCATCGTCGCGTTCAGCAACCGCACGCGCTGCAGCACGCCGCGTTCGATCGCGACCCAGTCCTCGGGCGTGACGATCAGCGGCAACAGGTCGAGCGACCACGGGCCGGCAGCGCCGTCGCCGGCGCGTTGTTCGTGGAGCTGGTAGAACAGGCCGTTCTCGCGCATGCGCCGCTGCAGCGCATCGGCGCGGCGATCGAGGTCGGCCACGCCGTCGCTGCCGATCGACGTGAAAAAGCTGCGCCATGCGGGCGCGAGCGGCGGCGCGTTCAGACCGGCGGCACTGCCGCGCAGTTCGTCGTAGCGGCCGGCAGCGGCCGGCGCCGCGAGCGCGGCGGCCAGTTCCGCGGCGTCCGGCTGCGCGCCGGTATCGAAAAGCGTGGGCATCGCGTCGGCGTCGGCGAGATCGTCGGGGTGAATGGGCGGCACGGTCGGTATCGTTCCGTCGTCAGCGTGCGGACGCGCGCGCACGCCGCCGCACGGGCGGCGGCGCGCAGCGCGTGCGGCGAGTACGGCGGGCAGCCGCAACCTGCCCGCATCCTAGCACTTGAGCGGCGCCGCCGCCGGCCGGCGTGCCTGCAGTATGCGCGCCGCGCATCGTCGTGCGTCGTTTCATCCGGCGATCATGGCCGCCGCAGGTCGAGCGTGAACGGGAATTCACGGCTCGGTGCGGCCGGCGCCACGGTCATCCGGCCCGGCGTGTGCCCCATCGCGACGAAGCGCGCGAGCCGGCGGCTCTCCGCCTCGTACGCGTTGACCGGGAACGTCGCGTAGTTGCGCCCCCCCGGATGCGCAACGTGATACCGGCAGCCGCCAAGCGAGCGTTCCAGCCACGTATCGACGATGTCGAACGTGAGCGGCGCGTGCACGCCGATGGTTGGATGCAGCGCCGACGGCGGCGCCCACGCCTTGTAACGCACGCCGGCCACGTATTCGCCGACGGTGCCGGTCGGCTGCAGCGGCAGCGCGCGGCCGTTGACGGTCACGACGTGCCGGTTGTCGTTCAGTCCCGTCACGCGCACCTCCAACCGTTCGAGCGACGAGTCGACGTAGCGCACCGTGCCGCCGATCGCCCCCTCTTCGCCCATCACGTGCCACGGCTCCAGCGCGCCGCGCAGCGACAATTGCATCCCGTTCACCGCGATCTGGCCGAACAACGGGAAGCGGAATTCGAAATGCGGCGCGAACCACGTGGGATCGAACGCGAAACCTGCGTCGCGCAGCTCCGCGAGCACGTCGTCGAAATCCATCTTCAGGAACGCCGGCAGCATGAAGCGATCGTGCAGCGCGGTGCCCCAGCGCGTGAGCGGCGTCGTGTACGGCGCGGCCCAGAAGCGGGCGACGAGCGCGCGCAGCAGCAGTTGCTGCACGATGCTCATCCGCGCATGCGGCGGCATTTCGAACGCGCGCAGCTCGAGCAGGCCGAGCCGGCCGGTCGACGAATCGGGCGAATACAGCTTGTCGATGCAGAATTCGCTGCGGTGCGTGTTGCCGGTCACGTCGATCAGCAGATTGCGCAGCACGCGGTCGACGAGCCACGGCGGCATGTCCTGCCCGTACAGCAGCTTGTTGCGCTGGATTTCCGCAAACGCGATGTCGAGTTCGTAGAGCTGGTCGTTGCGTGCTTCGTCGACGCGCGGCGCCTGGCTCGTCGGGCCGATGAACAACCCGGAGAACAGGTACGACAGCGACGGATGGTTGTGCCAGTAAGCGATCAGGCTCGCGAGCAGATCGGGACGGCGCAGGAACGGGCTGTCGGCCGGCGTCGCGCCGCCGAGCACGAAGTGGTTGCCGCCGCCCGTGCCGACGTGCCGCCCGTCGACCATGAACTTCTCGGTGGACAGCCGCGACTGCCACGCGGCGTCGTACAGGAACTCGGTCTGGTCGACGAGTTCGTCGAAGCTCTTCGCCGGATGCACGTTCACCTCGATCACGCCGGGATCGGGCGTGACCTGCAGCAGCTTGAGCCGCGCGTCGCGCGGCGGCGGGTAGCCTTCGAGCACGAGCTTCACGTCGAGTGCGTGCGCCGTCAGCTCGATCGCGGCCAGCAGGTCGAGATAATCCTCGAGCGCGGCCAGCGGCGGCATGAACACGTACAGGATCCCGTCGCGTACTTCGACGCACAGCGCGGTGCGCGTGATCCATGCGGCGGATTCGAAGCGCTCGGGGTGGCGCTCGGCGGCGTGCGCGGGGCGCTCACCCGTGGCCGTGCCGTCGCTGCGCCATTGCATGACGGTGTGCGCAGGCGCTTCGCGCTGCACGCCTGCCAGGTAGCGCGGCGCATCCGCCGTCCCCGCATGACGCGCACGGAATGCGGCTGCGTCCGGCAGCGCGTCGCGAGGCGCGAACGGATCGCGTTCGACGAGGTACGGGTAGTCGGCGCCGGCAACCCACGGCAGCGAATCGAGCGGGAGCCGATAGCCCATCAGGGAGTCGCCGGGCACCAGATACATCCGCTCGTCGCGGAAGAACCAAGGCCCCGTCTGCCAGCGCGGCCCCCCGAGGGCCGCCCCTTCGCGGGCCGCCCCATCCTCCACACGCTTGATCGGCAGCACGTAGCCGACGATGCTGTCGAGCCGCTGATCGAACACCTTGCGCAGCCGCGCACGTTCGAGCTCGTCGTCGAGGCGCGAGTCGAACGGGTCGACGTTGACGGGCAGCCGACGCTCGCGCCACAGGTAGTACCACACGTCCTCGTAGCCAGGCCGCACGAACTCGTCTGTCAGCCCGAGACGCGCGGCCAGCGCATCGATGAAGCGCTTCGCGTCGGCGGTCGTGCAGGCGGACGGCTCGCGCTCGTCGGCGAACAGCGACGGATCGTGCCACACGGGCTGGCCGTCCGCGCGCCAGAATATCGACAGCGCCCAGCGCGGGAGTTGCTCGCCCGGATACCATTTGCCCTGCCCGAAATGCAGGAAGCCGCCCTCCCCGTATTGCGCACGCAGCCGCTGCACGAGCTCGGTTGCATAGCCGCGCTTGGTCGGGCCGAGCGCATCGGTGTTCCACTCGGCGCCGTCGCGATCGTCGATCGACACGAAGGTCGGCTCGCCGCCTTGCGTGAGCCGCACGTCACCTGCCGTCAATGCGCCGTCGACCTGCGTGCCGAGCGTGCGCACGGCATCCCATTGCGAATCGGTGTACGGCTTCGTCACGCGCGGCGATTCGTACACGCGCGTCACGGTCATCTCGTGCTCGAACGCCACTTCGCATTCGTCGATCAGCCCTTCGACCGGTGCGGCGCTGGTCGGCTGCGGCGTACACGCAAGCGGAATGTGGCCTTCGCCGGCAAGCAGCCCGGACGTCGGATCGAAGCCGATCCACCCGGCGCCCGGCAGATAGACTTCGCACCACGCGTGCAGGTCGGTGAAGTCGACCGACGTGCCGCTCGGGCCGTCGAGCGCCTTGACGTCGGGTGTGAGCTGGATCAGGTAGCCGGACACGAAGCGCGCGGCGATGCCGAGATGCCGGCACAGCTGCACGAGCAGCCACGCGCTGTCGCGGCACGATCCCGATGCGAGCTCGAGCGTTTTCTCGGGCGTCTGCACGCCCGGCTCCATCCGCACGAGATAGCCGATGTCACGCTGCAACTGCTGGTTGAGCGCGACGAGGAAGTTCACGGTGCCGGCGGGCGTGCGGTCGACGCCGTCGAGGTACGCGCGGAACAGCGGCGCCGCGCTCGTCTGCGGATCGCACGCGAGATACGGCGCGAGCTCGGTCTGCAGCGCATCGTCATAGTGGAACGGGTACTGCTCGGCGCTCGCTTCGAGAAAGAAGTCGAACGGGTTGTACACCGACATCTCGGCCACGAGATCGATCGTGATCGCGAAGTGCTCGGTGCGCTCGGGAAACACGAGCCGCGCGAGATAGTTCGAGAATGGGTCCTGCTGCCAGTTGATGAAGTGCTGCGCGGGCTCGACCGTCATCGAATACGCGACGATCGGCGTGCGGCAATGCGGCGCGGGCCGCAGCCGCACGATTTGCGGGCCGAGGTTGACGGGCCGGTCGTAGCGGTAGCGGGTGGTGTGATGCAGCGCGACGTGGATGGGCATGGGAAAGCCGCTCGGTTCGGGTTGAGCCGGCCGCGTGCGCCGCGCCGCCGTCGCTGCGGCGGCACGGCACGGCGGATTCGGCGAAGGTGCGCGTCAGACGAGTTCCGGCGACTGCACGACACTGATCTCGACGGCGACGGCGCTCGCGCCGAGCCCCGTCACCGGTTGCGCATCGCGATGGTCGAGGCCGACCGCGATGCGCACGTAACGCTCGTCCGGGCAGCGGTTCATGAACGGATCGAAGCCGACCCAGCCAAGCCCTTCGACGTACGCCTCCGCCCACGCATGGCCGGCCGGCTGGTGCATCAGCGCAGCGGCCTGCGGTTGCGCGCCGAGCGCCGGCTGCGGCACGCCCTGCGATTGCGCGGCGTGCGATGCGCCGAGCGCCTGCTGCATGCCGTCGCCGACCTGCAGCGCAAGCGCTTCCTCGGCTTCGGCCTCGTCGCCGCTCGCGCTTTGCTTTGCGTCGGCGATGCGCTGCATCGCGCCGTCGGCAAGCACGTAGCCGGAGATGTAGCGTGCGGGCACCTTCAGCGCCCGCGCGGCCGCGATGAACGCATGCGCATGATCGCGGCTCGTGCCCTCGCCGCTTTGCAGCGCGGTTTCCGCATCGACCGCCGCGTCCGCGAGGTTCGGCGCATACGCGATGCGGCCGTGCACTTCGGTCATCAGCCAGTGCAGCGCGTCGAGGCTGTGCGGCTCGATCGGAATGGCCTGCGCGAGCTCGCGCACGGTGTCGCCGGCCTTCGTGAGCGCGGTCTCGCGCTCGAAGATCCACGGCGGCGCATAGCCGTCGGGATGGCCGAGAATGCCGGCGCGGTCCTGCGTCTCGACGACGCCGGCCGCGACCACGACGATCTCCTGCTTCGCGTCGCGATCGTGCCGCACGAGGTCGATCCGGTTGCCGAGCCCGTCCGAATAGGACAGCGTCGGTTCGACGCCGTCGATCGTAACCTGCCACGCGCGCACCGTTTGCCCGGGCCCCGACTGCGGACGCAGCCGCAGCCGTTGCAGTGCATGGGTGGCCTGATCGTCGAACTGATAACGCGAGATGTGTCGGATGGCGAGTCGCATGGCAAGCCTCAGTCGAAGTTGTACGCCTGGGCGATGTCGATCCCGAGGCTGTTGTTGCGGCCGATGAAATCGGTCAGGAACTCGTGCAGGCCGCTCTTGAAGATCCGGTCGACCGAGGTGTCGGACAGCATCTGCAGGATCTTCGTGGCCGTGTCGTGACACGCGTGTGTCACGCCGTAATCCTTCGCGAGCATGTTCAGGCTCGACACGACCCGCCCGTAGCAATAACGCAGCGAGCGCGGCATCCGGCCGTTCAGGATCAGGTAATCGGCGATGTTCATCGGCTTGTACTGCACGTCGTACACCCAGCGATACGAACGGTGCGCGGCCACGCAGCGCAGGATCGTCTCCCACTGGTAGTTGTCGAGGATCGTGCCGACGTGCGACACCGACGGCAGCAGCAAGTGGTATTTCACGTCGAGGATGCGCGCGGTGTTGTCGGCGCGCTCGACGAATGCGCCAATCTGTGCGAAATCGAAAATTTCATTGCGCAGCATCGTGCTGTAGAAGCTGCCGAGGATCAGCGCCGTTTCGCGCTTCACCCCATCGAGCACGGCCGGCAGCGCGCTCTCCGGCACCGGCTGCGCGAGCGCCTGGCGCAGCGCGAGCCACGCGCCGTTCACGCTCTCCCACGCCTCGCGCGTGAGCGCCGTGCGCACCATCCGCGCGTTCGAGCGCGCGGCCTCGATGCACGACAGCACGCTCGACGGGTTGTCGCGATCGCGCAGCAGATAGTCGGTCACGGTGTCGGCGGCATATGCGTCGTACTTCTGACGATAGCCGTCGTCCGCGCCGGAACTGACCAGCACCGACGACCATTCCGCGGGCGCGTCGGACGTGCGCGTGAGCGCCATCCGCAACCCGGCATCGACGATGCGCGCGATGTTCTCCGCGCGCTCGATATAGCGGTACATCCAGTAGAGGCCGCTCGCAGTTCGTCCCAGAAGCATCTCGTGTCCACTCCGTCTTCGTTCGGTTCGCGCGCCGGCTGCGGCGCGCGCGGTCGTGCCCGGCTCAGTCGGCCAGCACCCAGGTGTCCTTGGTGCCGCCGCCCTGGCTCGAATTGACGACGAGCGATCCCTCCTTCAGCGCGACGCGCGTAAGCCCGCCCGGCGTGATGCGGATCCGGTCCGACACCAGCACGAACGGCCGCAGGTCGACGTGGCGCGGCGCAAGGCCGGCATCGGTCAGAATCGGCGTCGTGGACAACGCCAGCGTGGGTTGCGCGATGTAGTTCGCGGGCCGCGCGCGCAGCTTCGCGGCGAACGCGTCGAGTTCCGCCTTCGACGCGCACGGGCCGACCAGCATTCCGTAGCCGCCCGAGCCGTGCACCTCCTTTACGACGAGCTCGTCGAGATGGTCGAGCACGTATTTGAGGCTGTCCGCCTCGCCGCAGCGCCAGGTCGGCACGTTCTCCAGCAGCGCCTTGCGGCCCGTGTAGAACTCGACGATCTCCGGCATGTACGAGTAGATCGCCTTGTCGTCGGCGATACCGGTGCCGGGGGCGTTCGCGATCGTGATGTTGCCCGCGCGGTAGACGTCCATGATCCCGGCGACGCCGAGCACCGAATCGGGGCGGAACGTGAGCGGATCGAGGAAGGCGTCGTCGACGCGGCGATACAGCACGTCGATCGGCTGGAAGCCTTCGGTCGTGCGCATCGCAACACGGCCGTCGATCACCTGCAAGTCGCTGCCCTCGACGAGGTGCACGCCCATCTGGTCGGCGAGGAACGAATGTTCGTAGTACGCGGAATTGTGAATGCCGGGCGTGAGCACGGCGATGGTCGGGTTGTCGACGTTGCCGCCCGGCGGGCACACGGCCGCGAGCGACTGGCGCAGCATCTGCGGATAGGTTTCGACCGGCCGCACCTTCACTTGCTGGAACAGCTCGGGGAAGAGCTGCATCATCGTCTCGCGGTTCTCCAGCATGTACGACACGCCCGACGGCGTGCGCGCGTTGTCCTCCAGCACGTAGAACTCGTTCTCGCCGGTGCGCACGATGTCGACGCCGATGATGTGCGTGTAAACGTTGCCGGGCGGCCGGAAGTCGATCATCTCCGGGATGAACGCGTCGTTGTGCGCGATCAGGTGCTTCGGCACGATGCCCGCGCGCACGATTTCCTGGCGATGGTAGATGTCGTCGAGGAACGCGTTGAGCGCCATCACGCGCTGCTCGATCCCGAGCGACAGGCGGCTCCATTCGGCGCCGGAGATGATCCGCGGCACGATATCGAACGGAATCAGCCGCTCGGCGGCCTGTGCGTCGCCGTACACGGCGAACGTGATGCCCGTCCTGCGGAATACGCTTTCCGCATCGTGGGCCTTCTGGGCGAGGCTCGCGGGGTTCTGCGTGTCGAGCCATTGCTTCAGGCGCGCGTAGGGCGCCCTTACCATGTCGCCGGATTGCAGCATTTCATCGAATGGCTTCATCGATCTTTTCTCCGTCGATCGTTTTCCCCGGCATTGCGCATGCCGGACCGGCGTACTGACTACCTTGCAAGGAACGTGCCTTGCTGCATCCCCTCAGGCCCCCCCTTTTGTCGTGCGGGCGGCACGCCGTCGCGGCATGCCGCACCAGGATGGTGCGACGCACGGTGCAGCGACGCATCACCGGCGTGCCGCGCCCCGCCCGGCCGATGTCGCGCCGCGTCGCGCAATCATGGTTCGCCCGCGCGGCACGATTGCGCAATCTGCACTGCACCAATATTTCGCACTGCCCGCACGGCGGCGGTTGCCGCGCGGCCGGCCGACGACGGTTCGGCCCCGTGTGGGCAGCGCTTGCCGCCGCCGAGCGGCAGATCGCACGGCGCCGCCGCCTCCCTCTGTTGCCGCATCGCAGCGAACCGTCCCGCGGCCGGGCGTCACGATGGGCGCCGTGCGCGCCGCATCGTGCAGCTGCCGGACGGAACGGCGTGAAGGCGGGCCGGCGCGAAGCCGGCCCGGGGGAAGTGCCGTGTGCGACGAATCGGCCAGTTCGACGCGGTGAACTAACCGGTTAGCCGGGTCGGCACCTCGAACTTATGCAGCCGTAATACCGCCGACAACGCCCATGCATATTTCGACTAACACCGATCGAAAAAAAACATCGGCCCGGACGCGCGAGGCGCGGTACGCTACCAAACCGGTTCAGCGAAATGGCGCCGCGCATCGCGGCGCCGACTATAAACAGCGAAGAATCAACATGGAAGCGAAGTGGCTGGAAGATTTCCTGAGCCTTGCGGATACCAAGAGCTTTTCGCGTGCCGCGCGTCATCGGCACCTTACGCAGTCCGCATTCAGCAGACGAATCGCCGCGCTCGAAACGTGGATGGACGCGAAGCTGGTCGACCGCAGCATCAACCCGATTGCGCTGACGCCGGCCGGACAGATGTTCCGCGGCCTGGCCGCGGACATCCTGCGCAGCATGTACGCGGCCCGCAATCTCGTGAACGGCTACGACCAGTTCGCGGCGAGCGACCAGGTCGTGCGCTTCGCGGTCGCGCACACGCTCGTGTTCACCCTGTTTCCCGTGTGGCTCAAGCAGCTCAACGGCGAAGTCGGCCACGTGAGCGCACGTGTCAATGCGGTGAACGTGCCGGAAGGCGTGCAGCAGCTCGTCGAGGGTGAATGCGACCTGCTGCTCGGCTATCACCATCCGCAATTGCCGATCGTGCTCGATCCGAACCACTTCCCGTTCGTCACGCTCGGTGTCGAACGGATCCTGCCGGTGTCGACGCCCGACGCGCGCGGCAAGCCGGTCTTCGAACTGCCGGGCACGGCCGACGCGCCGCTGCCGCTGCTCGCGTATTCATCGGGTGCATTCCTGGGCAACGTCGTCGAGATGCTGCTGCTGAACGCGTCCGAGTCGTATGCGCTGCACCGGTGCTTCGAGACGCACATGTCCGAGGCGCTGAAGGGCATGGTCGTCGCCGGGCACGGGATCGGGTGGCTGCCGGAGAGCTGCGTCGCGAAGGAGCTCGCGGAAGGTTCGCTGGTCCATGCGGGCTCGTCCGACTGGATCACCGAGCTCGAGATCCGGCTGTACCGGTCGGCACGCAAGCGTGGGCTCGCGGCCGAGCAGCTGTGGAGCTACATCATGAGCCGGCCGCGCGCGGCAGCCGACGGCAGGATCGCGGATTCCTCGATCACGCCGATCGCGTCGATCACGTCGCTCACGGCAGGCGCACGCATCGCGCGCCGCGGCGCAGGCAGCCGCTGACGCGCTGCGCCGCGCTTCGGCGGTCGTTCCCGCTTCGCGTCGCGCCCGCCGCGCGGGTGGAAACCATACTCGTCTTGCGCGTTTTCGCCCTTGTCCGGCCGGGGAGTTTTCCGCTCCCTTGCATGCCACGCGATTATCACGCACGAATAATCGGTATTATGAAAACTCCAAACGTTTGCGCGGCCGGACAGATTTCCTGTTAATTCCAGCATTGACCCCGTATTACTTGCCGATTCATCTGGCGGAAATACCCTGTTACAGAAAAAAATAGAAGTTTCGATTTTCATCGGACGACGGTTACTCGTCAGAACGTCGCACCCCATTTTCTCCCGCCTCTCTCCTGTGCTCTGAAAGTCACCTTAATGCCTCGATTACAGAGGCAAATCCACCTTTATTCAGTCGTTATTTTTCGGCAAAAATTCCAATACGTCTTATGTCCGAAGTGTCGGGACAGGTCACCGCTACTGCTGTGCAAGATTCGTGTCCGGCAATATCGACTTTGTTCAGCATTAATCCCTTTCGTCGAATAATTTGCGATCGCGTTTAAATACGACGTTTAAAGCGCGTCTCATTGGGACTACACGCAGTTGTTTGTTCAAAACCCATCGTGTATCAATAGCGTGTCGCAAAAAGAACGCGGTTAATTCGACTCGGAATAAATGCGTTGTCATGGATTCCGGATGGAGGTTGCAATGTCTTCCTCGCCGTTTGAACAGCATGCTCGCGCGCTCCTCGGCATCGTCGCAACCGCCTTGTGCGTCAATGCCGCGGCACAAACACCTGCCCGAAACCAACCCGCGGCGCCAGCGTCGGGCGAGGAGTCGGGGCGATACACGATTTCGTACATCTGCGGTGATGCGGGAATCGACGGTACGGCGCCGCTTCCCCCCGACGGCCGCCCGTACAACCTCGGCGTGTCGTTCGTGTCCGGTAGCACGGGGCAACCGCTGTCGAACGTGGATGTGCGTCTCAGACGGCATGGCCGCGTACTCGTCGAGTTCAAGGCAACGGGGCCGCGCTGCCTGTTCAGCGTGCCCGACGCAAGCTACCGGGTCGAAGGGACGTATCAGGGGGCCACGCAGTTCGCGATCGTCGAAACGGGCGCGCTCACCACGCAGTTGAAATGGTGAACCGCATCTGAACCCGCGTGCCGACGCCACGCGAGATCGCACCGTTCCCCGCCACCCATTCATACGAGGAGGATTGAATGACTCGTGCAGAACGACCGGACGGCTTGCCCGTCGGGGAGCCGAAACCCTCGTGGGGTCCGGGAAAGAATGCGGCGCTCAGCATCGTTGCGTTTGCCGCGATCTTCGGAGCCTTCGCCTATGTCGAGCGAGACACGAGGGTCGACCATGCGAGCGTGACGCACGACATCGCCGGCGTGATTGGAAGCGCCGTCGGAAAGTACCGCAGCTTCGTCGTCGCCGCGACGGCGGGCCCGGCCAGCGCTTCGGGCGAGTCCGGTGCATCGGGCGTAGCCGCGGCCGGCGGCCCGACATCGCCCGTCGCGCAAGCCGCGACGCCTGCGGCGCTTGCTTCGGGAACGCCGTCGGTATCGGCCGCGGCCGAACCGCCCGTGCCGCCGCTGCAATCGGGCGCCCGCTCCACCGGGCAACACGCGCGCCCTGCCCACGCGCCGCCCGCCCGGCTCGCGGCCGGCGCGTATGCCGCGTCGGCCAGCGCTCGCACCGGGCGGCCGGCCGATGCGCACCGTACGTCGCGTACGCAGGCGCTTGCGCGCGCCAGAAAACATGCGGACCCCGTGCCGGGACTGCAGCCGCAGTCGTATATCGCCGACACCACGCACATGGAAACCGCCAGCGTCACGCGCGACGAACTGGAAGGCGCCCGCGCGCTGGCCCGGGCGCGCTCGTGTGCGCAGATCGACGCATGGAACTGCGTGGAACAGAACGCGAGTCGCGCACTCGCGATCGACCCGAGGAACAGCGAATCGCGCGCGCTGCTTGGACAAGCGATCCGCAACCGTCTGTGAACCGGCCGGATGCCGCGTGGTCTCGCTGCCCGACGGCGCGGACGGCCGGCGGCACATGTCGTCGGGCGCGCAACCGATGTGATCGTTACAGAGTGAGGAGACACACCGTGGCCAACAATCGAACACAACAATGCACGACCGGCGCTCCGTCAACGCGGCGGATTCTCCTGCATGCGCCGCTGCTCCTGCTGCTCGTCGCGTCCGGCTCCTGCCTTGCCGCGGAAAGTGACGAACGGCCGCGCGACACGGGTGAAATCGCCGGAACCCACGGCGCATCGGACGTGCGACCCGACGCGCAGCCGGCCGGTGTGTCGACTCAGGACGCCCAGGATTCCGATGCGCTGCCCCCGAATGCACCCACGCCGATCGCGCGCGCGTCCGACGCGTCGCTGCAGATCGCGCAGGCTTCGGCCCCGCAGCCGCCGGGGATGCCGACCACCGTGGTCGTGGAACCGGAGACGCCGCAGCCCGCCAATCCCGCGCCGGGCGCGCAACCTTCGAACGCGCCGGTGCAAACCCCGCCCGCATCGGATACCGCGTCCCCGAACATGCCCGCGCCGCATTCGCGGAGTTCGGAAGTGCCGATGCAGTTCCCGCCGGAATCCGCTACCGCATCTTCGAATATCCCGGCATCTCGCTCGCCCGCGCCCGATGCGCCGATGCAACTCGCGCAGGGATCCGATGCGGCGTCGCCGGCAAGCTCCGCATCCGGTTCGCAAACGCCCAATGCGCCGATGCAACTCGCGCAGGCATCCGATGCCGTGCCGTCGGCAAGCTTCGCACCCGTCGCGCAGGCGGCCGACACGCCGCCCCAGCCGCCGCTGGCAACAGGCGTCGAGTCGCCCGTGACGCCACCGCTACAGGCAGCAGCGTCCGGCGCGCCCGCGCAGGATGCTCATCCGTCCCACGCCCCGGCTCAGTACGCGCAGCCGTCGGGCGTTGCCGCCCCTTCGAATGCGCCAACGCAGATCGCGCAACTGTCCGGCACGCCGATGCCGAACTCGCCGGCGCCCGTGACCACGGCGCCCGGCATGCCGCCGCCCTCGACGCAGGCGCCGGGTTCGCAATCGCCCGGCGCATCGTTGCCGGGCGAAGCCACGCAACGCTCGCAGGGGCCCGACGTGCAGGCGCCGAACGCGCAGGCGCCGAACCTGCGCACCGCCGACGTCGCAACCGTGCGCAACGACGTGTTCGGCCTCGCTGTGAGCGGCGGTGCGGTGCAGGCGCTCCAGGAAGCGAAGGCGCGGCCCGATGCGTTTTCCGCCGTCGACGTCGCGCAGCTCGAGGAGTTGTCGATTCGCCAGCAGGTGCGCGGCGGCCGCGACAAGTCGCGCTCGATGACGAGTCCGGACCGCTTCGACGGCCTCGACAATGCATTGCGGGCGGCCGACGACCTCGACAAGCGGATGCCGGCCACACCGGACTACACGCCGGTGCGGACCGCGCTCGCCGGCGACCGCACGGTCGCACTGGCGGCACGCGGCGACATGAGGCAGGCCGTCGCGACTTTCGAGACGATCCCGTCCAACGCCGAAATCTCGATCGACGCGCTGGCGGCCGTCGGCGACGCGTACCTGTACCTCAGCGAACCGGCCAAGGCGAACGCCGTCTACGCGCGTGCGCTGCAACAGGCAACCGCATCGCCGACCGATCGCGCGACCCGCGGCTTCCAGTATGGCGCGCGTACGCAACCGATCGAGCTGCGTGAAGGCCTGTTCTGGTCGTACGTCGATCAAGGGCACGCGCCGGAAGCGAAGCAGGTGCTCGACGACATGGAGAAGTCGCTGCCGCCGGTCAAGCAGGTAACCAACGTCGGTCCGGCGGAAAGCGACTATCTGCGTTACTACCGGCTGCGTGCGCAGTACCTGATCTTCACGGGGCACGTCGACGAAGGGATCGCCGCGCTCGAGCAACTCGAGAAGGAGGTGCCGTTCAATGCGGAGGTTCGCGCCGCGCATGCCGACGCGGTATCGGGCCAGGCGCATCCGCGCCAGGCGATCGCAATGTATCGCGCATCGCTGACCGATCACCCGGACAGCGTCGAAATGCTCGCGGGCCTCGGCCGCGCGTCGCTCGTGGCGGACGACTACGCGACCGCGAAGACCGTCGACCAGACGCTGGACAACACGTTTCCGGACAGCGGCGCGGTGCGCGGCTTCAAGCGCGACTACAACGCATATCGCAGCCCCGTGTTCACGACCGACCTGAGCTTCGAACACGGCAACAGCGCACTGGCCGACAACAGCTTCACGTCTGACAGCTACGTGTATTCGCCGCCGTTCGGCGACAACTGGCGCGTGTTCTCGCATACGTTCTTCGGCTTCGCGCAGACCGACGGCGGCAGCATCAAGCGCACGCGCACCGGCATCGGCGGCGACTACCGGCACGGGCCGCTCACCGTACAGGGCGAGGTCACGCGTTCGTTCGGCACGGACGGCCGCACCGGCGGCCGCGGGTCGATCGCGTATGCGCTGAACGACTACTGGACGGTGAACGCGGGGCTCGACTCCAACGACAACTCGCTGCCGTGGAAGGCATACGCGGCCCACATCTGGGGCCGTTCGGCCAATGCGTCCGTCGTGTACCGGCAGAACGACCGTCGCGAAGTCAAGCTGAGCTACGGCGTGAGCCGCTACAGCGATTCGAACTTCCACCAGGAGATCGCGGCAACGGCCACGCAGCGCGTGTACACGTCCGCCCGGCAGCTGGTCAACGTATCGCTGGATCTCGGCACCGACAGCAACACGCGGCGCGACGCGCCCTACTACAGCCCGGCGCGCGACTACGCGGCCGCGGTGACCGTCATGCACCAGATGATGCTGTGGAAGAAAGGCGACATGGGGCTGCAGCAGCGGATCTCGGTGTCGGGCGGCGTGTACAACGAGCGCGGCTTCGGCAGCAGCGCGCTGTGGAGCGCCCGCCTCGAACATGCGTGGACGTTCAAGCACGACATCACGCTGAGCTACGGCATCGAGGTGGGCAGCCACGCGTACGACGGGCAGCGCGAGCGCTCGGAAACCGGCTTCATGTCGGTCAACCTTCCGTTCTAACCAGGAGAAACGCGAATGCAATCCAGACGGACCTTCATGTGCGGATGCCTCGGCGCGTTTGCGGCCTGCTCGCTGTTCCCGGGTGTATCCAACGCGAAGATGATCGACCTGCTGCCGCCGTCCGACCCGGCCGACGGCAAAACGTTTCGCGTGATCTGCATGCACGACGTGCGCGACAACCTGATGGCGTCGTTCTCGTCGCCGTCGGCAATCGTCGATCCGTTCGCGATCGATACCGGCACACTGACCGCGATCTTCTCGTGGCTGCAGACCAACAACTACCACACGATCACGGTCAAGCAGATCGAGGAGTCGCGGCGCGGCGGCAAACCGCTGCCGCCGCGCGCGGTGCTGCTCACGTTCGACGACGGCTTCCGCAGCCACTACACGAAGGTGCTGCCGCTGCTCGAACGCTTCAGGTATCCGGCCGTGATGGGGCTCGTCACCGCATGGATCGACACGCCGCCGGACACGCCGATCCGCATCAGCGACAAGGTGCAGGTGCCGCGCGAATACTTCCTGTCGTGGGACGAGGTGAAAAAGCTCGGCCAGTCGGAATTCGTCGAGCTCGGCTGCCACACCCACAATCTCCACCACGGTGCGGTCGCGAATCCGCAAGGCAACGAATTGCCGGCGACCACGTCGCATCTCTACCTGCAAGACCAGAAGCGCTATGAAACCGACGCCGAATTCCACGCACGCGTGCACGACGACCTGCAGACTTGCGTGCGGCAGATCCGCGAACGCACGGGCATCGTCGCACGTTCGATGGTGTGGCCATACGGCGCGGAAAATCAGCCCGTGCGCCAGATATCGACATCGCTCGGCATGGACGTCCAGTTCAGTCTCGACGCCGGCCCGAACACGCCGGACGTTCCGATGGACCGGCTGAGGCGGATCCTGCTGATGTACGACGTGGACATCGGCGGATTCGAACGCTCGATGCGCGAGCCGGCCTCCAACCGCGGCGACGTCGACGTGCCCGAACGTACCGTGCAGGTCGATCTCGACCAGGTCTACGATCCCGATCCCGCGCGTCAGGAAGCGAATCTCGGCAAGCTGATCGAGCGCATCTACCGGATGCAGCCAAAATCGGTGTACCTGCAGGCGTACGCGGATCCGAACGGCACCGGCGTGGCCGAAGCGGTGTACTTCCCGAACCGGCACCTGCCGATGCGCGCCGACCTGTTCTCGCGGGCCGCGTGGCAGCTCAACACGCGCTCCAACGTGCAGGTCTACGCGTGGATGCCGGTGCTCGCGTTCCGGCCGCCGGCCGACAAGCTGCGCGGGCTCCAGCCCGTCACCGCATACGGTGGCGCACCGGCACGCGAGAACGGCACGCGCGTGTTCCGGCTGAGCCCGTTCGATCCGGAGGCGCGGCTGATGATCCAGCAGGTCTACGAGGATCTGAGCAAGCACGCATCGTTCAGCGGGGTCCTGTTCAGCGACGACGCCGTGCTCGACGACTATGAGGATGCGGGCAAGCACGCACTGCGCGTGTATTCGCAATGGGGGCTGCCCGCCGACGTCGGCAAGATTCGCGAGAACCCCGAGCTGATGAAGCGCTGGACGCGCCAGAAGTCGCGCTACCTGATCGACATGACGAAGCAGCTGGAGCAGATCGTGCTCGCGCATCAGAACGTGGGCGACGTGCTGACCGCGCGCAACATCTTCGCGATGCCGGTGCTGAAGCCGGAATCGGAAGCGTGGTACGCGCAGAACTACGACGATTTCCTCGCCACCTACGACTACGTCGCGCTGATGGCGATGCCGTACATGGAACAGGCGAAAGACCCGGAAGGCTGGCTGGACGAGCTGGTGCGGGCTGTCCGCGCGAAGCGGCGCGGGCTGCAGCGCACCGTGTTCGAGCTGCAGTCGTACGACTGGCATGCGCAGAAGCAGGTGCCGGCCGGCACGCTCCTGTCGCAGATGAGACGGCTGCGCAGCGAGGGCGCGGTGAATTTCGGCTACTACCCGGACAACTTCCTGAACAACGCGCCCGAGCTCGACGCGATGCGCGACGTGATGTCGCTGAAGTCCCGTCTCGATCCCACCTCCATCAACGCGCTGATGCAAATGCAGCAACCGAAGGGAATCAAAACACCATGAACTCCCACAGCATCATCCAGCGCGTGCAGGACTTCGTCTTCTACTATCCGTTCTTCATGTCGTATCTGTGGATGATCGGCGGCGTCGTGCATTACTTCCTGCTCGAGGAGGGTCGCGTATTGTCGACACGCACGATCGCGTCGAGCGGCATTCCGAAGGTCTCGATCGTCGTGCCGTGCTTCAACGAGGCCGCGAACGCGCGCAGCGTGATTCGCCACCTGAACGCGATGGACTACCCGAACTACGACATCATCGCGGTCAACGACGGCAGCAAGGACCGCACCGGCGAGATTCTGAACGAGCTGGCCGTCGAGATTCCGCGCCTTCTCGTCATCCATCACGCACGCAACGAAGGCAAGGCGGTCGGGCTCACGACGGCGGCGGCGGTATCGAACGCGGAGTACCTTCTCTGCATCGACGGCGACGCGCTGCTCGCGCATGACGCGATCGGCTGGATGCTCGAACATTTCCTGACCGATCCGGGCGTCGGCGCGGTGACCGGCAATCCGCGCATCCGCACGCGCACGTCGCTGCTCGGGCGCATGCAGGTCGGCGAATTCTCGTCGATCGTCGGGCTGATCAAGCGCACGCAGCAGGTGTACGGCCGCATCTTCACGGTGTCGGGCGTGATCACGATGTTCCGCAAGACCGCGCTCGCCGACGTCGGCTACTGGAGCTCGGACATGCTGACCGAGGACATCGACATCAGCTGGAAGCTGCAGTGCCGGGACTGGCGCGTCGTCTACGAGCCGCACGCGCTCAGCTGGATCCTGATGCCGGAAACGGTGAAGGGGCTTTACCGGCAGCGGCTGCGCTGGTCGAAGGGCGGCATCCAGGTGCTGCTCAAGTACGCGGGCACGCTGATGCGGCCCACGCAGATGATGATGTGGCCGCTCTTCGTCGAGTACCTGATCGGCATCGCATGGGCGTACGCGATGTCGTTCATCCTGCTGCTCGCGCTGATCGACCTGTTCTACCCGCTTCCGCCGAACTGGCACGTGTCCGTGGTACCGCACTGGCACGGAATGCTGCTGGTCGCGACCTGCATCCTGCAGCTGATCATCGGCAGCATGATCGATCGTCGTTACGACGAAAAACTCCTGATGTACTTCCTTGACACCATCTGGTACCCCGTAGCGTTCTGGTTGATCACCATGATCACCACCGTCGTCGCCCTGCCCGCCGTCGTACTGCGGGGCCGCGGCAAGCGCGCCGTGTGGGTCAGTCCCGACCGAGGCATTCAACATGAAGAACGCGCCGATTATTGACCTTTCCCTGCGCGCACCGCGCGACATGATCGCCGAACGCGGCAACATCGTCGGCCCCGTGCTCGTCGCGTGGTTCCGCCTCGTGCGGCCCGCACTGGTCGGGGGCGTCTGGGCGTCGATCTGCATCTACACGTACCGCTACCTGTTGCCATTCAACGAGGCCGAGATGCCGATCGAGCAGATCGTGTTCTACGTGACCAGCATCGCGCTGATTGCCGGCACGATCGTCACGTGGCTGATCGCGGGACGCGTCGTGCATCCGTTCGCGTACCGGCTGCGCGTGTCGAAGATGCTGCGGCGCTCGGCCACCGTGAAGGTGCGCTCGGTGCCGCCGACCGCGCTCGCCAGCGACCGCCGGCGCGGCACACGGCGCACGTCGCGCATTCTCGTCGCGTCGCACGACGCGAACGGCTCGATCTCGGGCATCGAATGGGTGGTGCACGCGGGGCCGCAGGCGGGCGAGTGATCGCGGCAGACGTGTGCGCCGCACGTCCGATGCCACGGCGCCGCAGCACTTCTCGAATCGCGCTGGCGCGCGCCGCGTGCCAGCCGCAAAACTTCCTGTAGACGAGGTGAATCATGTGCGGAATCGTCGGAGCAAGCGGCCTGAAGAATCAGGTGCCGCAACTGGTCAATGCGCTGAGCCGGCTCGAGTATCGCGGCTACGATTCGTGCGGCATCGCCGTGTTGCGTGACGGACATCTGCGCAGCGAACGGACGCTGCGCCGCGTGGCGGACCTGCAGGACCGCGTGCTGACGCTTGGCCTCGAAGGCCAGACGTGCATCGCGCATACGCGCTGGGCGACGCATGGCGCACCGTCCGAAATGAACGCGCACCCGATCATGTCGGGCGACACGATCGCGGTCGTGCACAACGGGATCATCGAAAACCACGACGAACTGCGCGCCGAACTGCGGCAACGCGGCTACACGTTCCGCGGCGAGACCGACACCGAGGTGATCGCGCACCTGATCCACAGCGTGTATCGCGACGATCTGTTCGATGCGGTCGTGCGCGCGGTCAAGCGGCTGCACGGCGCCTATGCGATCGCCGTGCTGAGCGCGCGCGAGCCGCAGCGGCTGGTCGCCGCGCGCGCCGGCTCGCCGCTCGTGATCGGCATCGGCGCGGACCAGAATTATCTGGCGTCCGACTGCGCGGCGCTCGGCGACCTGACCGACCGCTTCGTCTATCTGGAAGACGGCGACGTCGCGCTGATCACGCCGGAACGCATCGACGTGGTCGATTCGGTCGGCGCCGACGCGAAGCGTCCGCTGTGCGAGGTCAAGGCACGCGCCGACGATGCCGCGCTCGGCCCGTACCAGCATTTCATGCAGAAGGAAATCTTCGAGCAGCCGAAGGCGATCGCGGCCACGATCGACGGCATCGACACGATCTCGCCCGCGCTATTCGGCGGCAGCGACAGCGCGCGCGCGTTGCTGTCGAGAGCAAGAAGCGTGCTGCTGCTGGGTTGCGGCACCAGCTACTACGCGGGCCTGACCGCGAAATACTGGCTCGAGAGCATCGCCGGCATTCCCGCGCAGGTCGAGATCGCAAGCGAATACCGCTACCGCGAGACGGTGCCCGATCCGCGCACGCTGGTGGTTGGCATCTCCCAATCCGGCGAGACCGCCGACACGATCGGCGCGATCGAGCGCGCGCGCGGGATGGGCCAGGACATGTCGATGGCGATCTGCAACGTGGCGACCAGCTCGATCGCGCGCGCGGCGCCGCTGTGCTTCCTGACGCGCGCCGGCATCGAGCTCGGCGTCGCGTCGACCAAGGCATTCACGACGCAGCTCGTCGCGCTGTTCCTGCTGACGCTGACGCTCGCACAGCAGCGCGGCAGGCTCGACGCCGCGCAAGTCGCGACGCACCTGAAGAAGCTGCACGAACTGCCCGACCGCATCGGCCACGCACTCGCGCTGGAAACGCAGATCATGGGCTGGGCCGCGAAATTCGCGCGCACCGAAAACGCACTGTTCCTCGGCCGCGGCATTCACTACCCGATCGCGCTGGAAGGTGCGCTGAAGCTCAAGGAAGTGTCGTACATCCACGCGGAAGGCTATCCGGCCGGCGAACTGAAGCACGGGCCCCTCGCGCTGGTCACGAGCGCGATGCCGGTCGTGACCATCGCGCCGGACGATCGCCTGTTCCAGAAGCTGAAGTCCAACATGGCCGAGGTCCGCGCGCGCGGCGGAAGGCTCTACGTGCTCGCAGGCCATCAACTCGAGATCGACGCCGACCGCGACACGCACCTGATCCGCGTGCGCGAATCGGGCGACGCGCTGTCGCCGATCGTCAACGTGATCGCGTTGCAGCTGCTGGCGTATCACGTCGGCTGCGCGCGCGGCGCCGACGTCGACAAGCCGCGCAATCTCGCGAAATCGGTCACGGTCGAATGATGGCGCTGCCGCTTCGGTGGCCGGGTGCGAGACGATCGCGTCCGGCGCTGCGCGCGGCGACGCGGCTCGCCGCGACCGCGCTCTTTGGCGCGGGCTGCGGCGCCTGCTGCGGCGCGCTGGCCGCCGGCGCGCCGGTCGTGCACACGGTCACGATCGACACGCGCGCCGAGCCGCCCGCCAGCGACAAGGACGCCGGCGATGCACGCCGCTTCATGCACGGCATTGGCGTGGCCGATGCCGGCGACGGCAAGCGCTGGGTGTTCTTCAGCAGCTCGGGGCTCCCGCCGCGCGGCGCGATGCGCAACGGCAGCTGGTCGCACGACGTGTACGTGGGCGAATGGCAGCCTGGCAATTCGCAACTGACGCACGTACGCGCGTTCATCAGCCGGCCGGAGGCGCAGGAGCCGGTATCGATCGCACAGAACGGTCGCGGCGACATCTTCGTCACGTTCGAGGACGGCTGGGACACGTCGCAGGAAGTCAGCCAGCGCTACGGCGTCTACCGGCGCAACCTGAAGCCGGTCAAGCCGTATCCGCACGACGTCGAAGCGGGCGGCCATTCGGGACACGTCGCCGCCGTCGGCGAGCGCTTCGTCGTGTTCTACTCCGCCGACTGGGTCGATGGCGGCGGCGTCGACAATCTCGGCAGCGGCAACGGTGTGTACGTGAAAACCTACGATGCGGCCGGACGCGTGTTGAATCATGTGCCGGTCGTCGCACATCGCCGCGAATGGTGGCCGATTGTCGCGGGCTCGCCGCGCCGGGCGCTGCTGGTCTGGCAGAAATACATCGAAGGCAGCACGGACGCGACGCTCGAGTATGCGATGTTCGATCCATTCACCGCGAAGCTGGAGAAGCGCGGACCGCTGAGCGACGCGATCCAGTACTACGTGTATTCGTCCGCGTACGTGCCCGCGGTCGACCGATTCATCGTCGTCACGACAACCGCGGACAATCGCGGCGTCGCGATGCTGATCGACCCGGACGGGCGCCGCATCGCGACGCTCGACTGCCTGCCGCCGTCGGTGCGCGAATCGGGTGTCGGCGTCGACGGCGCGCATGCGTACGTGCCGACTCGCGACGGGCGGCTGCTGACGTTGACGCTGACGGCAACGGGCATGTCGGTTACCGGCGTGCAGCGTTCGCCGGTTCCGTGGGGCTCGACCGGTATCGCCGCGTTTCCGGCGCGCGCGGGCATGATGCATTTCGTGTCGCTGTCGCCGACCGGCACGCGCGAAGCCGATTTCGACACGGCACGGGAAGCGCCTTTGCCAAAGGCCGACGCGCAGTGCCAGAGTCATTGACGGCGGCGCTGAGCGCGCCGGATCAGCGCGATCGCTTCATGGCAATGTGACGGCGTACGGATCGTGCAATGCGGTGCTGCACGCAACCGCCTGTGCGGCTGTCCGGCCGAGCGCCTGCCTGACTGCCACGCGCGTCGCCGCTCACCCGTTCAATCCCCGCCGTTACGCCCGCACCGCATTCAAGTCGCCATCGCCGCCCTTACCGGCTAGACTGTCGCCCGATTCCTTCGGCCAGTCGCGATGCCGCGCTGCGTGCCGCCGCCCCCTTTTTCACGGAGAACGAATGCTGAAGCGCCAATGGTTTTCGCTGTTGCTGCTGACGGTGTGCCTGATGGCCACGCACGCGTACGCGCAGGGCACGCTAGAACTCGACACCGATGGCACGCCGCGCGTGCTGACACGGCAAGCGCTGCTCGCGCGCGCCGACGCGACGGACATCCACGTGCCGCGCGACATCGCTTACGGTCGGCCGATGACGTTTCGCGCGGTGCCGTTCGCGGCGCTGCTGGGCGACACGTCGCTGCCGGCGGACGGCGTACTGGAGACACGCGCGGCCGACGGTTTCGCCGCACAACTGCCACTGGATTTCGCACGCCGGCGTGCGCCGGCCGGCGCCGTTGCGTGGCTGGCGATCGAGGACCCGGCGCACCCTTGGCCGGCACTGCCGGGCAAGTCGGTCAGCGCAGGGCCGTTCTATCTCGTGTGGGTCGGCCCGGACGCGTCGTCGGTGCGCGGCGAGCAATGGCCCTACCAGATCGTGCGCATCGCGATCGAATCTTCGCCGCTCGCACGCTGGCCGTCGCTCGCGGTCGATCCGTCGCTGCCGGCGAACGACCCGGCCCGCGCGGGCCAGCGGCTGTTCGTCACGCAATGTCTCGCGTGCCACCGCATCGATGGCGCAGGCAGCAGCCAGGCCGGCCCCGACCTGAACGCGCCGATGAATCCGGTCGACTACTTCCAGCCCGCCGCACTGCGTCGCTACATCCGCAATCCGGCGTCGGTGCGCGACTGGCCGGGCCGCGTGATGCCGGCGTTCCCGCCCGACCAGTTGAGCGACCGCGAACTCGACCAGATCGTCGCTTACCTCGCGTACGTCGCGCGGCGCAAGGCCGCCAAATAAGCCGCAACCGTCACGCGTGCATCACGCGCCCGGTTCCTGCGCGCTTTGCAGCACCGCGCGCAGCAGCACGTCGGCGCCGGCCGTCGACCACTCCGGCGTGATCGCCTCGGCTTCGTTGTGGCTTAGCCCGCCGACGCACGGCACGAAGATCATGCCGGTCGGCGCGACGCGTGCGATGTAGCACGCGTCGTGGCCCGCGCCGGACACGATGTCCATGTGCGACAGCCCGAGCGCCTGCGCGGCGGCGCGGACTGCGTCGATGCAGCGCGGCGCGAACGGCACCGGTGCATACGTGAAGATCTGCTCGATCTGCGCGCCGAGACCGGCGTCGTCCGCCACGCGCGCCAGCTCCGCGCGCAGCGCCGCATCGAGTTCGTCGAGCACCGCATCGTCTGGATGGCGGAATTCGACCGTGAAGAAGCAACTGCCCGGCACCGTGTTGCGCGAATTCGGCCGCGCATCGATCATTCCGACCGTCGCGCGCGCATGCGGCGCATGACGGCGACCCAGCGCATCGACGAACTGGATCATTCGCGCGGCGCCGACCAGCGTGTCGCGCCGGAATTCCATCGGCGTCGTGCCCGCGTGCGCGTCGACGCCCGTCAGCGTCACCTCGTACCAGCGCTGCCCCTGCCCGGCCGTCACGACACCGATCGTCTTGCCTGCACGCTCGAGAATCGCACCCTGTTCGATATGCAGCTCGTATGCTGCATGAACCGGATAGCCGCCGACGGGCTCGGTGCCCGCATAGCCGATCCGCGCGAGTTCCGCCCCGATCGTGTTGCCCGCCGCATCGGTGCGCGACAGCCCGTATTCCAGCGGATACACGCCGGAAAACACGCCGGCCGAGATCATCGCCGGCGCGAAGCGCGAGCCTTCCTCGTTGGTCCAGATCACGACGTCGATCGGGCGCTCGGTTTCGATGCCCGCATCGTTCAGCGCGCGCACCACCTCGAGGCCGCCCAGCACGCCGTAGATGCCGTCGTAGCGGCCGCCGGTCGGCTGCGAGTCGGCGTGCGAACCGGTCATCACCGGCGCCGCGCCGGGATTGCGGCCCGCGCGGCGCGCGAACACGTTGCCCATCCGGTCGATACGAATGGTGCAGCCGGCATCGCGCGCCCATTGCACGAACAGGTCGCGCGACTCGCGGTCGAGGTCGGTCAGCGCGAGACGGCAGACACCGCCCTTCGGCGTCGCGCCGATCTGCGCCATCCGCTCGAGCGACGCCCACAGGCGTGCACCGTCGACGCGCGGCGCGCCCGCGAAATCGTCACGCATCGCCGGCCTCCGGTGCGTCGTTGCGCGGCGCGGGCTGCAACGCATAGCGGAAATCGCAGCGCTTGCCGCCCTGCATGATCGTGCTCGTGCGCGTCAGCGCGATGCGCGGATCGTAGCCCTCGATGAAGTAGCTGTCGCGTGCGCAGCTCAGCAGATGGCCGATCTCGCCGAGCCCCATCGCGTGATACATCTGCGCGTAGCTGCAACGGTGCACGTCGTAGTCGTAGTGCGCGTCGTCCGCGCGGCGCACCTCGACGTCGAGCGCGTCGTCCTTCTCCCACAGCACCTGCAATGCGATGAACGACTGCACGCTCGTGCCTTCAGGCTCCTGAGCCGCAAACGCGCGGCCCGCGTCGACGGCCGCGCCGCGCACGGCCTCAGCGATCACGGCCTGTGCGCGCTCGGTGCCGAATTCGCGCTTCATGATTTCGTAGATCGGCTTGATGATTTCCGCTTCGATGCGCCGCCGTGCGAGGATGCCGAGGCGCGTGTCCTCCGGCGCCGCGGCGGATTCGCGAATCGTGTCGGTCATGGGGTGTCTCCGTCGTTATTGCGTTGCGGTGCGCGCGCCGCCGAGCACGTCGACGACGGCCCACTTGCCGCCGCGCACCTGATAGATCGTGAATGCCGGGTCCTTCAGGTTGCCTTCGCGGTCGAATGCGACCCGGCCCGTGACCCCCGGCCGGTCGGTTGCACGCACCGCCGCGACCAGCTTCGCGGGCTGTGTCGTGCCAGCCTTCTGCGCGGCAGCGATCAGCGTGGCGGCCGCGTCGTACGCGAACGGTGCGTGCAATTCGATCGGCGCGTGAAAGCGCGCGCGGTATTGCGCGTCGAACGCGTTGCCGCCCGGCATCCGGTCGAGCGGCAGGCCGGGTTCGAGCGCGGTTACGCCATCGCCGTCCTTGCCGGCGAGCGACAGGAAGGTCTGGCTGACGAACCCGCCGGCGCCGAGCAGCGGCGCGCTCACGCCGAGCTGGCGCATGCGGCGCGCGATCGGCGCTGCCTGCGCATCGAGCCCGCCGAAGAACACGAGATCCGCGCGCTTGCCCTTGATCGCGGTCAGTACGCCGCTGAAGTCGGTGGTCTTGTCGTTGACGTACTGGCGATCGACGATCGTGCCGCCATTCGCCTGCACGCCCTTGATGAACTGCTCGGCGAGCCCCGCGCCGAACGACGTGCGATCGTCGATCACCGCGATGCGCTTCGCCTTCAGCGTCTTCACCGCATACGCGCCGGTGAAATTGCCGCCCGCATCGTCGTGACCCATGATGCGGAACGCCGTTGCGTAGCCCTGCTGCGTGTACTGGTGGCCGGTGGATGCCGGCGCGATCTGCGGAATGCCGGCATCGCGGTAGACGCGCGACGCAGGCACGCTGCAGCCGGTGTTCCAGTGACCGACGACGCCAATCACGTGCTGGTCGACGAGCTGCTGCGCGACCGCGACGGCCGTGCGCGGATCGGATTGGTCGTCCGCCGCTACAAGCTTGTAGACAACGGGCTTGCCGCCGATGCTCGGATGCTTCGCGTTCGCGTCGTCGATCGCGAGCTGCGCGCCGTTCTGCAAGTCCTTGCCGATCCGCGCGGACGGGCCGGTGAGCGGCGCAGCGAGACCGATCAGGATCGTTTGCGGTGCGGATTGCGCGACCGCGGGCACGGCGACGCTCAGCGTGGCTGCGGAGAACGCGAGGCTGGCGGTGAGGAAGGCGATTTTCATGTACGGGAATCGGCGTTGGGATCAAAACATGAAAAATATTAAATAGTTGATGCCTGCACCCCAAATACTCAATTGTTGGTTGCTTATGCCATTCTCGCCACAATAACGTAACACCATGTATATAAGCGATATTTTTTGGTTGTCGCTTACCCTGACTTTTCGATAAAATTCGATACATGAAAAATATCGAACAATTGCCGCACGATCCGCCGTTGCGAGCCGTCCGCGCGTTCGAGGCATTCGCGCGCCTCGGCTCGGTCACGGCGGCCGCGCACGAGCTCGACATCACGCCGTCCGCGGTCAGCCATCAGTTGCAGTTGCTGGAAGCGTTCATCCAGACGCCGCTGACCGTGCGCGAGGGCCGCCTGCTCGCGCTTACCGACGAAGGCCGCGACTACTACCGCTCGATCAGCGCCGCGTTCTCGGTGCTGCGCAGCGCGACGCGCTTCGTGCGCGACCGCTCGTCGCTGCGGCAGATCACGATCAGCCTGATCCCGCTGCTCGGCATAGGCTGGTTCATCCCGCGGCTGCACGCGTTCCTCGCCGAGAACACCGACGTGGACGTGACCGTGCTGTATGCACATCACCGCAACTACCGAAGCGATGCGTCGGACCTGTCGATCCGTTTCGGCACCGGCGACTGGCCCGGCTATCGCTGCGAGCGGCTGCTGCCGGGTGCGATGGTGCCGATGTGCAGCCCGTCGTTCCTGAAGCGCCACGGGCCTTTCCGCACGCCTGCCGATCTCGCGCACGCGCCGCTCGTGCACGACGAGGATCGCAGCACATGGGTCAACTGGCTGCAGGGCGCCGGCGTGCGGCATGTGTCGCATGCGGTGGGACCGATGTTCGAGGACGGGCAACTGACGCTGAGCGCAGCACGCGCGGATCTCGGTGCGGCGCTGCTGCGCGCACCGCTGGTCCAGCGCGAACTCGCGAGCGGCGAGCTCGTGCAGTTGTTCGACCACGCGCTCGACGACGGACGCGATTACTACCTGTGCACGCGCGACGATGCCGACACGCCCGACGGTGCGAGGCGCCTGGCCGAATGGTTGAGGCGAATGGCCGCCTGAACCGCGCTACCGGACATTGCCCGACACTGCCGGACGTTGCACGGCGCCTGACCAGCGCAACTCGCCGCTGCATCGCCCACCGCCTCCGTGCGTTGCGGGCGCCGGCAGATGTATATATGATATGCATATCACATATCGGAGGTTGCGATGAGCCGCATCCTGATCGACCTGTCGAATGGCCAGCTCGACGAGCTGGCCGCCATCGTCGAAACTGAGCAACGCCCTCGCGCCGCGATCATCCGCGATGCGATCGACGCGTATATCGCGCAGCACAAGCGAGCGCATGCCGACACCGTATTCGGCCTGTGGAAGGATCGCGCGGCCGACGGGCTCACTTATCAGGAGGCACTGCGTTCAGAATGGTAAAAGCACTCATCGACACCCACCGCGTCCCCGAATGCCGGGGCCGCCCGGTTCCGGCCGACGCCCATCTCGCACGGCTTCGGCCGCCGCATCGCGGCACGGTATTCGGGCTCTGGAAAACGCGCGCGCCCGACGGGCTCGCGTATCAGCAGGCATTGCGCGCGGAATGGTAAATGCCCTCTTCGACACCAACATCCTGATCGACTATCTCGGTGGTGTGGAGGCCGCGCGCGGCGAGCTTGCCCGCTACGAGTATCGCGCGATCAGCATGGTGACCTGGATGGAAGTCCTGGTTGGCGCAACGGCAACCGACGACGCCGCGATCCGCGCGTGGCTGTCGTCGTTCGACATCATCCCGCTCGACGGCATCGTGGCGAGTCGCGCGGTAGCGATCCGCAAGGAACGCCGCATTCGGTTGCCCGACGCGATCGTGTGGGCGTCCGCGCAGGTGAACGGGCTGCTGCTCGTATCGCGCAACACGAAGGATTTTCCCGTCACCGAACCCGGCATCCGGGCGCCCTATCAGCTGTAGCGGGCGCGAGCGCGGAGTCCGCGGCACGTGCCGGATCTCCGCCCGCGCTTGCGGCACAACCCATCTCTCCGGCGGCACACGACGGCGATCGTTCGTCCGGGCAACCACTACCGCCAGCTACCGGCACCGTCCGTCGCCGCGAATCGCGCGGTGCGCATCGACGCGCGCAACAGCGATCGGTATGCCCATGCACGCTCCACGATGACGCCGACGTCGCGTCGCGAGCGCTCGCGCACCAGCTCGCACGCAGCGAACACCCCAACGCCCCACCGGTCTTCGCCGCGTTGCCGCCCGCGACGCCTGCGCCGATTTCGCGCCGCGCGCTCACGCCGCGCATGACACCCGCGAACTCGCGCGGGCGCGGCGCCGGAACCAGGGCCGGAAGCGGATAGAAATTCCCGATGCCGCGGATTGAAACAAGCAATTTCACAAACCAAGGGTGAACCCGGATACTGGCAACACTTCATCAACACCCAAGCAAAGGAACTCGCAAGATGCCGATCATCAACACCCGGATCAAACCGTTCAAGGCAACCGCATACCACAACGGCGACTTCGTGCCCGTGACCGAAGAGAACTTCAAGGGCAAGTGGTCCGTCGTCGTGTTCTACCCGGCCGACTTCACGTTCGTCTGCCCGACCGAGCTCGGCGATCTCGCCGACCGCTACGACGAATTCCAGAAGCTGGGCGTCGAAATCTACGGCGTGTCGACCGATACGCACTTCACGCACAAGGCATGGCACGACACGTCGGACACGATCGGCAAGATCAAGTACCCGATGATCGGCGACCCGACGCTCACGCTGTCGCGCAACTTCGACGTGCTGATCGAGGAAGAAGGGATGGCGCTGCGCGGCACGTTCGTGATCAACCCGGAAGGCGAGATCAAGCTGTGCGAAATCCACGACAACGGCATCGGCCGCGACGCAGGCGAACTGCTGCGCAAGGTGCAGGCTGCGCAATACATTGCGGCGCACCCGGGTGAAGTGTGCCCGGCCAAGTGGACGCCCGGCGCCGAAACGCTGACCCCGTCGCTCGACCTGATCGGCAAGATCTGACGATCGCACCGCGCGCGCCGCACGGCGCGTGCGTGTCGCGATGCGGGCCGCGTCGCGCGGCCCGCGCCCTCCTCCGGCACGACGTGCCCGACCAGCCTCATCAATACGGAATCCGAAACGCCATGCTCGATGCCAATCTCAAGAATCAACTGAAAGCGTACCTCGAAAAAATCACGCGCCCGGTCGAACTCGTCGCATCGCTCGACGACAGCGCGAAGTCGCAGGAACTGCTTGCGCTGCTGAACGAGATTGCGTCGCTGACGTCGCGCGTGACCGTGACCGAACGCCGCGACGACGCCGAGCGTAAGCCGTCGTTTTCGATCGGCGAGCCCGGCAAGCCGGCCGGCATCCGCTTCGCCGGCATCCCGATGGGCCATGAATTCACGTCGCTCGTGCTTGCGCTGCTGCAAACGGGCGGCCATCCGATCAAGCTCGACGACGATGTGATCGAGCAGATCCGAGCGCTCGACGGCGACTACGCGTTCGAAACGTATTTCTCGCTGTCGTGCCAGAACTGCCCTGAAGTCGTGCAGGCGCTGAACGTGATGTCGCTGATCAATCCGCGCATCCGCCACGTCGCGATCGACGGCGCGCTGTTTCAGAACGAAGTCGACGCACGCCAGATCATGGCCGTGCCGACCATGTTCCTGAACGGCGAGTCGTTCGGCCAGGGTCGCAGCAGCGTGAAGGAGATCCTCGCGAAGCTCGATACCGGCGCGAGCGCGCGTGCCGCGAAATCGCTCGAGAACAAGCCGGTATTCGACACGCTGATCGTCGGCGGCGGGCCCGCCGGTGCAGCGGCCGCGATCTACTCGGCGCGCAAGGGTATCGCGACGGGCGTGGTCGCGGAGCGTTTCGGCGGGCAGGTGCTCGACACGATGGCGATCGAGAACTTCGTGTCGGTGCAGGAAACCGAAGGCCCGAAGTTCGCGGCCGCGCTCGAACAGCACGTGAAGCAATACGACGTCGACATCATGGACGTGCAGCGCGCCGACGCGCTGATTCCGGGCGACGTGCACCAGATCCGCCTCGCGAACGGCGCGGTGCTGAAGGCGAAGACGATCATCCTCGCGACCGGCGCGCGCTGGCGCGAAATCAACGTGCCCGGCGAGCGCGAATACCGCAACCGCGGTGTCGCGTACTGCCCGCACTGCGATGGTCCGCTGTTCAAGGGCAAGCGCGTCGCGGTGGTCGGCGGCGGCAACTCGGGTGTCGAGGCCGCGATCGATCTGGCTGGCATCGTGAAGGAAGTCACGCTGATCGAGTTCGGCGCGCAATTGCGCGCGGACGAAGTGCTGCAGCGCAAGCTGCGCAGCCTGCCCAACGTGACGATCGTCACGCAGGCGCAGACGACCGAGCTCACCGGCGACGGCAGCAAGCTGAATGGGCTCGTCTACAAGGATCTGCGCTCCGGTGAAACGAAGCGCGTCGACCTCGAAGGCGTGTTCGTGCAGATCGGCCTCGTGCCGAACACCGAATGGCTGAAGGGCACGGTCGAACTGTCGAAGCACGGCGAGATCGTCGTCGATGCGCGCGGCGCGACATCGGTGCCGGGCGTGTTCGCGGCCGGCGATGTAACGACGGTGCCGTTCAAGCAGATCGTGATCGCGGTCGGCGAAGGTGCAAAGGCCTCGCTCGGTGCATTCGATCACCTGATCCGGCAGGATGCGACGCCGGCCGCGGCCGACGCGCCGCAGGCCGAAGAAGCGATCGCCGCGTAACGCGCGACGCACCTCACCGGTTCGTCTCTCTTGGCCCCGCACGCCCTGGTCGGCGTCCGGGGTCTTTTTTCGTGCGGCAGTGAATGGTGCGGCGTGGACGCGGCGCCTGCCCCGTCACTGCGCGACGGCCGGCCCGGTATTGGCTGGCGCGGACGCCTTGAAGCTGCTCGACTGCCGGACCAGCTGGTCGGTCATCGCGGCGGCGACCGGATTCGCTCCGGCAGACGCATGCGCTCGGTCCGCGCTCGGCGGCGGTACGTACTGCGGCGGCGGCAACGACGGATCGAGCTTCGCCGATTCGCGTACGAGGGCGGCGGTTTCGGGCGTTTCCGATTTCATCGCGGGTGCGGCCGCTGCATGCCGCTCGAGCCCGTCACGCTTGCGCACGGCGTGCTGCGGCGGCTGATACGCCTGCTGCGCCGGCCGGCTCGCCTGCGTTGACTGGACTGACGGTCCGGATTGCGTCGGCTGGGCGGGCTGCGCCGGTTGTGCGGACCGGTTCTTCGCTGGGGTCGCATTCTCGGGCTCGACCGTCACCACATGGACCGCAGGAGGTGGCGCGGCCGGTTTCGCGGCCGGCGCCTGCGCGGCGATGACGGGCGCCACTGCCGCCGCTGCCGGAGCCGCGCGCGTGTGGGCCGCGGGCGCGGCCGGCGGCGGGACGACCGCCTGTTGCGGCACGGCGTCATCGACGTGTGCGGAAGGCACCGCGACGTGCGCAGGCGGTACGATCGTGCCCTGCGCGGTGTGCCCGTCATCGACGGCCGCCACGGTGGCGGCCGGTGGAGCGGAGTCGCCGATGCCGGCCTCCGCGATCGCGCGGTGGTCCGCACGCAGTAACATCACGTAGCCGGTGCCTGCCGCGGCAATCAGCAATCCGCCGGCGATCATCAAGGTCTTTCGGGTACTAGTCATGCTTGCTCACCGAGCTTATCGACGTGAACAAGCCATGATACCCGCGCGTCCGCGCGCGATCCCGCGCGAATACATTTGGTTGCATTGATGGCGACCCAACACCGGCGGGCCATATAACGCCGTCCAGCCTTTTCGTCAGACCGTTCGACGTCCGCTCGCCCCCTCGTGCGTCAAATGCAGAAGACGGCCACCGCGATCCCGCCGAACAGCACCCACTTGACGACGTAGTACACGGTGCGATTCCACGCCTTCAGCCGCTTACCTGCCCGCCGGATCGCATACAGATACTTGAATGCGTGATTGAGCCCGCCGGTGCGGTCGCCGGTTTCGTTCGGCGATGCGGCCGCGCGCATCAGCAGTTGCCCGAACGCGTCGTTGATGCGCTGCGCCCACCGGTATTTCATCGGCCGGTCGATGTCGCAGAACAGGATCACGCGATCGTGTGCGGTACGGTTCTCGGCCCAGTGCAGATAGGTCTCGTCGAACATTACGGCCTCGCCGTCGCGCCACGCGTATGACTCGCCGTCGACGACGATCCGGCATGCGTCGTCGTTCGGCGTATCGAGCCCGAGGTGATAGCGCAGCGAACCTGCATACGGATCGCGATGCAGGCCGAGCTTGCCGCCCGGCGGCAGCTGCGCGAACATCGCGGCCTTGATCGACGGAATCCGCGCCAGGATCGCGACCGTGCGCGGACACAGCGCCTGCGCGGACGGATGCGGCGCGTCGTACCACTTCAGGTAGAAACGCTTCCAGCCGTTGCGAAAGAATGAATTGAAACCGATGTCGTTGTACTCGCCGGACGCCTTGATCCGGCTCGCATCGCGCAACGCGAGCGCTTCGTCGCGAATGGTGCGCCATTCACGCTGCAACACCGCCAGTTCGGGAAAGTGCCGCGCATCGAGGAACGGCGTGGTCGGCACCGACGACAATGCGTAGCAAAAGCAGTTGAGCGGTGCGGTGAAGGTCGAATGGTCGGACAGCTGTCTGAACAGTCTGTGCCGAACCTTGCCGCGCCGATGCGTGTAGACGACACACACAATGAACACGATCAACAGGACCCACCGCATCGACATTTCCCCCGTAAGCCGTTTTCCGGAATTCTAGGTACGGGAAAAATTTCGTGCACTGAAGCGCGGGCAATGCGATGCGCGCGACGGAGGCGCTCCGAACGCGCATCGACTCACACAAAAACGCAAAAAGCCCGTGCAGAATAGCCTTTCGGCGCAATCGGCGCGCATGCGGCATGCGGCCGCCGCACGCGCCCGCTGCGATTATTCCGGAAACGGCAAATCAGTTTGTCCGTCGGCGCGCATATCGAACGTATTGAGCGTCATCGCAACGAGCGCGTAATAGCCGAGCAGCGCGACAAGGTTCACGACCGTCTCGTGACCGAAACGCGCGCGCGCACGCGCAAACGTCGCATCGCTCACACGCCGGGTGTCATATAGCTCGGTCGCGAATGCATGAATCAGCGCATCGTCGTCCGATTCGAACGACGGTGCAACGCCGCGGCGAATCGCGTCGGCCGTCGCGGCCGGCACACCCGCGTCGAGCGCGATCGGATGATGGATGTGCCACTCGGCCTGCGAGCGCCAGCGCGCGGCCGTCACGAGTATCGCCAGCTCCGACAGCCGCAGCGGCAGGCCCGTGCGATAGCGGCAGAATGCGCCGAGCCGCTGCGCGTGCCGGGCGAGCTCGGGGCTCGCGATCCAGCCGAGAAACGGCCCGTTCAGGTTGCCGCGCGGGCCGCTCAGGATCTCGGCGAGCACGGCCTTCTGCTCGTCGGATGCCGACGCGGGGTCGAACTGAGGAAGTCTGTCCGTCATGGTGATGATCCGGTAGTGTGGCGGTTCATGCGCCAACCGATACGAGCGCCGCATCGATCGATGCGGACAGCCGCTCGACGATCGCATCGATCTGCTGCGCGGTGCACACGAACGGCGGCGCGACCAGCACGTGATCGCCGTGCACGCCGTCGATCGTACCGCCCATCGGATACACCATCAGTCCGCGCTGCATCGCCTCGCGCTTGACCGCGGCATGCAGCTTCAGCGACGGATCGAACGTCGCCTTGCTGCCGCGATCGCGCACGAGCTCGACGCCGACGAACAGCCCGCGGCCGCGCACGTCGCCGACATGCGGATGCGTCGCGTAATGCTCGCGCAGCGACGCGCGCAACTGCTCGCCGCGCGCCTTCACGTTGTCGAGCAGCTTCTCTTCGGCGATCACGCGCTGCACTTCGAGCGCGGCCGCACATGCCGTTGCATGACCGAGATACGTGTGACCGTGCTGGAAGAAACCTGAGCCGTCGACGATCGCGCGGTAGATGCGATCGCTCACCAGCGTCGCGCCGATCGGCTGGTAGCCCGCACCGAGCCCTTTCGCGATCGTCAGCAGATCAGGTGCGACGCCGTCTTCGTCGCAAGCGAACAGATAACCGGTGCGGCCCATCCCCGACATGATTTCGTCGAGGATCAGCAGCACACCGTACTTGTCGCACACTGCGCGAATCTTCTGCAGGTAGGTACGCACCGGCGGCACCGCGCCGGCCGTGGCGCCGACCACCGTTTCCGCGACGAACGCCGCGACGGTTTCCGCGCCGAGTTCGACGATCTTCCGCTCGAGTTCGTCGGCGAGACGCTGCGCATACGCTTCGTCGGTCTCGCCCGCGGCCTGGTCGCGATACGCGTAGCACGGGCTCACGTGATGCGCTTCGATCAACAGAGGCAGAAACGGCTCGCGCCGCCATGCGTTGCCGCCAATCGCGAGCGCGCCGAGCGTGTTGCCGTGATAGCTCTGCCGGCGCGCGATGAAGTGGCGCCGTTGCGGCTCGCCCTTCTCGACGAAGTACTGACGCGCAAGCTTCAGCGCGGCTTCAATCGCCTCGGAGCCGCCCGACACGAAATAAACGTGCTCGAGCCCGGCCGGCGCGGCCTCGACCAGCCGGTCGGCCAGTTCCTCGGCCACGTCGGTCGTGAAGAACGACGTATGCGCGTACGGCAGCTGCTGCGCCTGTCGCTTGATCGCATCGATCACGCGCTGGTTGCTATGGCCGAGGCACGACACGGCCGCGCCGCCGCACGCGTCGATATAGCGTTTGCCGGTCGAATCGATGATCTCGATGCCGTCGCCTGCGACGGCGACGGGCAAGGTGGCGCGCGGTGCGCGATGAAAAACGGTCGTCATGCGTTGCCTCATGGATCAGGACGCGCGGCGCGCGCGCGCGGACGACACGATGCGCGTCGCGAAGCGCTGCGTGCCGTGTTGATGAATCGTGACGTCGATCGCGGTGTCGTGGATCGCGAACACTGCCGTCGCCAGCGTGTTTTCGTCGTCGGGGTCGGCGGGATCGTCGCGATAGATCGGCAGCCCTTCCGGTGCGCGATCGCCAAGCACGCGCAGCAGCGCCGCTTCGTCGATCGTATCGCCGCCCGGCATGCGCGCAATCAGCTCGTCCACGCGCCGCTGGCGATCGCCGGACGACTGCGTGACGATCTGCGCTTCCGCATCGCATCCCGGATGCACGAGATGATTCGCGTGGCCGGCGATCCCTGCGACTTCGAGCACCGAACAGCGCGCGACGCTCGCTTCGATGCTGAGAAGCCGCGTATCGCCGGTCGCGCCGAGCGTGTGGTGGAAGCCGCTTGCGCGCGCGTGCTTGCGCAACACGTCGGCGGCCGCATCGAGCGACGTCGCGTCGAGCACCGCGCGCGCGAGGACCATTCGCGGCACGCCGGGCGCAGGCGTGCGGATCCGCAGGTTGTTGATCGCCTGCGCGACGCCCGCACGGTTCGCGGCGAACGTATGGCCGGGCAGCGAGCCCGGGTAATAGAAGCTGATGAAGCCCGGCTTGCCGTGCGGCTGCACGTCGACGAGCAGACAGCGCTCGCGCAGGTATGGATCGCCGTCCTCGTTGTGCGCGATCCAGCGCGTGCCGTCAGCGCCGCGTGCAGCGAGCGTCGTGCAGCCGTCCGGCGCGTTGTGGATCAGTTCGCCGCGGCAATTCCACAGGAAGATGTCGTCGGCCGGCCAGCCGACGCCGGCCGCGATCCCGTCCAGCTCCGCAACGAGTTCGGGATACGCGGCGAGCGCGGCCTGCCGCAGCGCGGCGACGAACGGGTGGCCGCGCCAGCGGCGCACGGCATGCCACGCGCCGCTCTGCTGCATGTAGGCGTCGAACTCGGGCCGGGCGAGCTCGCCGAGACGCACGCCGATGTCGAACGGCGTGCCGGCAATGACGGGGGAAAGGGAAAGCGGCATGGCAGATGATTCGGTTTCGTTCACGACACGTGTTTCAGGAATTCCTTCAGGCGCGGTGTTGGCGGCCGGTCGATCAAATCCGCCGGATGACCGTCCTCGGCGATGCCGCCCTGATCCATGAACAGCAGCCGCGTGCCGACCCGTTTCGCGAAGCCGATCTCGTGCGTGACGACGATCATCGTCATCCCTTCGGTCGCAAGATCCTGCATCACCTTCAGCACTTCGTGGCGCAATTCCGGATCGAGCGCCGACGTCGGCTCGTCGAACAGCATCAGCCGCGGCCGGACGGCCAGTGCCCGCGCGATCGCGACGCGCTGCTGCTGCCCGCCCGACAGCTCCGACGGATAGTGATTCGCGCGCGATTCGAGGCCGACCTTGTCGAGCAGCGCCATCGCCTGGTCGCGCGCGTCGGCCCGTGACGCGCCGCGCACCTGGATCGGCCCGAACATCACGTTCTCGAGCGCGGTCATTTGCGGGAACAGGTTGAATTGCTGGAACACCATGCCGGCTTCGAGCCGGATATTGCGGATCGTCGACGCGTTGCCGCGCACGCTCTGGCCGTCGACCAGCAGCTCGCCGCCGGTGATCTTCTCGAGCGCGTTCATACAACGCAGCATCGTCGATTTGCCCGAGCCCGACGGGCCGATCACGACCACCACTTCGCCTGCGTCGATCTTCAGGTCGATATGCTTGAGCACCGGCACGTGGCCGAAGCTCTTCGACACGTTCTGGAATTCGATCATGCTCATAAGATGCGCATCCTCTTTTCGACGAGCCGCAGCGTCAGCGTCATCGCGCCGGTCAGCAGCAGGTAGATGATGGCTACCGCGGTCCAGATCTCGACCGCCTGGAAATTGCCGGCAATGATTTCCTGGCCCTTGCGCGTCAGCTCGCCGACGCCGATCACGATGAACAGCGACGTGTCCTTCAGACTCACGATGCACTGGTTGCCGAGCGGCGGGATCAGCCGCCGGAACGCAAGCGGCCCGACCACCTTCAACAGCACGCGCGGCATCGACAGGCCCATCGCGAGCCCCGCCTCCGTGAGTCCCTTCGGGATCGACAGCAGCGCGCCGCGCACGACCTCCGCGAGATACGCGCCCGAATTCACCGTGATCGCGATGATCGCGGCCGTCAGGCCGTCGATGCGGATATGCGCGAGCAGCGGCAGCGCGAAGTACAGGAACATCACCTGCACGACGATCGGCGTGCCGCGGATCAATTCAATATAAACCTGTGCGAGCACGTTCATCGCTTTCGGGCCGTATGCGCGGAACATGCCCGCGATCATCCCGACGACGAACCCGCCCACCAGCCCGAAAAATGCGATGAACACCGTCAGCCGGACCCCGTCCATCAGGTCCGGCAGCGCCGCCCAGATCGCCGACCAATCGAAATTCACGCGTTGCTCCCCGTTCGATTCAAGACCGGCGCGGCCGCCCGGCCGCGCCACGTTGTGGCGTCACGCTCACATCTTCGGCGGCTCGGCGCCGAACCACTTCTTGTAGATCTGTGCGTAGCGGCCGACGGCCTTGATTTTCACGAGCGACGCGTTGACCTTCGGCACGAGCGCGCTGCCCTTCGGGAAGCCGATCCCGTACTGGTCGCCGCTGACCGGCTGCCCCGCGACCTTCACCTTGCCCTTGCCCTCGTTGTTCACGAAGAACAACACGTTCGGCGTGTCGTGCATCGCCGCGTCGACGCGGCCGGCCTCGAGTGCAAGGTACGCCTGATCGATGTTCGGGAACTGGCGGATTTCCTTCGGCTTCAGGTGCGCCTTGATCCAGTCGATCGTCGCGGTGCCCGTTTTCGCGGCGATGACCTTGCCGTTCAGGTCGTCGATCGACTTGATCGACGTATTGCCCGCCTGCACCATCGCCGCGAGCCCGCTGTCGTAATACGGCGCGGAGAAATCGATCGCCTTCTTCCGCTCTTCCTTGATCGTCATGCCCGACAGCGCAACGTCGATGTTCTGCGTCTGCAGTGCCGGAATCAGGCCCGCGAAGTCCATCGGCTGGATCGTGTATTTCCAGCCCTGGTCCTTCGCGATCTCGGCCCACAGGTCGAGATCGAAGCCGACGTACTTGTCGCCCTGCTTGAACTCGAACGGCATGAACGACGTATCGGTGCCGACGACGAGCGTCTTCGTATCCGCGTGGGCGATGCTGGCGCCGAGCGCGGCTGCGACCGCGACGGCTTTCAGGAAGGAACGGCGAATCATGACTTTTCTCCGCATGGTTGAGCGATGTAACCGGCCGGCTGGCCGGGGAACGACGACATCAAGCCGCACCGCAACATGCGATGTCCAATTAGACCTTAGTGCAACAAGTGTTGTCAATGCGGATACTACGACAACAAAAAAAACCTCAACAGGAAAATGCATCCAGACAAACCCCGCCCTGACGGGTTTGGTCGGAGGAAAAGGGATGACGGCGGGAAACGCGAAACGGTGGCGAGCGGCGGGCGGTTGCGGGCGCGCAAGCACGGATGGCTCGACGTGTGGCCACACGGTTGCGGCAGGGTCGTCGCGATCGACGAATCGGGATGGCGGCTGGGGAGCCAGTCAAGGAGCGTGCGTGCGCGCGACGGTCCGGATGAGTGAAGGTGACGCCGCCCAACACGGTCTCCGGCCGCACGTAGGGGATGCGCGGCGCAGCGGAGTCGATCGTGCATGTGCGCGCACCGGCCGCGCGCCGCCGATAACGTCAGATGCGCGAAACCGTATTGCTGGCCTGCAGCCTCGCGCTGCTCCGGTATGTGTCGGGATACGAGTGCCGCTCGCGCTGGTCGCGCGCCGCGAAGCCGGCGCGCCGACGCTCACGCTCGCGAAGATCGTTGCGCACGCATCCAACGGCAGCCGCGTGTGCGGCGCCCAGCGCGCCCGTGCACGTTGCCGGCGCGGGCCTCGCGGGTTCCTGAATGCGCGCGCGTCACGGCGATCACGGCGTCGCGAAGAACAGCGCGACGACGCAGGCCATTCCGCCGAACCACACGAGCGAGCGCAGCGTCGCCCAGTTCAGCAGATACATCAGCGCATAGACGACGCGGATCGCGACGAATGCAATCGCGAGCCGGTCGACGTGCTGCGGGTTCGCGCCGTTGTGCCAGGCGACCACCAGCGCGGCCGTGAACAGTGCGAACGCTTCCCATGAATTCTGGTGGGCCGCCTGCGCCCGCGCACGCCAGCCTTCGAGCTTCGCCAGGTATTCGCGCGGCGCATGGTTGTCGTACCCCTTGCGGGCCTTCGCCAGGAACGTCATCGGGAATGGCAACAGCGCGACGATGAACAGGCACAGTTGGGACGTCGTCATCCAGTCTCCTCCTTTTATGATTACATCGAACAATGGCAAGGTCGCGCAGAGCTTAGCATTGCGCCGCCGGGTTCGCGTACCCGTTTTCTAGACGGGAGACTCGGCATTGCGAGCGCCCGAGGGCCGCGACGGCATACGGGTGGCACGCGGGCGACGCAACAATTTCCACCAAATCATCGACAAATACGTTAATTAAAACTGGTCGAACACCAATAAGATAGCGGCCAACACTGGCTCCACGCATTTGCGCGCCAGCCCCGATGACCCGCGCGGCGCCATCGTGCGCGCGCCGAACGACTTTCTACCCGAGCCCGACCATGCCCCGTCCCATCGTCGCCCATATCCGTCCGGACGCCGTCCGCCACAACCTCGAGTTCATCCGTCGCACCGCCGCGCAATCGCGCGTGTGGGCCGTGGTCAAGGCCAATGCATATGGTCACGGGATCGAGCGGATCTATCCGGGCCTCGCTGCCGCCGACGGCATCGCGCTGCTCGATCTGGACGAAGCCGTTCGAGTTCGCGAGCTCGGCTGGAACAAACCGGTGCTGTTGCTCGAAGGGATTTTCGAGGCGGCCGACGTCGAGCTCGCCGATCGCCATCGGCTGACCGTTGCCGTGCACTGCGACGAGCAACTCGACCTGCTGATCGCCGCGAAGCCGCAGCAGCCGATCGACATCCAGCTGAAGATGAACTCGGGAATGAACCGGCTCGGCTACCGGCCGCACGCGTTCCGCGCCGCGTGGGAGCGCGCCGCAGCCTCGCCGTCGATCGGCAAGATCACGCTGATGACGCATTTCGCGAACGCCGACGAAGGCGAAGTCGACTGGCAGCTCGAACAGTTCGACGCCGCCACCGCCGGAATTCCGGGCGAGCGCTCGACGTCGAATTCCGCGGCCGTGCTGTGGCATCCCGGCGCACACCGCGACTGGGTGCGGCCCGGCACGATCCTGTACGGTGCGTCGCCGACGGGGGCGTCGCGGCATATCGCCGACACGCCGCTGACGGCCGCGATGACGCTGACCAGCAAGATCATCGGCGTGCAGACGCTCGCCCCACAGGAAACGGTCGGCTACGGCCGCCGCTTTACGGCGGACCGGCCGATGCGGATCGGCGTCGTCGCGTGCGGCTATGCGGACGGGTATCCGCGCCATGCGCCGACCGGCACGCCGATCTCGGTGGATGGCGTGCTCACGCACGTCGTCGGCCGCGTGTCGATGGACATGCTGACCGTCGACCTGACACCGTGCCCGAGCGCGGGCATCGGCTCGAGCGTCGAGCTGTGGGGCGATCAGGTGAAGGTGGACGACGTCGCGCAAGCCAGCGGCACGATCGGCTACGAGCTGATGTGCGCGCTTGCGCGCCGCGTGCCGGTCGTGATCGTGCCGCCCGGTGCGGCGGCGGTGCAGCCGGCGCCACGCACCGGCAGCTACGGGCGATAACGCACGGCAAACGCGCAGCTGCGCGTCGTGTGTCTGCTGGTGGTCTTTACACGCCCCGATCGTGCGAACTCGTTCCCGGCTGCGCCGGGCGCCGGCTTGCCGCTGCGACCCTTCAACGATGTACGGCGATTGCGCGCAACGAGCGCGATACCGATCGGTGCCGCGAACGCGCATGCACGCTATCGCAGTTCACCGCGTCACGACCGCCAAGTCGGCTTGCGCTTTTCCAGGAACGCGTCGATTCCCTCGCCCGCGTCCTCTTCCATCATGTTGCGCGCCATCACGTCGCCCGCGAACGCGTACGCATCGTCGAGCGCCATCTCGCGCTGCCGGTAGAACATCTGCTTGCCGTAACGCACCGCCGCCGGACTCTTCGCGACGATCTCGGCGACCTTGCGCGCGACGGCCGCGTCGAGCGCGTCCTCCGGCACCGCTTCGTTGACGAGCCCCCACGCGGCAGCCGTCGCCGCATCGACGAAACGCCCGGTGACGAGCATGTCGAATTCGCGCTTCGCCGACACGTTGCGACTCAACGCAACGGCCGGCGTCGAACAGAACAGCCCGACGTTGATGCCCGACACCGCGAAGCGCGCGGTGTCGGCAGCGATCGCGAGATCGCATGCGGCGACAAGCTGGCAGCCGGCCGCCGTCGCAATGCCCTGCACGCGCGCGATCACCGGCACCGGCAACGCGCGCATCGCCAGCATCACGCTACTGCATTGCGCGAACAGTGCGCGGTAGTAAGCGAGTTCGGGCCTGCCGCGCATCTGCCGCAGGTCGTGGCCCGCGCAGAAGGCCTTGCCCTCGGCGGCAAGCACGACGCAGCGTACGTGCGAATCGGCAGCGAGCGAGTCGAACGCGTCGTGCAGGCTTGCGAGCATCGCCTCCGACAGCGCGTTGAACTGGTGCGGCCGGTTCAGGCGCAGCGTGACGACGCCGTCGCGCACGTCGCGCAGCAGAATCGGCTCGGATGTGTCTTGACTGGATTCCATGTTGCTCCGCTCGACGAGATTGGATCGGCCGTGAACGGATGGCGCGGGCGGCTGCCGCCCCGATTCGCGATCGGCATGATCACGAATCGTGCGCCACATTGCGGGCGACGTCCAGCGGAGCGACCGCCGGCATGCGCTGCACGTTACGCGCGCCGCCGAGCCGGGCGCGCGCCGCCGGTTGCTCGGCGAGGCGCCGTCCGACGGCGGCGCACCGCCCGCGCACGCCGTCAGCCCGCGAGCTTCTTCAGCGCGTCGAGCACCGCGTCGCCCTTGAACGGTTTCACGATCCAGCCCTTCACGCCGGCCGCCTTGCCGCGCTCCTTCATCGCCGGGCTGCTTTCGGTCGTCAGCATCACGATGTTGACCGACGCGTTCGCCAGTTCGCCGCGAATCTTCTCGGCCATCGTCAGGCCGTCCATGTTCGGCATGTTCACGTCGCTGATTACGAGGCGAACGCCCGGCGTCGCCTTGAGCTTCGCGAGCCCGTCCTTGCCGTCCACCGCGGTCGCGACGTCGAGCCCGTGATTGCGCAGGAAACCCGCGACTTCATCGCGAACCGTACCAGAATCGTCGACCACCAGAATCTTTGCCATCGTCTTCCCCTTTCGTTGTTGCCGACTTCAACAGTCGATATGCCATTCAAAACAGTTCGAGTTCGCCCGACTCGACCATCGGCCCGACGTCGTGCACCGACTCGCGGAAATCTTCCGGCGACCAGCTCAGGCTGAACACGAAACGCTGGTCGAGCTGCACCGAGCGCCCCGATGCAGGGTCGGTCATCCGGTATTTGAAGCAGAGCTGCGGACAGTCTCCGCCGAACGAAATGAACTTCTGCTTGTGATTGACGACGAGCGGCACCTGCACCGGATGCCGCGCGAGCGCCTCCGCGTCGCCGAGATAACGGTTCTTGAACGCGCCCCACACGAGGTTGGTCAACTCGCCCAGCACGCTGTTCACGTCGCGGAAATCAGGTGCGCGGCCGTCGTCGCGCGTGCCGCCGATCATGTCGAGCAGCGGCTGCTCGCTCGTCTGCAACAGCATGTAACCGCGGCACCACGCGCTTTCCAGCGCAATCAGGCTGAACACTTCGCCGAAGATGATCTGGTCGCGGACGATGCACGGCGTGTCGCGCTCGATCGTCATGCCCGGGAACAGGCCGTCGAGACGCGCCTCGGTGATCTCTGCGATGCCTCGCACGAGCGCGTTCGGGTAGTCGCGGCTGAACAGGTATTCGCCGATCGCGCGCTTGAGCGGCGTCAGATCGTCGGCGGCGTAGGCCGCGCATGCGACGCGGGCGAGTGCAGCGGGCAGCGCATCGCGCGCCGCGTCCGACGTGCGGCGCAGGATGATCGGCAGTTCCGGCCGCAGCGCGTCGATCTGCGTGGCGACGATCGCGCTTTCGGCCGGCGAGCCGCCGTAGTCTTCGGCGAGCAGAATCGCGCCGAGATCGATGTTCGAGCGCAGCACTTTCAGCAGCCGGTTGCGCCGCACGGTAAGGCCAACGAGGTTGTGCTCGTCGCAGAAGCGCTTGATCGCCGCCGCGTGCGCGCGGCTGTCGTCGAGCACCAGCACCTTGCTGACGGGTTGGTCTACGGTCATCTCCGGAAGTCCTCGGAATCGGTCAGAACAGTTCGAGTTCGCCGCCGGTGTCGACAGCGGCCGCTTCCGGCACGTGGAAGTCGACCGGCGCATTCGCGCACACGCACAGCGTCGCACCGATCCGCACGTCGCCGTCGAGCGTCACGTCATAAGCGGCCACGTGATCGGGATTCAGCGCCGGCAGATAGTCGACGCTCGCGCCGCTCAGCAGGTAAGGCGTCGACATCCCGAGATCGGGGAACGGCATCGTCAATGCCTGGTTGATCGCGCCGCAGCACAGGTTCGCGACCTCCATGAACGCTTCGGGCAGCGGCCGCTGCGTGCCCGAGCCGGGAGACAACGCAGCGAAATGCCGGCGCGTCGGCTCGTCCTCGCGAAAGCGCAGCGCGAGCAACAGCCGGAAATACAGCGCGGAGATCGTCAGCACCGCGACGTGCTCGGCGACCTTCGGCGTCGCGCGCGCGCTCGCGCGCGGCGAATCGTGCGGCACGTCGTGCGTATTGACGACGACCGGCCGGATCTCGCATGCGCCGCCGGACGCGAGCCGCGTGCGCGCCGCATCGAAGAAGATCCGCTCGAAAGCGGCTCGGGCCTGCGCGCTGATCACGCTGCCGCTCCTTCGAGCCGTGCATGCAGTTGCCCCGCGAGCGTCTCGACCGTCGCGAGCGCGGCGGTGATCATCTTGCCGCCGGCCTGGATGTCCTGGAAGGTCGCGGCCGTCACGAGGTCGTTGCGGTTCAGGCTGTCGCGATAGCTGTTCGACAGTTGCTGCGAACGTGCGGCGAGCCCGCGCACCTCGCTTGCGACGATCGAGAAACCGCGTCCGGCGGCCCCCGCGCGCGCGGCTTCGATCGACGCGTTCAGCGATACGATCGATACATGCGCGACGATCGCGGACAATTCCTGATTCTTCGTGCGCATGTCCTGGTTCTGCGTGGTCAGCGAAATCATCTGTTCGTGCCAGCGCTCGAACGTGCCGGCAAGCCCGCGCAGCCGCGCCGCCTCGTCGGCGAGTTTCGTCGCAAGCTGCGACAACGCAGTGCGTTCGGCCGCAAGCGCCTGCAGCGCGTCGCGCCGTTCGCCCGCATCGGCCGCCTCGCGCGCGACGCGCTCCTCCAGCTCCGCTTCGCGCCGGGCCCATGCGTGCGCCGCTTCGGCATGCGCGGCCGCGGCTTCGTCTGCGCGCGTTTGCGCCGCGCCGAGCGCGTTGCGCAATGCGTCGTCTTCGCGCGTCATCGCCGCGACGAGCCGCGCACGCGCGATCCGGCAGACGATCGCGGCGATCGCCGCGACCACGAGGCCGCCCGCCAACGCGCACCCGACATGAATCATCCACGCTTGCACGATCACTCCGTCGCGGCGACGTTCGCGAGGCCGACGCGGGCCGGCTGCTCGACGTCATGGTTCGCGCCGTCCGCTGCGAAACGTGCGGGCAGCGAAACGATCGTCTCGAATGCGCGATACGACGCGCCGACTCGATCGTCGATGAAGCGCAGCGCGATGTCTCCGCCGTCGCGCTTCAGGAAGTTGCGCACCGCGTCCATCCCGACGCCGCGCCCCGACACCTCGGTCACCGCGCGTGCCGTCGAGAAACCCGGACGGAAGATCAGTTCGGCCACCGCTTCATCGGTCAACTCGGCTTCGTTGCCGGCGTCGATCCAGCCGCGCTCGCGCGCGATCGCGCGAATCCGGTCGAGTGCCAGCCCGCGGCCGTCGTCGCCGAGCACGAAACGCAGCGCATCGTCGTCGACGTCGACCGCGATGTCGATCTTCCCTGCCGCCGGCTTGCCGGCCGCGCGCCGTTCGTCGGACGTTTCGATCCCGTGGTCGATCGCATTGCGCAGCAGGTGCATGAACACGTTCTTCAGCGTCGCGCCGATTTCGCTGCGCACGCGATGACCGTTGCTGTCGATATGCACGACCGGCGCCGGCTTGCCGAGCTCGGCCGCAAGCGACGGCAGCGACTCGATCACGCCGCCCAGCGCGTCGCCGATGCCATGCGTGCCAAGCTGGCTCAGCAGGCGGCGCACCGAATCGCGTGCCGCGCGCCAGTCGCTCGCGTTCGCCGGATCCGCGCCGTCGAGCATGCGCAGGCTCTCGCGGATGTGCGCGCGCTCGACCATCAGATAGTCGGCGCCGCCGTGCTGCGCCGGTTCGCCGTGACGGCCGAGCGTGACCGCGTTGATCGTCGCGTAGTGGTCGACCGCGTCGCGCACGCGGGCCAGATCCTCCATCAGCGCGTCGCGGTTCCACTCGGGGCCGCCGTCCGCGCGGCGCAGCGATTCGTACGCCTGCTCGGCCTCGTGCACGATGTTGGTCAAGTGCTGCAGGCTGTACGTGCGCGCATTGCCCTTGATCGTGTGCATGTTGCGGAACAGCGCCGCGACGATCGAGTGATCAGCGCGTTCGTGCTGGCGAATCATCCGCTCGTTCTCGCTGAGGAAGCCCTTCGCGCTGTGCACGAAGTCGTGGAACTTGTCCTGGCTGATCGACAGGATCTCGCCGATCATCTCGAGACGACGCTGCTGCTCGCCGGCCTGCGCGGTCAACTCGCGAATCTCCGTCACGTCGCGCACGCACAGCATCAGCCGCACGACCGTGTCGGTCTCGTCGGTGATTGCCGACCAGCTCAGGTCGAGCCATTTCTCGCGGCCGTCGGGCATCCGCTTCGCGACTTCGTTGACGAGCAGATGCTCGTTGAACGCGAAGTTCATGCTGTCCTCGCCGAGGCACGCATGCACGGCCGCGTCGACCTGCGAGCGCGCGTCGGAGCCGATGCTCGAGTCGTCGAATACCAGCGCCATCAGGTCGCGGCCGGCAATGTCGCCGGTTTCGAAGATCGTCTCGAGGTAGGCCGAATACTCGGCGTGCACGACGCCGCCTTCAACGACGGTCAGGATCCCCTGCTGCATGTTCTGCAGCATCGCCTGAATGTCGGCCGTTTTCTGCTTCAGTTGCGCAGCGTTCTCCTGGATCTTCTCGATCATCCCGTTGAACGCGACGATCGAATGGCCGATCTCGTCCATCCGGCCCACCGGCACGCGGCGCGTGAAGTCCTGGCTCGTCGCGATCTCGCTCATCATCGTCTGCATCCGGCTCAGCGGACGCGTGATCTGCCGGTACAGCACGAAGCCGAGCGCGGTCAGCAGCACGACGGCCGTGCCCGCGACGCCGCCGATCGCAGTCGCCGTCGTCGACAGCATCCCGTTCAGCGCGCGGATCGCGTCGTCCTTCTGGCGGTTCTTCTCGACGCGCAGCGTGTCGACGATGCTTTCGAGCTCGTCGCGATACTGCGCGACGTTCGCGAACAGGTACGCCTGCGCCATCTCGGGCTTGCCGTCGGCCTTCATCTTCACGGTGTCGTCGATGGCGGCGAAATAGTTCGTCGCGCTGTCCCTTGCCTGCGCGACGAGTCCCTCCTGCGCGTGTCCGACGGCCGATTTCGCCTGCGCGTCGAGCGCGGTGCGCAACGCGGCCTGTTTCGCCTTCAGTTCGTCGCGCGCCTGCGCGGCCGTGTTTGCATCGGGCGCGTACACGAGCGTCATCGTCGCGATCTGGATGTTCTTCACGTCGGCGACGAGATCGGCCGACGCAAGCGCGCTCGGCACGATCCCCTGGGTGACCTGACGCACGTCGGCCGCGCTCTTGCGCGTCTGGTACACGGCGTACACGCCGATCGCGGACAGCGCGAAAAACGTCAGGACGACTAGCAGCGTAATGCGATGACGGATGGTCATAAGTACAGCTCCCCGCAGCGATCCGGTACGACCGCCGTTTGGTCTAATGAAAGAATGTGAGCGCCGAATTATCGGGGAAGGTGTATGACCGTCCGATGACTGAAAATCGATCGGTCATTGAAGAAATCGCAATGATCAATTGCAGGGAGAAATTCCTAAAGTTTCTGGCGGATTGGCCGTTAACCCGCCGCCTCGGCTGCAAAAAAAACAGAGATTTCCAGCCACTGTGCGCTGCGATGGCGACTCGTCCGACGCGCATATTGACGAGCGGGCGTTGCAGCGCGTCGCGCTGCCCGCGCTGCAGCACACGCAACCGCCCTGCATTTTCGACACGCTGCGGGCGCACATTCATTCCGATGAGGAAACAATCAATCGCCGCCGGGACGATTCCCGTCACCGCACGCGCGCTCTAGACTGTCGACTCATTCCCCAACCGAACCCTTAGCAATGACCGACGTCCTGCCGCTGACCACCGCCCCCGAATCCGGCCTCCAGTACCTGCTGCGCCCGGCCGCCGGCCGCGCAGCGAGCCGCCTGTTGTTGCCGCACGGCGTCGGCGGCAACGAGACCAACCTGCTGAACCTGGCCGGCACGCTCGACCCGCGCATCGAAATCGCGTTCGTCCGCGGCCCGCTGACGTTAGGTCCGAACCAGTACGCGTGGTTTCCGGTGCGCTTCGGCGCGAACGGCCCCGAAATCGACGCGGCCCGCGCCGAGGCGAGCCGCGTGCAGTTGATCACGCTGCTGCGTACATTGAGCCGACAAGACACGGGAAAGGGCGCTCCCGCAATCCCCACCGTGATCGCCGGCTTCAGCCAGGGCGGGATCATGAGCGCGAGCGTCGGCCTCACATCCCCGGCCGACGTTGCTGCATTCGCGGTGCTGTGCGGCCGCATCCTGCCGGAGATCGATCCGCTGATCGCACCGCGCGATGCATTGAGCGCGCTCCATGCACTGGTGATGCACGGCCGCTTCGACGACAAGCTGCCGGTCGCGTGGGCCGAGACGGCGGACGCGAAGCTGACGGCGCTTGGCGTCGCGCACGATACGCGGCTCTACGACGCCGGCCACGAGCTCACCGCGCCGATGGCCCGCGAGTTCGGCCGTTGGGTCGCCGCACGCAGCGGGTTGAACTAAGCAAAACGGGCGGCCGAAGCCGCCCGTGCGTATCGTCAGACGTTGGCCGCCGGATCGGCGCCAAGCGGTGTCCCGACAGCGTCGGCAGCCGCCGCTTCGCGCGCCGCACCGCGCTTCGCGAGTTTCCAGCCGACCACCAGCGCGAGCACGACGACCGGAATCATCGCGACGGTCCACGTGCCGCCCGGATAATCGAACGCCATCAGCACCAGCACGCTGACGAGAAACCCGAGCGTCAGCCACGACGTGAACGGCGCGCCGGGCATCCGGAACGATACCGGGCTCAGCTCGCCGCGATTGACCGCGCGGCGGAACAGAATCTGGCACATCACGATGAAGCCCCAGGTCGTGATGATCCCGAGCGACGCCATGTTCAGCACAATCTCGAACGCCTGCGCCGGCACGATGTAGTTCAGCGGCACGCCGATCGCATTGACCGCGACCGTGACGAGGATCCCGCCGTACGGGACGCCGCGCGCATTCATCCGCGACACGAAGCGCGGCGCGGAGCCGCCCATCGCGAGCGAGCGCAGCACGCGCCCGGTCGAATAGAGACCGGAGTTCAGGCTCGAGAGTGCGGCGGTCAGCACCACGACGTTCATCACCGTGCCGACGTACGGCACGCCGAGCTTGCCGAAGAACGTGACGAACGGGCTTTCGTGCGCGCTGTAGGCCGTCCACGGCAGCAGCATCGTCAGCAGCACGACGGAGCCGACGTAGAACAGTGCGATGCGCCACATCACGCTGTTGATCGCCTTCGGCAGCACCTTGCGCGCATCGGCAGTCTCGCCCGCGGCAACGCCGACGAGCTCGATGCTCGCGTACGCGAACACGACGCCCTGCACGATCAGCACCGCCGGCAGAAGGCCGTGCGGAAAGATCCCGCCGTGGTCCGCGATCAGATGCAGACCCGGCATCTGCCCCGCGACGGGATGACCGCTCGCGAGAAACACCGCGCCGACCGCGAGGAACAATGCGAGCGTGCCGACCTTCACGATCGAGAACCAGAACTCCATCTCGCCGAACACCTTCACCCCGATCATGTTCATCACCGACACGATCCCGAGCGCGCCGAGCGCGAACACCCATTGCGGCACGTCGGTGAACACGGCCCAGTACTTCATGTAGATCGCGACCGCGGTGATATCGACGATACCGGTGGTCGCCCAGTTCAGGTAGTACATCCAGCCTGCGACGAACGATGCGCGCTCGCCCATGAACTCGCGCGCATACGACACGAAGCTGCCGCTCGTCGGCCGATGCATCACGAGCTCGCCGAGCGCGCGCATGATCAGGAACGCGAACACGCCGCATACGAGATACACGACGGCCAGCGCGGGACCCGCGCTCTGCAGTCGGCCGCCTGCGCCGAGAAAGAGGCCGGTGCCGATCGCACCGCCCATCGCGATCATCTGCACGTGGCGCGGCTTCAACTGCTTCTCGTAACCGGATTCGTGCGACGCGAACATCGCGTCGCGATCGGCATGACGGTGATCGGCGCTGCCGGCCTTGTGGACCGCGCGCTCGCTGGCGTGCTTCATGGTATGTCTCCGTTCTTGATGTGTGTTGATGGGTGTTGACGTGTCGCGCCCGTCGCCGGGGCGTCGCGTGCACGACGCGCGCGGGCCGCCGGCGGCAGGCGCCGGCGGCGCGTGGCCGGGATCAGTACGCGCGCGGACGGATCAGCGCTTCGGGCTGCAGCGCTTCGTCGAGTTGCGCGGCGGTCATCAGCTGGCGATCCAGCACGACCTCGCGGATCGACTTGCCGCTCTCGTGCGCTTCGGCGGCGACGGCGGTCGCGCGCTTGTAGCCGATGTACGGATTCAGCGCGGTCGCGAGCGCGACCGAACGCTCCATCGTTTCGCGCAGCCGCTCGGGATTCGCGGTGATCCCGCTCACGCAGCGGTCGGTGAGCGTCGTGCACGCGGCCGTCAGATGGCTGAAGCTGCGGAACAGCGCGCTCGCGATCACCGGCTCGAACGCGTTCAGCTGAAGCTGCCCGGCTTCCGCGGCGAAGGTCACCGTCAGGTCGTTGCCGAACACTTCGAATGCGACCTGGTTCACGACTTCCGGAATCACCGGGTTCACCTTGCCCGGCATGATCGACGAGCCGGCCTGCACCGGCGGCAGGTTGATCTCGCCGAAGCCGGCGCGCGGGCCGCTCGACAGCAGCCGCAGGTCGTTGCAGATCTTCGACAGCTTGACGGCAATGCGCTTCAGCACGCCGGAAATCTGCACGAACGCGCCGCAATCCTGCGTCGCTTCGATGAGGTTCGGCGCGGTGCTCAGGTCAAGGCCGGTGATGCGCCGCAGCGCGGCCAGCGCCTTCTCCGCATATTGCGGATGCGCGGTGATGCCGGTGCCGATCGCGGTGGCGCCGAGATTGATCTCGCGCATCAGCCAGCCGGCTTCCTGCAGACGTGCGATGTCTTCCGTCACCATCACCGCGTAGGTCGAGAACTCCTGGCCGAGCGTCATCGGCACGGCGTCCTGCAGCTGCGTGCGGCCAAGCTTCAGCAGGTCCGAGAACGCATCGGCCTTCTCCGCGAACGCATCGCGCAGCCGCCCCATCGCTTCGAGCAGATGCTCGACGGCAAAGCACGTCGCGATCCGGATCGCGGTCGGGTAGACGTCGTTCGTGCTCTGCGCGAGATTCACGTGTTCGTTCGGATGCAGGTATTCATACTGGCCACGCGCATGCCCCATGATTTCGAGCGCGCGATTGCAGATGACCTCGTTCGCGTTCATGTTGGTCGACGTGCCGGCGCCGCCCTGGATGATGTCGACGACGAACTGGTCGTGCAGGCGGCCTTCACGGATCTCGACGCACGCGGCGGCGATCGCGTCACGATACGCGCGCGGCAGCAGCCCGAGCTCGCAGTTCGCATCGGCCGCGGCCTCCTTCACGGCTGCCAGCGCCATGACGAGATACGGGAGCGACGCGATCGTGCGCCCGGAAATGTCGAAGTTCTCCTTTGCGCGCAGCGTATGGACGCCGTAGTACGCCGCATCCGGAATGCTTCGCTCGCCTAAAAGATCCGCTTCGACGCGGAAGCCGCTTGCCGTCATCGTGTCCCTCCTGAAATGTCCCTTGCCGCCATGGATAGCCGGCTTCCTTCGCCGCTTCCCGGTTCGACGGGTCGCATTCTATGCCTTTGCATAAAGAACCTCCCTTCTGTATTATCGAAAGCGGTTTTGCGTGGGACGCAACAGCGAGAGACGAATGAAAACGATGGCGAGAGACGCCGGGCTCGATCACCTCGGCGCGATGCGCGCGTTCGTGCGGGTCGTGGAAATGGGGAGCTTTTCGGCGGTCGCGAAGGAGATGCACGTGTCGACGTCCACCGTCGCGCGCAAGATCACGGCGATCGAGGACGCGCTCGGCGTCGCGCTGCTGCATCGCTCGACGCACAGCGTGACGCTGACCGAGGCCGGCCACATCTACCTGGAACGCGCGGTCACGCTGATCGCCGATCTCGACGACACGCTGCGCGTCGTCGCCGAGCTCAACGCGCAGCCGAGCGGGCCGCTGAAGCTCACCGCACCGGTCGCGTTCGGGCGCCGCCATCTCGCGCCGCTGATCGCGCCGTTTCTCGCGCGCTACCCGACGATCCAGCTCGACGTGCGGCTCACCGACAATCACAACGACCTCGTTGCCGGCGGTTTCGATCTCGACATTCACGAAGGCGAGAACTATCTGGACAATCTGGTCGTCCACAGACTGTCGCGCAACGACAGCATCCTGTGCGCCGCGCCCGGCTATCTCGACCGTTGCGGCCGCCCCGCGACGCCGGACGACCTGCTGCAGTACAACTGCCTGCGCTACGTGCATCCGGAAGGCGATCCGCGCTGGGAACTCGTGCGCGGCAACGCGCGGCACAGCGTGCTGCCGGCCGGCAACCTCGTCACCGATCACTCGGAGCTCCTGCTCGACGCGACGTGCGCGGGGCTCGGCATCGCCGAGTTCGAGATCTGGCTCGTGCGCGACCTGCTCGCGAACGGCCAGCTGGAACCCGTGCTGCCGCGCTATCGGCTGCACAACAAGCTGACCGGCGAGTACATCTACATCGCGTATCTGGCGAACCGGCGCAGCTCGGCGAAGCTGCGTGTGCTGAAGGACTTTCTCGCGGAACGTCTCGCGCACATCGGCGAGCTGTCCGAAGCCGAGCTGGCGAAGATTCGCGCCGTCGGCGCATAGCGCGCACATCGGCGCGCGAGGCGCGGGGCGCAGCCTGCCCGGTTTCAGCGATGCGGCAAAGGCCGTCGAGCGCGGCGCCGCGGCGGGCGCACCGCCGTTGGTCGCGCTCGGCGTCGGGAACCGCGCGGCAGGCGCGCCGGCGCCAGCGATATCGGCGCGGCCGGCGGCGCCGTTCAGGCTTCCTGCAATTCGAACGGGAACGTCGCGTGGCCGACTTCGACGCCCTGCGTATTCAGCATCGGCGGCCGGTGGAACGCGGCGAGCCGCGCACGCTGCGCATCGGTGCCGATCTGCAACCGTTCGAGCAGTTCGCTGACCATCATGTACAACACGTCGATATTGCCGTCCTCGATCTTCACCGAGATGCCGAGCGCGCCATCGGCGCCGAGTGCCCGCGTGCGCGCCGACGCACGCACGCCGATCCCGTAGCACGCGTCCGCGCCGAGCTTGCCGACGACCTGGCCTTCGAACGCATCCATCAGCACCGTGCAGTAGCGCCCTTCGCCGGCGACCAGCTCCGGATAGGCCGTCATCGCATGATGGATGCGCGCGAGCGCACGCACGCGGGCGCTCGTCGCATCGGCGCCGCGCGCATCGACCTGGTCCGCGCCATCGGCCAGCGACGCGTACAGACGCGCCAGGCGATCGAGCGAGAACGCCGGCGTGGGCAGATTGCAGCCGTCGATTGCCCAGTCGACTTCGTCATCGCGCAATCCGCATGCGTCGGCGACCACGTGCTTCACGCGCACCTGCATCGGATGCTCCGGCAGGTGGTAGTCGGCAATCGCAGCGCCGATCGCCCGCGCGCCGGCCAGCATCCCGACGTGCTTGCCCGAACAGTTGCTGCAGACGCCGGTCGGCGTGTAGTCGCGCTTGATCCACGACCGGTACACCGCATCGGACAGCGGCGCATGGCCGCCGCAGCGCAAATCCGACTCCTGCGCATCGACCTTCGCGAGCATCGCGCGCGTGCGCGCGATATGCCGTTCCTCGCTGCTGTGCGACGCGCACATCAGCGCGATGTCCGCGTCGTCGAAACCGAACCGTTCCGGTGCGCCCGTCTCGATCACGGACAGCGCCTGCGCCGGCTTCGCCGCCGAGCGCGCGAGCGTCATCCGGAACGGATCGCCGAGCCGGAACAGCAGCGTGCCGCCGGCATCCACCACCGCCACATCGGCGACGTGCGTGTTCTCGATCGCATTGCCGCGGTACGTGACGACCGCTGCGCGTTGGGTGTCCATCTGTACTGTCTCCTTCTTCGGGCCAGCGCCGGGGCCCTGTCAACCGGTACGGCAGTGTATCGACTCGCTGCCGCGTCGCGCCGCCCGGCCGATGGAAAGCGGTATTGCGTCCGCTGCAAAGCCAATTCGATCATTACAAAACCGTTACGGCGCACCCGCGTCGCTCGTTTCGCGACGACACGCGTGCGCTTCGATCGCCAGCAGCGCGAACGTCGCGAGCCAGTGCTCGCCCATGTAGTCGCCCGCGATGTGCGCGAGCGCGCTCGCGAGATGCCGGTCCGCCGCATCGAGCAGCTTCGTGCGTCGCGCATCGCCTTCCGGCAGCGCGCCGGCCAGCGAGCGCTGGCACCACGCGCGGCTCAGGTTCAATCCGTCCAGATGCGCGATCTTGCCGTCGCTGCGGTCGCTGACGGTGGCCGGCACGAACAGCGTCGCCGGCTCGCCACGCGCGAGATCCGGCAGGAAACGCGCGAACCAGCCGTCGAATTCGCCGGGCGGCAGCACGCGCCGCATCAGCTCAGCCTCCATCAGCGCGGGCGACAGGAACTCGTCGCCCGACGGCTCCCACGCCTGACACGCGACGTCGTTCAGGTGCCAGCGCTTCGCCGTGTCGACAATCAGCGCCGCGAGCCCGTCGCGCTGCGTCGCGCGCGCGAAGTCGAACGTCAGCGCGAGTGCGAACGCGGTGTTGAAGTGCGTGCCGACGCGCAGCGGGTAGGTCGCCTTCGGCAGAAACGCCTCGAAACGCGACACGAACAGCTCGGTGAGCGGCGTCATCGTCTTCGCCCAGCGCGCGGCCTGCGGGACCACGCCCTTCAGGGCGAGCCGCTCGAGCTGCGCGGACAGCGCAAGCAGCCACGCCCAGCCGTACGGCCGCTCGAAGCCGCTGTTGTGCGGCAACGCGAGATACGCACGCTCGCCGGCCACGTTGGCGTCGGTGAAATGCGCATCGACCACGGCGATGATCCGCTCGGCCTCCGGCAGCGCCGGATAGCGTTCGAGCACGCGCAGCACGAGCCAGTAGCCGTGCACGCACGAATGCCAGTCGTAACTGCCGTAGAAGATCGGATGCAGCGCGCGCGGCCCCTGCACGTCGTGCGGGCCTTCGAGCGAATGCGTGAGCTTGTTCGGATATTCGCGGGTCAAGTGCGCGAGCGCGAGCGACGCGAATTTCGATGCGAGTTCGGCGGTCAGTCGATCGGTCATGGCAGTCTCGTCAGAAGCGGAATACGAACGCGTACATCAGCAGCGTGTTCACGGCCAGCAGCAGCACGCCGGTCGGCCACTGCGCCTTGATCACGCCGTTCTTGTCCTTCAGCTCCAGCAGCGCCGCCGGCACGATGTTGAAGTTCGCGGCCATCGGCGTCATCAGCGTACCGCAGAAGCCGCTGAGCATGCCGATCGCGCCCATGATCGCCGGATTGCCGTGAAACTGATGAACGATCAGCGGCAGGCCGATGCCCGCCGTCATCACGGGGAACGCGGCGAACCCGTTTCCCATGATCATCGTGAACAGCGCCATGCCTACCGTGTAGGCCGCGACGACGGCGAACGGCGAATCGATCGGCACCCACTCCTTCACGAGCCCCGACACCACCCCGCCGACGCCCGCGACCGCGAACAGTGCGCCGAGCGCCGCCAGCATCTGCGGCAGGATCGCGGCCCAGCCGACCGCGTCCATCGTGTGACGCGCCTCCTTCAGCGCATGAACCGGCGAATCGCGCAGCATCGCGAGCGCGACGCCGAACGCAACCAGCGTGCCGAGCACGAGCGAAATCAGCGTCACGCTCTTCGGATCGACGAACGGCACGAGCTTCAGCACGAACGTGCCGATCAGCGTGACGACGGGAATCAGCAGCGCAGGCAGGAACAGCACGTTGCCGAAGCGCAGCGCCTTCGCGTCGCGCCGCGCGGCGGCCGCATCGCCCGCTTCGTCGGACTTGCCGCGGCCGAGCTTGCCAGAGCCCGCGAGCAGCGCGAGCGCGATCGCGAGGCAACCGGTCACGAAGTGCGGCAGCAGCGCACCGAACAGGAACGTGAGCGCGTAGATCGCCCAGAACGCGAAGTTGACGACGCGGCGCGGGTTCGTGCGGTCGGTCAGGTTGAAGCACGCGAACGCGGCAAACAGCAGCCCGGCGAGCGTATACAGCGGTTCGAGGCCGATCATCGCGCGCCCTCCCGTCCGAATGCGCCGAAGCCGCGCGACAGCCGACGATCGAGCAGCGCGAGCCGCGTACAGTGGATCAGCAGCGCGGCGATCGCGGTCGGAATCGCCCACACCGACAGGTGCAGCGGCTCGATCGCGATTCCGTTCTGTTCGAGAAAGCCCTTGATCAGCAGGATCGACTGGATCGCAATGAAGATGTCCTCGCCGAAGAACACGGCGACGTTGTCCGCGGCCGACGCATGCGCGCGGATCTGCTGACGCACCGACTCCGGCAGGTCGCCGTGCCGGCTGACCGCGGCGGCTTCGGCCATCGGCGCGATCAGCGGCCGCACCATCTGCGCGTGACCGCCGAGCGACGTGAGGCCGAGCGCGGCGGTCGCCTGGCGCAGCACGAAGTAGAGCATCAGCACGCGGCCGGTGGTCGCCGCGTGCACGCGCGAAATCATCCGCTTCGCCTGTTCTTTCAGCCCGTTGCGCTCCAGCAGCGCGATCACCGGCAGCGTCAGCCAGATCAGCCCCATGTAGCGGTTGTCGGTGAACGCCTTGCCGAACGCACTGACGATGTCGACGAGATGCATCCCGCCCGCCAGCCCCGTCGCGAGCCCCGCGATCGTGACCACCAGCAGCGCGTTGAAGCGCAGCGCGAAACCGATCACGACGATCGGCACCCCTATCAGCACCAGCATTGCCCCTCCTTGTGTCGGATCCCCGACGCTGTCAGCACGCGCCGGCCGCCCGGTTTCGACCGGCTTCAGGCCGCAAAATCTAACACGAGACTTTATCGATAAAAAGTCGACAATTTGCGGCTACGGGTAAACGTTGAAACCGGTACGACACCGCTTTTGCCGCGTGCCCGCCATGTGCCGCTCGCGGTTCGGCACCGGCCCGTCGGACCGGGCCGGCGCGCGAGCCGCGCCGTGAAGCGCGGCATGTGCGGCGGGAGCGGGCCGCCGCCGCGCGTGGCGGAGCGCGGGTGCGCACACTAAACTGGAAGGCATCGAAACGAACGGGAGAGCCGCCATGATCGACGTATTCCAGACCATCGGCAGCCGCGCGTTCTCCGCTCATCTGGCGAAGGACGGAATGGTGACGTTGATGGAACAGCGTCACGAGGTCGACCGCGTGACGCTGGCCACCGCATTCGCCGCGCTCGTCGAGGAATGCGAGCAGGAAGCCGATTTGCGCGACGCGACGGTCGAAGGAATGATGCGCGCGCTGATCCAGGGGTACGCGCGCAGCCATTGAGGCTGAATGCGCGCCGCGCACGGCTGGCGCCGGCCGTCGCGCAGCCTGCTTGCCGATGCGGGCGCCGCCGCGGACGCCGCCCCACCGCGCCCGCCTGCGGAAACGGCCCTGCCGGTGCGCGGTTATCGCACCGCGGCATGGTGCGGCTTGCGGCTGTCCGGCGTGCCCCGGCGGCGCCGATTCCCGCCTCACGATAGAGAAAAAGGTCGAAAACGACGCAATGCGCAATTTTTCCGGTTGCCGCCGCTCGCGCCGCATGACAGCATGCGGGCGAGCCAATCGAAAGAACTCCGTGCCGTCTCCCGCCGCTGCCGTTCGGCACGCCGGAGCGACACCGCCTTCCATGAACCCGGCCCATATCCAACACTACGAACCGACCGGAGTATCCCGCTTGTGAACATCGGCATCGTCAACGACCTCCCGCTTGCCGTCGAGGCGATGCGCCGTGCGATCGCGCGCCGGCCCGAGCATCGCGTGCTGTGGGTCGCGACCGACGGCGCGCAGGCCGTCGAACTGTGCGCCGCGCAGCCGCCCGACGTCGTGCTGATGGACCTGATCATGCCGAAGTTCGACGGGATCGAGGCGACGCGGCGCATCATGCGCTCCGGCCGCCCGTGCGCGATCCTGATCGTGACGAGCTGCATCGGCGCAAACGCGTGGCGCGTGTTCGAGGCAATGGGCGCCGGCGCGCTCGACGCGGTCGACACGCCGCGGCTCGGCGACGGCGAAGCCGGCGACACCGCACGGCTGCTGCTCGCGAAGATCGACCAGATCGGCCGGCTGCTGGACGCGCCCGGCGGCGTCCGCGCGGCCGGCACGGCCGCACGCGGCAGCGGCGGCCCGCTGATTGCGATCGGCGCGTCCGCGGGCGGCCCCGGCGCGCTCGCGTCGATCCTCGGCAGCCTGCCGGCCGACTTCAGCGCACCGATCGTGATCGTCCAGCACGTCGATCGCGCATTCGCCGAAGGAATGGCGCAATGGCTCGACGGCCAGACGCCGCTGACGGTGCGCATCGCGCACGAAGGCGACCGCCCGCAGCCGGGCATCGCGTTGCTCGCGGCGACCGACGATCATCTGCGCATCACGCGCGCCGGCACGCTCGAATACACGCGCGAGCCGGCCGCGACGCCGTACCGGCCGTCGGTCGACGTGTTCTTCAACAGCCTGACCGAGCACTGGCCCGGCCGCGTGATCGGCGTGCTGCTGACCGGCATGGGCCGCGACGGCGCGATCGGCCTGAAGGCGCTGCGGATGAAGGGCTATCACACGATCGCGCAGGACGAGGCGACGAGCGCCGTCTACGGGATGCCGAAAGCGGCCGCGACGCTCGGCGCAGCGCGCGCGATCCTGCCGCTCGAGCGCATCGCGGGCGAACTGGCGGCGCTCGCACGGATTTGACGCCCGATGAAACTCAGTCACACCCGTCGCGGCCACGGCGCAACCGGGCACCGATCATGACCAGCGACTTCACCCGGCCGCCCGGCGGCCCGCATCCCGCGTTCGATGCCGCGCACGCGCGGCCCACGCCGCACGCCGACGCCCCTGCGATGGTGCTGCTCGTCGACGACCAGACGATCGTCGCGGAAGCCGTGCGACGCGCGCTCGTCGACGAGGAAGGCATCGACTTCCACTACTGCGCACGCTCGGACGACGCGCTCGCGACCGCGATCGAGACGCGGCCGACCGTGGTGCTGCAGGATCTCGTGATGCCGGGCACCGACGGGCTGAGCCTCGTCAAGGCGTACCGCGCGAACCCGGCGACGCGCGACGTGCCGATCATCGTACTGTCGACGCAGGAAGAACCGGTGATCAAGAGCGCCGCGTTCGCGGCGGGTGCGAACGACTACCTGGTGAAGCTGCCCGACCGCATCGAACTGGTCGCGCGGATCCGCTATCACTCGCGCTCGTACATGAACCTGCTGCAGCGCGACGAGGCGTATCGCGCGCTACGGCAATCGCAGCAACAGCTGCTCGAGGCGAATCTCGAACTGCGCCGCCTCACGCATTCGGACGGCCTGACCGGGCTGTCGAACCGCCGCTATCTCGACGAATACCTGGCCGCCGAATGGCGCCGGGGTGCGCGCGAGCGCAGCGAACTGTCGCTGCTGATGATCGACGTCGACAACTTCAAGCTGTACAACGACACGTACGGACACGTGTCGGGCGACACCGTGCTCAAGCAGGTCGCGGCGACCATCGAGCGGTGCCTCGGACAGTCCGGCGATCTGGCTGCGCGCTTCGGCGGCGAGGAGTTCGCGGTCGTGATGCCGGCGACGGCGCCCGGGGCCGCGCGGCTGCTCGGCGAGAAGATCCGCCTCGCGGTCGAGGCGTTGCGGCTCGAACACGCGCATTCGTCCACCGGCCGCTACGTGACGATCAGCATTGGCGGCGCGAGCGTCGTGCCGGCTGCGGGCGTGCCGACCACGTCGCTGATCGAGGCGGCCGATCGCGCGCTGTATCGCGCGAAGCGCGACGGCAAGAATCGTGTGGAGATCGATGTGTCCGCAGCCCCCGCCGTTCCGCCCGGCGGGGGCTTCGCGTGAATGCCTACACGGCGACGAGCCGGCGTGCGTAGTCGGCCGGATCGAGCGGCCGGCCGAACAGGTAGCCCTGCTGCATGTCGCAGCCGATCTGTTGCAGGAACCACGACTGCGCCTGCGTTTCGACGCCTTCGGCGGTCACCTTCATCCCGAGCGAATGCGCCATCGCGACGACCGCCTGCGTGATCGCAACCGAGTCGCGGTGATCGGGCACGCCCGACACGAACGACCGGTCGACCTTCAGGTTGTGCAGCGGAAAGCGCTTCAGGTACGCGAGCGACGAATAGCCGGTGCCGAAGTCGTCGACCGAGATCCGCACGTTCATGTCCGTGAGCGCTTCGAGCATCGGCATCACGGTATCCGTGTCGTTCATCAGCACGCCTTCGGTGATTTCAAGCTCTAGCGCGCCGGGGTCGAGCTGCGTCTGCGCAAGGCAGTCGTATACCGACTCGACGAGGCCTTCGTGAAACTGTCGCGGCGACAGGTTCACCGCGACCATCAGGTCGGGCGCGATCGTGCGGCGCCATTCGGCGGCCTGCCGGCAGGCCGTTTCCAGCACCCACTGCCCGATCGCGACGATGAGCCCGGTATCCTCGGCGACCGGAATGAATTCGGCCGGCGACATCGGGCCGAGCTCGGGGCTCGTCCAGCGCAGCAGCGCTTCGGCGCCGACCGTGCGGCCGCTGCGTGCATCGACGACCGGCTGGTACACGAGCCGCAGCGTATCCGACGAGATCGCGCGGCGCAGCGACTGCTCGATCGCGAAGCGGCGCTGCAGGCGCACGTTCAGTTGCGCGGTGAAGAACGTGAAGTGGTTGCGGCCGCGCTGCTTCGCGTCGTACATCGCGGAGTCGGCGTTGCGCATCAGCGTGACCGCGTCGTCGCCGTCGCGCGGCGCGACGCTGATCCCGATCGACACACCGAGCCAGTATTCGTTGTTCGCGATCGCGAACGGCTTTGCGATCGTATCGATCACCTCGCGCGCGAGCGCGGACAATTCGTCGGGATCGTCGCAATGGTCGACGAGAATCACGAACTCGTCGCCGCCGACGCGCGTGAGCGCATACCGGCCGCCGCCGCACGCGGCGAGCCGCGCGGCGACGCTGCGCAGCAGCGCGTCGCCCGCGTCGTGCCCGGCCGTGTCGTTGACCTTCTTGAAACCGACGAGATCGATGAACAGGATCGCGACGCGTGCGGGCCCGCCCGCTGCATCGCGCGCGCCGAACAGCTCGCGCATCCGGTCGGACAGCCAGCGCCGGTTGTAGAGGCCCGTCAGCGCATCGCGCGTCGCCAGATAGCGCAGCTGCTGCTGCGCTTCCCGGATGGGGCCGATGTCGTGAAAGGACACGAGCACCGATTCGGGCTGCGCCTCGCCCGGCTTCACGATCGGCACCGCGTTGCCGCGCACCCAGATGACGTCGCCGTCCGCCAGCCCGAAGCCGACCGTGTAGTCGAGCAGCGGCGTGGCCGTGGCGAACGCGCGCCGGCTCGGCCAGTCGTCCGGCGCGATCGGCGTGCCGTCCTCGTGCAGCTTGTACAGGATCACCGTCGACAGCCGCCGGCCGACGAGCTCGCCCTTCGCACGCACCATCCGGTTCGCGCTCGGATTGCTCGCGATCACGACGCCGTCGCGCGACACGACGAGTATCCCTTCGTTCAGGCTGTTGACGACGAGGCGGTGATGTTCCTCGCTGCGTACGAGCTGGCGCGCGATCGAGTCCTGATGTACCGCGAGACCCACGCTGTTGCCGATATCGCGCAGCAAGTCGGTTTCGACGTCGCTCGGCCGGCGCGGCATGCGGTGATACACCGCGAACGCGCCGAGCACGGTGCCGGCTTCGTCCAGAAACGGCACGGACCAGCAAGCACGCAAGCCGAGCGGCAACGCGACCGACCGGAAGCCGGCCCACAGCGGATCGGTTTCGATGTCCTCGACGGCGATCATCCGCCGCTCGTGCATCGCGGTGCCGCAGGAACCGGCGGCCGGCCCGATCGGCGCACCTTCGATCGCGGCGCTGTACTCCGCAGGCAGCGACGGCGCGGCCCCGACGTGCACGTGCACGCCGTCCGGGTCGAGCAGCAGGATCGTGCACGATGCGCCGTCGCCGAGCAGCCCCTCGGCACGCCGGCACACTTCGACGAGCAGCTCCGGCAGCGGTGTGTTGCGCGTGATCAGTCGCAGCACGCTTTGCTCGGACGCGAGCACTTCGGCTGCAAGCCCGTGGCTGTAGCGAGAACTTTGCGGTTCGGTATTCAAGCTGAATCCTGCCGTCAGTTCGACCGGGTCTGGTGCGCCCGGTTCGTTAGCGATCCTTCGTGCCGTTTACCGCCCCGGGGCTTACGCAACGCCGGTGCGTCCCCTTTCGTGCGCGCCCCAACACGCACCAAAATACATTTAACACCAATCCGTGCTGCCCCGTGCATGCGCGTGCATCAGGGCTTACGCGCGGTAATGGCCGAACCCGCGACGATCGTTTCGTCTGATGATTGCGACTGACCGCACGGTCAATCCCGGCGAATGTGTTCGGACAGGAAATCGATCAGCAACCGCAAGCGCGGCAGCAGCCCGCGGCGCGCCGGGAAACGCCGCGTGCACGTCCCCGCCTTTCGGCGCCCGCCCCGGCAGCACGTCGATCAGCGCGCCGCCGCGCCGCGCGTCGTCGACGACCATGCACGGCCGCTGCGCGATGCCGATGCCGATGCCGACTGGGCACGCAGCGCCGCCGTCCGTGCGTTCATGACTCTGCTCGTCGAAAGCGGCGGCACCGCCTGCATGCGGCTCTCGTACGACAAGAGCGGAGCGCGGACGCCGCGCGTTCGCGCGCGCCGGCGCGAACGCCGTATGCGTCCACGCCGCTGCAGCGCACGGTCTGCCCGGCAGCATGACGCAACCCGCCCGAGCTGCCCGCCCCGTGCGGGGCGATTGCATTGCGGCGCGGCCCTCTGCGTCGCCCGTCGATCCGCTATTGCGGCTCCCCAATGAACCGCAGCCGCTCCGACTCCCCCATCAGCAACGCGCGATTCGCGTCGGCCGCCGCGCGCAGGTAGTCCCACAGCGCCGTCACGCGCCGCAGCTTGCGCAAATCCTCGCGGCATGTCAGCCAGAAGCAGCGCGTGACCACCACGTCATCCCGCAGCACGGGCACCAGCGCCGGCTGCGTCGCGGCCATGAAGCACGGCAGAATCGCGAGCGCGCCGCCTTGCAGCGCCGCGAACACCTGCGCGATCACGCTTGTCGTGCGCAAGCCGGCCGTCGCGCCCGGCACCGCGCGCTCCAGGTACAGCAATTCGCTGCTGAACGCGAGATCGTCGACGTAGCTGATGAACGCATGCCGCGCGAGATCGCCGGTGCACGCGATCGGCGGATGATGCGCAAGGTAGTCGCGCGTCGCATAGAGCCGCAGCTGGTAGTCGCACAGCTTCGTGGCCACGTATGGCCCGCGCTCCGGCCGCTCGAGCGTGATCGCAAGATCGGCCTCGCGCTTCGGCAGGTTCACGAAATGCGGAACCGGCAGCAGGTCGACCGTCACGTGCGGATGCGCAACGCGGAACCGCGCCAGCTGGGGCGCGAGAAAGAAACAGCCGAACCCTTCGGTCGACCCGATCCGCACGTGGCCCGACAGCGCCTCGCCGGTGTTCGCGACCTGGTCGCACGCGGACTGCACGGTCGTCTCCATCGCGTCGGCATACGCGACGAGTCGCTGCCCTTCGGCCGTCAGCGTGAAGCCGCCCGAGCGCGACTTGTCGAACAGCAGCGTGCCCATCGCAGCCTCGAGCGCGCGAATGCGCCGCGCGACGGTCGTGTAGTCGACGCCGAGGCGTTTCGCCGCGCCGCTCGCGCGCTGCGTGCGGGCAACTTCGAGAAAAAAGCGCAGGTCGTCCCAGTTCAGGTTGCCGGAAACCGGCTCGGTAGCGTGTCGCATCGGCGGGAAAAAACGCAGGGTGTCTCCGGGCCGGCCGTCGATATGCAGAAATGCACATCCAACCGGTTTTCTTGTCGGTACATCATGGATCCGCGCATAACTATACTCGACCGTGACCTGCGGACCATGAGCCGCGGGCAACAAAAAACGGAGACACCATGCAGACCCGATCCACGCTCGATGAGCATGCGACCATCGCGACACCGGCGCCCGAGCGCACCGCGAAGCACTACCTGCTGGCCGGCTGGGCCAGCATGGCCGGCACCACGATCGAGTGGTACGACTTCTTCCTCTACGGCACCGCCGCCGCGCTGGTGTTCAACCGCATCTTCTTCCCGTCGCTGGACCCCGTCGTCGGCACGCTCGCAGCGTTCGGCACGTTCGCGGTCGGCTTCATCGGCCGGCCGATGGGCGGCATCGTGTTCGGCCATTTCGGCGATCGCGTCGGCCGCAAGGCGATGCTGATGATCACGCTGCTGCTGATGGGCGTGCCGAGCATGGTCATCGGGTTGATCCCTTCGTACGACCGGATCGGTTACTGGGCCGCGGCGCTTTTGATCGCGATGCGTTTCCTGCAGGGAATGGCGGTCGGCGGCGAATGGGGCGGGGCGGTGCTGATGGCCGTCGAGCATGCGCCGAAGGGCCGCAAGGGGCTGTTCGGCAGCCTGCCGCAGACGGGCGTCGGGCTCGGGCTGATCCTGTCGTCGGTCGCGATGGCCGCGGTCGCAGCGCTGCCGGACGCGGACATGTTGTCGTGGGGCTGGCGCGTGCCGTTCCTCGCGAGCATCGCGCTGGTCGGCCTCGGCTGGTTCATCCGCGCGAAAGTGCCCGAGTCGCCGGACTTCGAGAAGATGCAGCGCCAGGGCAAGGCGGAGAAGTCGCCGGTGACGGCCGCGCTGCGCCGCCATCCGCGCGAGGTGCTGACGATCGTCGGCGCGCGCGCCGCCGAAAACACGTGGTTTTACATGGTCGTCACGTTCGCGCTCGCGTATGCGACGCAGCAGCTTCATCTGCCGAAGGCCGACATGCTCCACGCGATCACGGCCGGTGCGGTGTTGTCGCTCGTCACGATGCCGTTCTGCGGACATCTGAGCGACCGCATCGGCCAGCGCCGGATGTTCGCGATCGGCCTCGTGCTGATGTGCGCGTTCGCCGCGCCGTTCTTCATGATGCTCGGCACGCAGCAGACGTCGTACGCATGGTGGGCGATCGTGCTCGGCCTCGGCGTCGTGTTTCCGATCCTGTATGCACCGGAATCGCTGTTGTTCGCGCAGCAGTTCCCCGCCGAAATCCGCTATAGCGGCATCTCGCTGTCGGTGCAGCTCGCCGGCGTGGTGGGCGGCGGCTTCGCGCCGATGATCGCGACGTCGCTGCTGAAGGCCGGCGGCGGGCAGCCGCACTACGTGATCGCATACCTCATCGGCTTCGGCGTGTTCGCGCTCGCCTGTACCGCGCTGATGCGTCCGGCGCGTACCTGAGCGCACCGCGCACACCCGCCGCATTCATCCGCATTCAGTTCGACCTGTCGTCCGCCGTGCCCGCGCGCGGCGGACGCAGGCCACCCTTTCGCTTCGCATCGGAGATTTTTCATGAACGCCGCAGTTCCCCAGACCACCCTCGCCCTGCCCACTGCCAAGCTGCTGATCGACGGCGCTTTCGTCGACTCGCAAAGCGCCGAATGGGGCGACATCGTCAACCCCGCGACGCAGGACGTGATCGGCCGCGTGCCGTACGCGACGCTCGACGAGGTCGATGCAGCGATCGCGTCCGCGCAGCGCGCGTTCCACACGTGGAAGACGACGCCGATCGGCGCACGCATGCGCATCATGCTGAAGTTCCAGGATCTCGTGCGCCGCAATCTCGAACGGATCGCGCATACGCTGACGGCCGAGCAAGGCAAGACGCTGCCCGACGCGCAAGGCGACATTTTCCGCGGCCTCGAAGTGGTCGAGCATGCATGTTCGATCGGCACGCTGCAGCAAGGCGAATTCGCGGAGAACGTCGCGGGCGGCGTCGATACGTACACGCTGCGCCAGCCGATCGGCGTGTGCGCAGGCATCACGCCGTTCAACTTCCCCGGCATGATCCCGCTGTGGATGTTCCCGATGGCGATCGTGTGCGGCAACACGTTCGTGCTGAAACCGTCCGAACAGGATCCGCTTTCGACGATGCAGCTCGTCGAACTCGCGATCGAGGCCGGCGTGCCGAAGGGCGTGCTGAACGTCGTGCACGGCGGCAAGACGGTGGTCGATCGCCTGTGCACGCATCCGGACATCAAGGCGATCTCGTTCGTCGGCTCGACGCGTGTCGGCACGCACGTATACAACCTCGGCAGCCAGCACGGCAAGCGCGTGCAGTCGATGATGGGCGCGAAGAACCACGCGGTGGTGCTGCCCGACGCGCATCGCGAGCAGTCGATCAACGCGCTCGTCGGCGCGGGCTTCGGCGCGGCCGGCCAGCGCTGCATGGCGACGTCGGTGGTCGTGCTGGTAGGCAGCGCGCGCGACTGGCTGCCCGACCTCGTCGAGAAAGCGAAGGCGCTGAAGGTCAATGCGGGCGCCGAAGCCGGCACCGACGTCGGGCCGGTCGTGTCGAAGGCGGCGAAGGCGCGCATCGCGTCGCTGATCGACGCCGGCGTGAACGAAGGCGCGACGCTGCTGCTCGACGGCCGCGACGTGAAGGTGCCCGGCTACGAACGCGGCAACTTCATCGGCCCGACGATCTTCTCGGGCGTGACGACCGACATGTCGATCTACCGCGAAGAAATCTTCGGGCCGGTGGTGGTCGTGATGGAAGCGGCGACGCTCGACGAAGCGATCGCGCTGGTCAACGCGAATCCGATGGGCAACGGCGTGGGCCTCTTCACGCAGAGCGGCGCGGCCGCGCGCAAGTTCCAGAGCGAGATCGACGTCGGCCAGGTCGGCATCAACATTCCGATTCCGGTGCCGGTGCCGTACTTCAGCTTCACCGGCTCGCGCGGCTCGAAGCTCGGCGATCTCGGCCCGTACGGCAAGCAGGTCGTGCAGTTCTATACGCAGACGAAGACGGTCACCGCGCGCTGGTTCGACGACGACACGACGGCCGGCGGCGTGAACACAACGATCGCACTGCGCTGATCCGACGGAGCCCGCATATGGAAATCGCCTTCATCGGACTCGGCAACATGGGCGGCCCGATGGCCGCCAACCTGCTCAAGGCCGGCCACGCGCTGACAGTGTTCGACCTGGACGAGAACGCAATCGACGCCGCGGTGCGCGCGGGTGCGACGGCGGCCATGTCGCCGCGTGACGCGGCCGCCCGCGCGGCGCTCGTGATCACGATGCTGCCGGCCGCGCAGCACGTGCGCGCCGTCTATCTCGGCGACGACGGCGTGCTCGCCGGCGCGCGCCCCGGCGCGACGTTCGTCGATTGCAGCACGATCGACCCCGGCACCGTGCGCGCGGTGGCCGACGCCGCCGCGCAACGCGACTTCCCGCTCGCCGACGCGCCGGTGTCCGGCGGCACCGGCGGCGCGCAGGCGGGCACGTTGACCTTCATGGTCGGCGCGCCGGCCGCCCTGTTCGAGCGCATCCGTCCGGTGCTGCTCGACATGGGCAAGAACGTCGTGCACTGCGGCGGCACGGGCACCGGGCAGATCGCGAAGATCTGCAACAACCTGCTGCTCGGAATCTCGATGATGGGCGTGTCGGAGGCGATGGCGCTCGGCGCCGCGCTCGGCATTGATCCGGCCGTGCTCGCCGGCATCATCAACACGTCGACGGGCCGCTGCTGGAGCTCGGACACCTGCAACCCGTACCCGGGCGTCAACGACGCGGCGCCCGCCGCGCGCGGCTACTCGGGCGGCTTCGCCGCGAACCTGATGCTGAAGGATCTGGGGCTCGCGACCGAAGCCGCGCGCAGCGCACGGCAGCCGGTGTGGATGGGCGCGCTCGCGCAGCAGCTCTATCAGTCGATGAGCCAGCAAGGGCTCGGCACGCTGGATTTTTCCGCGTGCGTGAAACTGTACGAAGCGCGGCCCGCCGTGTAACGCAACCGGCGCACGCGCGGAGACCCGCGATGCCTGTCGCGGCATTGCGGGTCGTTCTGCATTCGGAGCACTGCGATCGCGGGTGTCGCGGCCGCGACAGACGCAATGCGACGCGCGCTCAACCGCGCGGGTTGGACGCGGTCTCGAAGGTCGGATGGCACTCGAACGCGAGTTCGGAGCGCGCGTCGACGCGGCGGCCGCCCGTGACCGACTCCTGCTTCAGGCTCGCGCGCATGCCGCGCTGCGTGCAGTAGTTGGTGGCTTCGTTGACGGCTTTTTCATGAGCGTCGGCCCACGTCGTCGACACCCCGAGCGTGCGTGTCGTCACGGTGAAGACGTTCGGGTTCGACGTCGCCGTGACGTCGGAAGCGGTCGAACACGCGGCGAGCAAGCATACGGCGGTCGCGGCGGTCAACCATCGGAGGGATCGGAAAGGCACGGAAATGGACATGGAGGCAAGCGCACCGTCGGTTCGACGGCATTGAGCAACGTAGGCGACAGTATGCCTGCCGGATCGCCGGAGATCATGCCCTTTTCAGTGAACACATTGTTTCGAATGGTTAAACGATCTGCTGACGCCGGCAAAATTTACAGGCCGCACCGCTTGCGTCGGTGCGCTTGTGTCGCTTTTCCCGGCTGTCGCGCGGCTTCGCGCCATTCGCCGGATGATGATTCGGTGCGCCCCCGGCTTGTACCCGCAGGCCAGACAGCTTCACGGCCGGCGGCGGACCCCGCCCCGCCGCTGCGATTTCCCCGACGCGCGACCCGCTGACGCCTGGACACGCACCGCGGCGCCGCCCACCGTCCGCGTTGTCGATCGAGCGGGCATCAGCGCATGCGCGGCGTCTCCGCGAGCAAAGCTACCCGCTTGCACCGATTGCATATCCCTCGGCCGCGAGAAGTGTCGGCGCAATCGATTCCCGTGGTCCGTCGACACCGTTCCCGAAGCGCATCGCATCGCATCGCATCGCATCGCATCGCATCGCATCGCATCGCATCGCATCGCATTCCGATGATAGTTGCACTCACAACCATTTCGGCGAACGACCCTCCGTCGCGTGGACGGCATCGCCGCTCGACCAGCCGGTTGCCGTTTGAAACGCACTGGGCGTACGTGACGGCGAGCGCGCGCGTACCACAGCACGCGTCGACGCACTGCTTTTTTACAAATGCCTGAACCTGCCGCACGCGGTGCCGCGCGCTACGCCGCGAACGCGGACCGCCGCATCGCCGCCACACCGGGCGCGCGCGCCGATTCAGCCACGCAGGCATGGTGCTTGCGACATTCAGGCGCCCGTCGCCCCGGCGGACGGCAATCCTTCCTTCAATTGGCGCTGCGCGTCGCGCGAACCCTCGCGCGGCGACACCGCATCGCAAGCAGGTTTCCCTGAACGAGAGGACGACAATGAAATCCATACGAACGATAGTGGCCCTGTGCTCGGTCATTTCCGTGCTCACGGCATGTGGCGGAGACGGCAACGACGTCGGCACCGAACTCGGCATCTCGAAGCCTCAGGCGCGCTTCATCAACGCGGTGCCGGCCGGCCCGAATCTCGATTACTACCTGAACGCGAAGGTCGATGCATCGGGTATCGCGTACAAAGGCGTGACCCGCTATCACGACATCGACTCGGGCACGCAGACCGCCAGTTACGACATATCGGGAACGACCGCGACAGTGGCGTCGCAGTCGTTCAGCGCGGCGAACGGTCACCACTACACGACCGTCGCGTTGCCGAGCACGTCGTCGGCGATTTCGGTGATCGACGATCCGTTCGACAAGAAGCTGCTGTCCGACAAGGCGCGCGTGCGCAGTTTCAACGCATCGCCGAATGCGCAAAACGTCGACGTGTACGTCGTCCCTCCGGGCGCCGACATCTCCGCGCAAAGCCCGACGCTGGCCGGCGCGGCGTACCAGAATGCGGTGCCGGCGTCCGGCCAGGATTCCGTCTATCTGAGCGGCGGGACCTACCAGATCGTCGTCACGACGGCCGGCAGCAAGACACCGATCCTGAAGACCGCGCCGGTCGCGCTGAACAACAACGCCGACTGGCTGCTGCTGACGATTCCGGCCGGCGGCATCGGCGACGTGATACCCAACGACGTGCACGTCCTCGTCGCGCAAGGCAACGATGCGGACACGTCCGCGCAGGAACTGGGCCCGCAGTAACGGCCGCGGGCGGACCGCCATCCGGCGGTCCGCCCGGCAAATCACGCTTGCACGATCACGCGGACGTCATTCGCTCCGCTCGAGACGGATCACGTGCTCGGCGCGCCTGGAGTCGCCTCGTTCGACATCGACGTCGCCGACATAGCACACGCGCCAGCCCGGCCGCGTCGCGATCTGCGGGACGTTGCCGCCCGGCCGGCTTTCGATGCCGCCAAGTCCTTCATCCGGCGTAGCTACCGCATCGTCGAGCGACGCGTTCGAATAGATGACGTTGTCGTGCCACTCGGTCGCGCCGGTGCGCGCCTCCATGCCCTTGCCATCGACGTCGACCGTGTTGTCGGTCATCGCCATGTTCGCGTTGTCGAGCGTGACGATCCGGCCACCCGCACGACGTACCGGGTCGCCGCTGTCGACCGCATGTGAGTCGACGTCGATCGGCGGCAGGCCGGTCGGCATCTTTCCCGCGACGCCCTCGGGCGTGAGCGGCCGCTTCGCCGTTTCCGCCGCCTGGGTTGCCGCATCCGGCATGTCGCCCGCGGCCGGCGTCTTCACCGGGCTCCGGTCGATCTGTTTGCGCTGCTGTTCCGGGGTTGAATTCGATTCCGCGTTCTGCATCGCACCTCCTGTTTCCGGACCGCGCGCCCCGCGTGCTGCAGCCGGCGCCGCGCCGCGAATCGCTACAACGGTCCTTGCAAACTTTTCACGCGCACCGCCCCGCACGCGCGCCGCGCGGCGCACGTGCGGTTTCGGCACGCCACGACAACGGCACCCGCGCAGGCCGTGGACCTGCGCACGTGCCGCCCGCCGCCGCCGATCAGCCTCCGCCGCTCGCGCCAGCCGGCGTGGACGCCGTGCCCGGCATGCTCGCCGCGCCGCCGGTCGTGCCGCTATCGGCGCCGGCCGTGCCGCTGCTCGGCATGCCCGAAGGCGCGGTGGACGGCGCGGGCGACATGCCGCCCGTGGCGCTCGTGTCCGAACTCGCACTGGTGCCGGTGTCGTTCGAAGTCTTCTTGCAGCCCGCACCCGCCGCCAGGCCGGCGATCAGGACGCCGGCGAAAACGGCTCGCGATACTTGACGAATGGAATATCGCTGCATGACACCTCCGCTGATGTCGATGTGGATGGAACCGGTCATCACGCAATTCATGTGCCGCGGCGCAGACCTGCCGGTCGCGCCCCATTCGCTTTTCAAATGACGGTCAGCCGAATATTTAATTTCCCATCGCCGCGCCCACCGCCCATACTCGCGAACAAATCCGGCACATAACGCCGACGACGCCCGCGCTGCCTGCGCACGCGGACGCTTCGCGCCGGACATGGAAGGAGACAACGCGTGCACCTGGAAGCCACTCACCGCGCGGGCGTCGTGCCCGGCCCGGACGACGCCCTGCATCGAACCGATACGGCCGCGCGCGATCCCGCGCTGCGCCCGGGGCTGCCCGATCCCGACCTCGCGCCGACCGCGCACCTTCGTCAAATGACGGGCCGCGGGAACGCGTAGCGACATGCGGCACGCACGGGAGCCGAACGGCGGTCGCCTCGACGCATCCGACGCCACGGGCGCGCTCGACATACTCAACGCGCGGCTGATGCGCATCCTGCTCGTGCTGCTCTCCGAGCGCACCGTGTCGCGCGCGGCCGTGCGTCTGAACATGTCGCAGCCGGCAACGAGCGCCGCACTCAAACGCCTGCGCACGCTGCTCGGCGATCCGCTGCTGGTGCGCAGCCGCTACGGGATGGTGCCGACCGAGTTCGGCGCGCGGCTGATCGAGCCGCTGCGCAATGCACTGCGCGTGATTGACTTCATCCGCATCCAGCAGCCGACGTTCGACGCACGCACGTCGGTGCGCACGTACCGGATCGGCTGCCCCGACTACCTGAACGTGCTGTTCGTGCCGAAGCTCGTCGCGCTGTTCCGCGAACGCGCGCCGGATGCGCAGCTCGTGTTCCATCCGCTCGGTGACGGCTTCGACGACGAACGCGCGCTCGCGGACGGCGAACTCGACGTCGTGATCGACAACCGCCCCGCCCGCACGTCGCGCTTCCGGCAGGACGACCTGTTCGACGATCGCATCGTGTGCCTGATGCGGGCGACGCACCCGCTCGCCCGACGCGGCGCGATGACGGCCGACGCCTTCGCGCAAGCCGCGCAGCTGTGCCCGACGCCGTCGTGGCTCGAAGCGTCCGGCGCGATCGACCGGCAGCTCGAACGCGTCGGCCTGCGGCGCCGGATCGTCGTCACGCTGCCGCATTTCGAACTTGCAGCGCATGCGCTCGTGCGCTCCGACCTGATCCTGACCACCACATATCGGCTCGCGCGTCACTACGCGAAACTGCTGCCGCTCGGCGCGGTTGCGCTGCCGGCCGAACCGCCCGACATCGCGTACCGTATAACGTGGGACGAATCCGGCGCATGCGTCGACGGCGTGCGCTGGCTGCGTGCGCTGATCGCCGAAGCGACGCGCGGCTGGCTCGACGCGGAAGCGGCGCAGCCGGCGGTCTCGGCGGTGCCGGCTGCGCTGGAGCTTGCGGACACCGATGCGCGTACGGCTTCACCGGCCGCGCCCGACGCGCCGGAACCGGCGCGGCACACCCGCCGCCGGCCGCCGATTCAGTGCTGCAACGCGCGGCGCGCGCTTGCCGCACCTGCGGCGCGCGTCCACCGGACCGTGACGAAGGCGCACTGACGGACACCCCGCCTGCACATGCCGCGCAATCGCGCGCTTGACCGACACCGACACGGTCGCCCTCCGAGCGTCGATCGCAGGATCGTGCGCGATGTCACCTCTGCTTCGCGCACGCGGCAGTCGCGCAGCATGTACGGCCCGGTGCCGACCGGTAGCGCAGCCAGCACGACCACGATCTCTGCAAAGCATGCGCCCGGCGGACGGCAGTACGCGCATTCGTGCGCACTGTGCCTGCCTGCTGCCACGCATTCGCGCCATCGCATCGGCGAACGCGCATGCGCCACCGCGAACGCATCGCCATCGCAGTGACGCCCGCTCATTCAACGACGCCCGAATAAGCATTTCGCGAATCGATGTTTGCCGCCGCCACACCGATTCCGTAATCTGCCCGGCAGCCGCGCGGCCCGCGCGGATCACCGAGGACCCGCCGATGACATCGCCCGCCACCCTGGCCCGCCGCCGCGCGCTGCTGCGTGTGGCCGCCCTGGCCGCCGCACCGCTCGCCGGCGCCGCCGCCGTTCCGACCGCTGCCCGCGCGGCCGGCGCCGATCTGTCGAACGTCACGCTGGTGCTCGGCGATCAGGCCGGCGGCCTGCGCGCGCTGGCTGAAGCGGCGCACGTGCTCGACGGCGTGCCGTACCGGTTTCGGTGGGCCAACTTCCAGGGCGCCGCGCCGCTGTTCGAGGCGCAGCGCGCGGGCGCGATCGATCTCGCGCCTGCCGGCGACCTGCCCGTGCTGACGGCCGCACTCGGCGATCCGTCTCTGCGGATCGTCGCGACGCGGGTCGGCTCGCCCGCATCGCTCGGCATCGTCGTGCAGCCCGATTCGCCGGTGCGCACGGTCGCCGACCTGAAGGGGCGCACCGTCGTCGTATCGTCGGCGCGCGGCAGCATCTCGCAATATCAGTTGTACGGCGCGCTGCGCGAGCACGGCCTTGCGCCGGGCGACGTCGACGTCCGCTTCGTGCTGCCGGTCGATGCATTCGCCGCGTTCGAGGCGAAGCAGATCGGCATCTGGGCGACCTTCGATCCGTATTACGGCAACGTGGTCCGGCGCGGCGCCCGGATCGTGCGCGACGGCACCGGCATCAATTCGGGGCTGGCCTTTCTCACGTCGCCGGTCGACACGCTCGACGACCGGTCGAAGCGCGCGGCGTTGACGGACGTGCTCGCGCGGCTCACGCGCGCCGGCCGGTGGGCGCTCGCGAACCCGGCCGAATACGCGACGGTCTATGCGTCGCTCACGCGCCTGCCGCGCGACGCGGCCGCCGATATCGCCGGCCGCGCGGCCCTCGCGCAGCGCGGCATCAGCGGCGCGGACATCGCCGTGCTGCAGCGTGTTGCCGATCGCGCGGCCGCTGACGCGATCCTGCCGAGGCGCGTCGACGTCGCGTCGATCGCGGTGCGCGACCTGTCGGCTGCGTAACGGCTCTCACCGCTGTTTCAGCGCGGCTTCGACATGTCGAGATCCGGCACGTCGTCGCCGAACGTCGACGCGACCAGCGTGCGCATCGCGGCAATCAGCAACGTCGGCCCCGACTGATCGAACGTGCAGCGTTCGCCGGCTGCGGGCACCGCCCGATGCAGCACCGCACGCCACCCGCCGTGGCCGCCGTCGCGCTCGAAGGCGCCGAACGGCAGCCGCTCCACGAGCGGCCCGCCGTCCGGCCATGACGACGACGGCGCGAACGGCACCGGCACGCCGCCCACTGCGCGAATCGCCGTGCATCCCGCCGCGCCGACGCGCGGCGCGCCGAGCTCCAGCGCCATCGCCACCCAGAAATCGAGCGATGCGCCGGTCAGATCCTGAACTTGCATCGCGCGCTCCTTCCGTGTCGAAAGCGTCATCGTAGCGCCGCCGCGCGCCCGGCGTCGATGCGGGCCGCCGACCGTTTGACCGGCAACGCGGCCGCCGCAAGCACGCGTCGATACGTGCTACGAATCGGCGATTCTTGCCTACAATGAATCGACTGCCGGTCGTCGGGCCTGCGCTGAACCAGCAGGCCGGAACCGCCTTCGCGCCGCATGGGCCGCGCCCGTTCGGCAAACGACAACGAAAACCACACGGTGCAGCGCCGGCCGGATCGCTCGGAGAGACCGCAGCATGTCCATGCACGCCAGGAAGCCGCTGATATCGCTCGTCGTGCCGTTTCACGACGAAGAAGAAACGATCGACGCATTCTTTGCCGAAACGCTGCCCGTGCTCGAGTCGGTCGCCGCGGTGCGATTCGAGATCGTCTGCGTCAACGACGGCAGCCGCGATCGCACGCTCGAACGGCTGCTGTCGATCGCCGCCGGCGACGCCCGCGTGCAGGTGGTGGATCTCACGCGGCGCTTCGGCAAGGAAGCGGCGCTCACCGCGGGGCTCGACGAAGCGGCCGGCGCTGCGGTGATCGTGATCGACGCCGACCTGCAGGATCCGCCTGCGCTGATTCCGGCGATGATCGAACACTGGCGCGACGGCGCCGAAGTCGTGGCCGCGAAACGCACCGACCGGATGTGCGACCCGTATCTGCAGCGCGCGGCCGCGGCGCTCTACTATCGCGTGCACAACGCGCTGTCCGAAGTCGAAATGCCGGAGAACGTCGGCGATTTCCGGCTGATGGATCGCGACGTCGTGGATGCGCTGCGCACGCTGCCGGAGCGGCGCCGGTTCATGAAGGGGTTGTTCGCGTGGGTCGGGTTTCGCACCACGATCGTCGAATATACGCGGGCGCCGCGCAGCGGCGGGCGCTCGAAGTTCTCCGGCTGGCGGCGCTGGAATTTCGCGCTCGAGGGCATCACGAGCTTCAGCACGGTGCCGCTGCGCGTGTGGACCTACGTCGGCATCACGTTCGCGATGCTGTCGCTCGTATACGGCGCGTTCATCGTGGTGCGCACGCTGCTGTTCGGCAATCCCGTACACGGCTACCCGTCGCTGATTTCCGTCGTGCTGTTCGTCGGCGGCATCCAGCTGATCGGCATCGGCGTGATCGGCGAATATCTCGGCCGGATCTACCACGAATCCAAGCAGCGCCCCGTCTACCTCGTCAGGCGGCGCTACCGCGCCGAGCGCGACGCCGCCGCGCACCCGGCATCGAAGCTGCTGCAGTTTCCGCTGAAGCGCGCCCATCAGCTGCGCCGCCGGGCCGCGATGCCGTCAGCGGCCGGCATCGCGGCCCGCAAGGCATCGTTCAAATAGGCCCGGGCGCGCAATTGGACATGCTCCGCCAGTCGACGCGCACCGCGGATAGCACGGCCAGCGCGTGGCTCACCTCGCGCCGCGTGGTGCTGTACAGCGCGCTCATGCTCGTGCTCGAGTTGCTGTTCATCGTGATCTGGGTCGCCGTCGTGCGCGATTCGAACGGCGCCGTCACGTTGCGCCCCGGCGCCGACTTCTCGGTATTCTGGTCCGCGTCGTACGTGATGCTGCACGGCTCGCCAGCGCAGGCATACGATTTCTCCGCGTTCTCGCGGCTGTCGGCCGAACTGTTCACGAACCTGCATCACGGCACCTTCGCGCCCTGGCTGTACCCGCCCACCTATCTGTTGCTCGTGACGCCGCTCGCGTTGCTGCCATTCGCGCTCGCGTATCCGCTGTTCGTCGCGGGCGGCGTGGTCGTGCTGGGCACGACCGTGTGGCACGTGTCCGGCCTGCGCGCCATCCGCGGCGCGGCTGCGGTCGCGCCGCTCGCACTGGCCGCCGCGCCGTGCGTCTTCGTCACGGCGAGCCTCGGACAAAACGCATTCCTGACCGCATCGTGTGCGGCGCTGGCCGTTTTCTGGGCCGACCGGCGACCGGTGTGGGCCGGCCTTTGCATCGCGCTGCTGTCGGTCAAGCCGCAGATGGCGCTGCTGTTCCCGTTCGTGCTGGTGGCCGTGCGCGCATGGCGCACGATTGCGTGGGCCGCGCTCGCGAGCGGCGTGTTCGCCGTGTCGAGCGTACTCGTCTGCGGCGTCGACTCGCTGCGCCGGTTCGTCTCCAGCACCGCCCTCGCCCGGTCGATCATTCTCGAGCATGGCGTCACGTTCTGGTTCGTGTCGCCGACCCCGTTCGCAACGCTTCGCCTCGCGGGCATGCCGCTCGGCGCCACGTATGCGGTGCACGCCTGTATCGCCGCGATCGCGATCGCGGCCGCGTGCGCCGCGTGGAGGCAATCGCGCGACACCCGCGTGCGCGCGGCCGTGCTGGCCGTCGCGACGCTCGTGGCGAACCCGTACGTGTGGCACTATGAACTCGCGTGGCTCGCGGTCGCAATTGGATGCATGCTGTCGATCGGCTGGCGCGACGGCTGGCTGCGCGGCGAGCAGGCAGCGATCACGCTGATGTGGGCGCTGCCGGGCGTCGAATACCTGAATCCGTGGCTGCAGTTGCCGCAGATCGGGCCGGCCGTGACGCTGTTTGCGCTGCTCGTGCTGCTGCGCCGCGCGCGGCACGACGCTCACAACGCGAGTCGCGGCGGCACGTACACGCCGTAGTAAGGCCCGACGCCGGTCGCAACGCCAGTCATCTTGACGCCGGCGACGAAGTGCCCCTGGATGTACTTGTACGAGCCGCCCAGCGACACGTCGATGCGAAACGCCGCGAACGCGACGATCGGCACGTACGTGCTGCTCGACGTCTGCGTGACGACCGGCAGCACGACCGTCGCGCCGACCGGCACCGACGTGTAGAGCGTCGCCTTCACGCCGGTCGCGAGATAGATGCTGTCGCCGATGTTGAGCGTGGTCGGGTTGCCGGTCACCATCAGGCCGCTCATCGTCGTCGTATCGGTCGCGGTCGACTGGAACGACGTCCACTGGCCGCCCATGCACAGCGTGCCGTACGTCTGGCCGTTCGTGATCGAAAACTCGTACGGCAGCCCCGTCAGCGGATTGATCAGCGGCTGGTTGGTCTGCGCGTTCCAGTACTGGTTGTACACGCACTGATCGATCGCGATCGGAAACAGCCCGCCGGCCGCGACGCCGCCCGGCGCGGCGAGCACCGCGATCGCGGTCGCGCTCCCCGATGCACCGGGAACGCCCAGCAACGTGCCGAGCAGCAGCGGAATCGAGCCGCCGTTGACGCCGGGCGTGCGCGACACGGTCACCTGCACCGCCGGCACGTCGTAGGGGCCGGGCGTGATCGTGACGGGCTGCATCGACGCGGGCGTGCGCGTCACGTTCCAGTAGCCGGTCGTCACCGTGCCGGTCGCGAGCGGCGCGCCCGCCGCCGAATTCTGCGCGATCACGCCGTTCGCCGCCGGCGCGGCCTGCGACCAGTTCAACGCGCCGCCGGTCGGCGACATCATCGCATCGGCCCCCGCGAGCGCCGCTGCGTCGGCGGCGTTCTGCAACTGGTTGCGCACGGTAGCGACCCACGCGATGTCGATCGCCAGCGCGCCGAACGACAGCAGCGGAATCAGGAACATCAGAAAGAACAGCGCGACGGAACCGCGTTCGCGCGCGGCACGGGCGCGTCGTGCGCAGGCTGCATCATTCATAGCGCATCACCGAGCTCGCGGAGATCGTGACCGGGCCGGTCAGCGCGCTGAGCGCCGTGCCGAGCACCATCCCGGAATACGTATAAGTCACCGTCACGGTCAGCGCGGAGCCCGACGTCGTGCCGTTCGCCTGCGTCACGGTCACCGTCGGCGGCGTCGCGGCGCCGCCGCTGACCAGGCTGTTCTGCGTGTAGCCGAGTGCGACGTTGGCGATCTGGGTCGTCGTCAGCATCGGCACGCGCAGCACGACGCCGGCCCGGGCAGCTTCGCGGCTCGCGTTCGTGATCACCGCCTTGTCGCATAGCAGCAGGCTCACGTCGATGATGCCGATCAGCACCATCAGCAGGAACGGCAACATCAGCGCGAACTCGAGCGACACCACGCCGCGCGCCGCGCGCGCGCGCATCGCCGCGCGTGTCATTTTGCTGCTCCCGCTGCGTCCGGCACGGCGCGCGGCTCGAGCGCCGCGCCCGTCGACGGGCGCGACGCTTCAGCGACCGGGTGTGCGGCAAGCCTGGCCCGCACGGCCTGGTAGACGCGCAGATTGTCCGCCACGGCCGACGCCGGCAGATCCGCCGACAGCAGCTTCTTCGCCGAATCGGTGTTGCCGAGCACGCCATACGCAAACGCGAGATTCTGTCGCGCCTGCCATGGTGCATCGGGCAGCCCGGCTACGTCGAGCAGCACGTTCACGCCCTCGCGCGCGCGATTGCCGAGCACGAGCGACAGCCCGAGATCGACGCGCAGCCCCTGCGCTTCCGGATGCACGCGCAGGGCGTCGCGGTAGACGGCCTGCGCGTCTTCGTGGCGGCCCTGCAGGTCGAGCACCGTGCCGAGCCCTTGCGCCGCGAGCGGAAGGTTCGGCTGGGCGGCCAGCAACGCGCGGTAGCGCTGGCCGGCCTCGTCGAGCCGGCGCTGCCGCAATGCGACGCGCGCGAGTCCGACCTGCGGCCCCAGTTCGGCGGGCGCCTGCTGGCGAGCCTGCTCGTAGAGCAGCCGCGCACGCTCGAGATCGCCGGTGCGGTAATTCACGTCGCCGAGCCCGACGCGCGCCGCGAGCGAATCCGGGTGCTTCTCCAGCACCTTCTCGTACAGCGTCGCTGCGAGATCGACGTTGCCGCCGGCCAGCGCGCTGTCGGCAATCCGCAATTCCGCCTGCGGGTCGTCGCTCTTGTGCGACAGCACCGGACGAGTCTGGATCGCCGGCGCGCAGCCGCCGGCGAGCAGCGGCAATACGATCGCGAATGCGCATGCGCGTCGTGCGGAGCCTTTCATTTGAGCACCTCGAGCAGACGGATGGCTGCCGGGCCGGCCGCGATCAGGCCGACCGTCGGCAGGATGAACAGCATCATCGGCAACGTGATCTTCGGCGCAAGCTTCGCCGCTCGTTCCTCGAGCGCAACGATCTGCTCGGTACGCTCGCTACGCGACAGCGTCCGCAGCGCCTGCGTGATCGGCGTGCCGAAGCGCTGTGATTGCGTGAGCGTCGTCGCAAGCGAGCGCGCCGACGCAAAATCGACGCGCAACGCAAAATGCGCCATGGCTTCCGATACGTTGCCGCCGAGCGTCAGCTCGTCCGCGCATACCGTCAACTCGTCGGCGAGCGGCGGACAGATGCGCTGCAGTTCCCGCGCGACGCGGCGCATGCCCGATACGAGGCTGTTTCCGGCCATCGTGCAGATCACGAGCAGATCCAGTGCATCCGGAAAGCATGCGGCGATCATGCGTTTGCGCCGCCGGATCAGTGCGCCGAGCACGTACTCGGGCACGATCACCCCGATCACGAACGCGCCGACCATCGCGATCGCGCGAATCGGGAAGTATTGTCCGAGGTGCGGGATGTACGGGCTGAATACGATCGCGATGCCCGCGAACAGCACGCCGACGCTCAGCTTGACGCCGATCATTGATGCGACCGCACGGCGGTCGCGAAAGCCGGCGCGCGTGAGCTGCAGCCCGAGCTTCACGCGCTGCATCGGGTCGAGCACGGGCAGCCGATCGCCGAGCTGCGCAAGCCGCCGAGTCAGGTTCTGACGCACATCGCCAGGCTGCAGGCGGCCGCTCGCGAGCGACGGCGGCCGCTGGCCGGCCGCCTGCCGCACGCGCTCGGCAATGCGCTGGCGCGTGCCGCCGCCGGGCGTCGCCAGCGCGAGCGCGACGCACGCGAGCAGCAGCAACAGTTCGAGGCCGCGGCCGGCCACCATCGACATCGTCATCGCGCGGTATCCAGTTTCGAGATCTTGTGAATCGTCAGCAGACCGATCGTCAGCAGCACCGCCGCAATCGTCAGCATCACGCGCCCTGCGTGCGTATCGAACAGCAGCATCACGTACGTGCGGTTCACGAGGAACAACGCGCCGATCATCACGAACGGCACCGCCGAGATGATCTTCGTCGTGATGCGCCCCTCGGCGGTCAACGCACGCGTCTTCAGGCGAATGTCGCGGCGGGTGCGAATGATGCTCGACAGTTCGTCCAGCGTCTCGCCGAGGCTGCCGCCGGTTTCGCGCTGCAGCAGCAGATAGACGGTGAAGAACGAGAAATCCGCGATCATCAGCCGGTCCGCCGCTTGCGTCAGCACGTCTTTCAGATCCACGCCGACGCGCAGGCTGTCGCCCATCGTGCGGAACGTCGAGCGCACCGGCTCGGCCGCGTTCTCGCCCACCGCGCTGATCGCCTGCGTGACCGGAATGCCCGCGCGCACCGCGCGCACGATCAGATCGATCGCGTCCGGAAACGCTGCGAGAAAGCGCATCCGGAAGCGCTCGATCAGTGCGCGGTAACTCGCGCGCATCGCGAGCAGCGGCAAGCCGACGTAGATTAGCGGATACAGCAGGCGAGGCAGGGTGACCAGCTTCACCACGACGATTGCCGCGATCGCACCGGCGATCGTGCTCGCGACGACGATCCGTATCCCGCGCTGGCCGGCGACTGCGCGCACGCGCGTGACGTAGCGCTGCAGCCACGCGCGCGCGCGCCCGTGCCGGCGCGGCAGGTCGAACAGCGCGACACCGGACGCCGCCGCCGCACCGGTCTCGCGGCCCGCGGGCGTCGGTGCGAGATGCCGCATGCGCGCGCGAATGCGCTGCTCCGGCGCGTGGCGCGCGCGCTCGAACAACGCGGACAACCCGACGCCTATCGCGAGGATCACGATGAATGCGCCCAGCGCGAATACGTCGGCCGCATTCATTGCCGGAATACCTCCGAAAGTGCGTCCTCGACGCCGTAATATGCGGCCCGCGGCGCGAACGCGGGCCGCAGCGACGACGCCTCGAACACGCCCTTCACGACGTCGCGGGTCGTGTCGCCTTCCTGGCGGAACGCGAACAGATCCTGCGTGATGACGACCTCGCCTTCCATCCCGACGATCTCGGTGATGCGCGTCACGCGCCGCACGCCGTCGCGCATCCGCTCGACCTGCACGAACAGATGCACGGCACTCGCGATCTGGCGGCGGATCGACAGCAGCTGCAGGTTCGCGTTCGCCATCATGACCATGCTTTCGAGGCGGCTGATCGCGTCGCGCGGCGAGTTCGCGTGGATCGTCGTCATCGAGCCGTCGTGGCCCGTGTTCATCGCCTGCAGCACGTCGAACGCCTCCGCGCCGCGGATTTCGCCGAGGATGATCCGGTCCGGCCGCATCCGCAGCGCGTTGCGCACGAGATCGCGCTGCGAGATGCCGCCGAGCCCTTCCGTATTCTCCGGCCGCGTCTCGAGACTGACGACGTGCGGCTGCAGCAGTTGCAGCTCCGCCGCATCCTCGATCGTCACGATCCGTTCATGCTCCTCGATGTGCTGCGACAGCGCATTGAGCAGCGTCGTCTTGCCCGAGCCTGTGCCGCCGGAAATCACGATGTTCAGCCGGCAAGCGCACGCGATCTTCAGCACCTGCAGCATCGCGTGCGAGATGTTGCCCTGATGCGCCATCCGCGCGAGCGTGATGTCGCGCTTCGCGAACTTGCGGATCGAGATCGACGCGCCGCGCATCGCGATCGGCGGCAGCACCACGTTCACGCGGCTGCCGTCCGCGAGACGCGCGTCGACCATCGGGCTGCTCTCGTCGACGCGACGCCCGACCGCCGCCGCGATCCGTTGCGCGACGCTCGTCACGTGCGCGTTGTCGCGAAACTTCAGCGGTGTGAGTTCGAGCCGGCCAGCGCGTTCGACGTACACCTGATCGGGGCCGTTGACGAGGATGTCGGACACGGTGTCGTCGGCAAGCAGCGGCTCGATCGGCCCGACGCCGAACATGTCGTTCAGGATCGCGTCGACGATCAGCACCTGCTCGCCCGCGGTGATCTTCAGGCGCTCGCGCTCGACCGTATGCGCGGCCACCTGTTCGATGCCCGCCCGCACTTCGTCGCGCGTCTTCATCAGCGCGGCCGACATGTTCATCGACGCGAACACCGCCGTGCGGATCGCATCGAACTTGCCGGAACGGATCAGCGCTTCCTGCGTATCGGCCGTTGCCGCCCCGCGCGGGGACGCGTAACCGGACGCGGAACCGGACGCGGAACCGGACGCCGGCGCCGGGCTCGCGACCGGAGCCGGCGCAGGCGAGTCGTCGCGCGGCGCAGCGGGAGGGCCCGCCGGCGCGCGGTCCTGCGTCGGCCGTTTGCGGGTACCGAACGTCACGATCCTTTCCTCCATTTGACGAAGCGCGCATACCACGGCTCGGCGACGGCCATCGATTCGCCGGTGATGCCGTTCGCGAGCATCCGGATCTCCTCCGGGAAGCCGCGGTGTTTCGCGCCTTCGATCGGCTCGCCGAGGTTCTCCGCGATCGCGAGCGACTGCGGATCGTGCGGCAGCTCGCGCAGCTGCACACCGCCGAACGCATCCTCGAAATCGGCGCGCGCGACGCGCCCCTTGACCGGCTCCAGCGGATTGTTCAGCACCATCGACAGCATCCGCTCGCCCGGCATTTCCTTCACGAAGCGTGCGAGCCGCGCGGCTTCGTACGCGGCGTGCACCGAGCGGTCGGCGACGATATAGACGAGATCCGATACCGCCAGCGCATCCTCGGACAGCTTGCCGACACGGTTGCCCACGTCGAACAGCACGTAATGGAAGCGGTCCTTCATCATGTCGACGAGCCGCTCGATCGCATCGTCGCGCAGCTGCGCGTCCTCGCCATAAGCGAGTTCCGCGGACAGCACGTGCAGCCGGTCGCCCTTCGTGACGAGCATGCGGTCGAACAGCGCGTCATCGGGGCGCTGTTCCATGCTCAGCAATTCGACGAGCCCGTTGTTGCTCGACAGCCCGAGCATCGAGTTCGCGCCGCCGCCGTACAGGTCCAGGTCGACGTACGCGACACGCCGCCGCTTCTCGCCCGCCAGGCAGCGCGCGAGGCTCACCGCGATCGTCGTGGTGCCTACGCCGCCGCGCGCGCCGACGAAGCTGACGATCTTGCCGGTGCGCACCTGCACGACCGACTCGGTCGTCGTCAGCGCGCGCCGCATCAGATCGACCGTCAGCGGCTTCACGATGTAGTCCTGCACGCCGATGCCGAGCAGGTTGCGGAACAGCCCGACGTCGTTCTGCGTGCCGATCGCGACGACCCGCACCGACGGATCGCATACGTCCGCGAGCCGCATCAGGTCCGACACCGGCATCACCGAGTCCGATACGTCGACGATCAGCTGGCGCGGCGAGCGCTCGTGCTGCTGCAGCAACCCGATCGCGTCGTCGCAATTGCCGGCCTCCACGTGGGCGCGCGTAATCGACAGGTCCTGCGCGACACGGCGGATCACGTCCTCGCTGCCGGCATCGGACACGACCGCGAGGAGGTCCGCCGCTGCGGCGGCGTCGGCGCGCTTGACGTTCTGACGGGCGAGGATGTTCATGGGCGGCATCGCAATCGCATCGGGTGGGTCAATGGCCGGGCGCGCCGGTCGTCGTCAGCGCCTTGGCCGGCGCAGCCTGCTTCACACGATCCTCGACGTAGCGGCGCACCGCGTCGGCCGCGACCTGCGCGTCGGCACCGCCGTACGGCACGGGGGCGACGAGGTCTTCCGGGCGCGCGAGCATCGCCGCGAGATTCGTGTAGGTCGCGCAGCCGAACGGCACGCCGGGCCGCCCGAATCCCGCATCGACGAGATGCGACGGCTGCATCAGCTTCGCGCAGTCGGGCGGCACCGCGCGCACGCCGTCAAATCCGATCGCACGTGCATCGGGCAGGTTGACCGGCGGCGGCGCCGACAGGCACGCCGCGAGCGCCAACGGCAAAGGCGCGGTGAACAACGTCCGAACTCGCATGCGCGCTCCTCCGTTCAGTACACGAAGCCCGCCGCGCCGACGAGACGCGGCGTGTCGCCCGACAACAGGTCGAGCCCGAGATTGCGCTGGATCGCGAACTCGAGATCGCTGCTCGGCCGCGCGACGGTGTCGAGCGCCTGCTCGAGCTGCCCGGGGCCGGTCGGCTGCACGATGTACGGCGTGACGATCACGACCACCTCGGTCTTGTTGTCCTGGAAGTTCTTCGACGAAAACAGCCGGCCGATGATCGGCAGCCGGCCGAGCCCCGGGATCTGCGACACGGTATTGGCCGTCTGGCTCTGCAGCAGCCCGCCGATCGCAAAGCTCTGCCCGCTCGACAGCTCGACCGTGGTTTCGACGCGGCGCACGGACAGGCCCGGCACCGTCACGCCGCCGGTCGTCACGCTGTTGTTCGGGTCGACCTCGCTCACCTCCGGGCGCACCTTCAGGCTGATCCGGTTGTCGGCGAGCACGGTCGGCGTGAAATCCAGCGACACGCCGAACGGCTTGAACTCCACGGTGATCGCGCCGGTCGTGTTGCCGGCCTGCGCGACCGGAATCGGAATCTCGCCGCCCGCGAGGAAGCTCGCGGTCTGGCCGGACATCGCGGTGAGATTCGGCTCCGCGAGCATCGTGATCAGCCCTTCCTGATCGAGCGCGTCGAGCACGAAGTCGATCGACCAGCGCCCCGCGCGGAAGCCGCCGAGCACCGAATACGCGCCGGTCGGCGACAGGTTGAACAGTTTCGTCGTCGGATCGAACAGCGTGCGCCCGCCGAACAGCCCGCCGACGAAATTGCCGGCCGCGCCGAGCGAGCTCCAGTTGATGCCGAGCTGTTGCGTGATGTTGCGGCTCACCTCGGTCACGCGCACACGCAGGTTCACCTGGATCGGCCGCGACAGCGTGAGCCGGTTGACGATCTTTTCCTTGTCGTTCACGTACGGCGCGAGCGACTGCATCACGGCGTCCGCGTCGGCCGCGCCCGGCACCTTGCCGGACACCATCAGCGAGCCCGGAGCGCCCGACACCGACAGCTTCAATTGCGGAAAACGGCTGTCGAGCACCGCCTGCAGCGATGCGGTGTCGACCTGCACGATCACCGTCCGGCGCAGGATTGGCCGATGGCTCGCGCCGAGCGCGATCAGCGTGGTCGTGCCGGCCTTCTTGCCGATCACGAACACGGTGCGCGGCGACGGCACCTGGATGTCCGCGATGCTCGGGTCCGCGACGAACATCGCGGTCGCCGGTTCCGGCAGCGACAGCATCTCGCCCTTGCCGGTCGCGATGGTCAACGCCGCGCCGGCGTCCGGCGCGTGCGCGCGCTGCGCGAGCGCGGCGCCCGGCGCGACGACACAGGCCAGCCACCAGAAAGCGATCCAACGAACCGTGCGCACCATGCGTGTTCCCGTCAAATACCGGCCGCCGAACGGCCCGTCCCGAATCGACACTGCGTCATCTCGTCACTGCGGCACCACCGCGCCCGGCACTTGCGCCGTCGTGCCGGCGACGTTGCCGGCGGCGGGCGCACCCTGCGCAACCGGCGTACCCGGCCAGCCGGACGGCAGCGGCGGAATGCCGGGCGTACCGATGCCGCCGCCACCGCGCGAGCCGTCGTCAACCGATGAGCCGCGATAGATCACAACCGTGTTGCCCTGCGGCACCGCCCGCGGGCCCGTGTCCGTTCTCGCGGCCGGCGAACGCGTCGCGTCGCGGAATGCGCGCGACACGTCGCCGGCCCACACCGGTGGCGTATCGGGCTCCTGTTCGCCGCCGCCTGCGGCCTCGCGGCGCTCGCGCGTGGCGAAGCTGCGCAGCGCGAGCGACAGCGAACCGAGGCGCGTGGCGACCAGCACGACCTGCGCGGTGCGAGGCGCGACCTCGAGCGTGACGGTGCGCGCGCGCACCGGCGCGTCGGCTGCGCTCGCGGGCGCCTTCGCACGCTGAAATTCCGAGCCGACCGCGAGCACGCGCGCGCGGCGCACGACCGTCTCCGCTTCGAACGTACCGGGTGTCGTCGCGGATCCGCCGATCTGCTGCGTGAGCACGACGTCGACGAAGTCGCCGGGCTGGATCAGCCCAGCGTTGCCCGACACGTCGTCGACCGGCACCGAGATCGCGCGCATGCCCGGTTGCAGCGCGGCAGCGAGAAAGTCCGGCGCGCCAGCCGGAATCACGTTTTCCGCGCGAATCGGCGCACCCGCGGCGACGCCATTGCGCAGCAGCGCCCCCTTCAGGTCCGCGCCCGGCTGGGATTCGAGGAACGCACCGGCCGGCGCCTGCGCGCGCGGCATGCGCTTCCATGCGAGATCGTTGTCGCGCAGCAGCAGCCCTTCCGGGAGGTCGGCCGCCGCGACTCGCACGTTGACGTCGCTAGCCGTGCCAGCTGCCGACGGCGTCGACGCGGCGACATAAACCTGGCGCAGGATGAACGCGCCGATGGCGGCGGCGACGATCAGCACGGCCATTCTCAGCGGTTTGGGCATGGCGGTGCGCGTCCCCCGGCTAGGTAAGCGAAACGACGCGGGAAAATGGCGCCCACACGGCCAGCGCGCCGCCCATCGCGAGCGCGACGCCGTACGGCACGCCGCGCGTCGCGAGTGTGCGGGTTGGCGCGCCGCCGTGACGATGCGCGACGATCGCCAGCGCAACGACGCCGCACGCCGCACCGCTCGCGCCGACGATCGTCAACACCGGAAACGCGAGCGCCGGGCCGGCCCACAGGAACACGGCCGCCGCCAGCTTCACGTCGCCGCCGCCGATCCAGCCCGCGCGATGCAGGACGCCGAACACGGCCAGCATCACCGTTGCGGTCGCAACATGGCCGGCGACGTGTGCGAGGCCGTCGCGCGCCAGCGCCGCCGCGGCGACGTACAGCATCGCGAACGCAAGCACCGTACGATTGGGCAACCGCCGCGCGCGAACGTCCTGCATCGCGAGCGACGCCAGCACGACCGTCGCCGCCGACTGTACGAGATAGAGCATCGGAGAGCCTTTCGTCGGCGCCCCCGTCCCGACACGTCTTAGCGCTGCGAATCCGTGTGTTGGCCGGCGGCGCGCGGGTTCAGGAGATCAGATCAGCCCTGCGACCTTGTTGATCAACGACGTGAATATGCTCTGCAGGCCCGTCGTTCCGCTGAGGTACGTGCCGACCGCCGCAAGCGCCACGACGATGATGCCGGCGAGAACCGCATATTCGAGCGAGCTGACGCCGCGTTCATCGCGCAGCAGGGACTTGACGTATTGCAGCATGACAACCTCCGTGTGACGGGGTCGGTGATCGACCGTTGAATGTAAAGACGCGGCGTTGCTTCGGGTGGCGTGCACTGCGTTTCGCCCATTCATGACTCATGCGGCGGCCCCGACATCGAGCCGTCCACATACCCCGGAATCCATTCGATCGCTGCAACGCGCGACGATCGGCCGCGGCCTCTGCCGGTTCGCTCGCGCGCTTGTTACGACACCGCATCGGCACACTGCGCATCGCGCCGATTCGTCTAGGGTATAGACAATTTTTTCGGCTATTTCAAATTATTTGGCGTCGGAATGTATTTACCGTGCAGCGCCTGCGACAACGAAATTCATGTGCGTTGCTTATTGTTTTTTTCAAAGCAGCGGCGGCCGTTCGTCGAAGTGCGGCGTAAGAATGAAAACGCCGGCGCGAGCATCCGGGAGAAACCTGCAACACCATGATTTTCATGGCGTTTTCGACCACCTCTTCGGGCCCTCCGCAACCCGTTCAGAAAAGGGAACACCCACTCCATTTATCGGTATCGTTTTCTCTTTCCCCCGCACGTCGAGGGAAAATATTGCACATCCCGATCGGCATGTGCGATGCGCACTCCGCGCAGTTTTCGTCATTTCGCAACGGTATCGCTGGCGATTTACCAACCCGAAATGCTGCGATAAGCGCGGTTGAGTCTTCTTTCACGAACGGTTGGTCACCAACGCGCAGCATGTCGCGCTTGCCGCGCGGCGCGGCGCGCCGGTACGCCCGCACACGCGTCGTTCACTCGCTTCCGCAGACTTCTCTCCGGCCCTCTGCAGCTTCCGCGAAATTGGCGCATCGTATCGGTTGGTCAACGCCGGCATCCCGCACGCGCGAGGGCGCGGCTCGTTCACGGAGAATCCATGATGTCGATCAATCCCGATACACCCTCTCGTCCGGTGAAGTCGCCGGGCCCCGATCATCCGATCCTGATCGAACCGCACTCGTCGCGCGTCGTCGTGAAGGTGGCGGGCAAGATCGTCGCCGACACGCGGCATGCACTTGTGCTGCGCGAGGCCAGCTACCCGGCCGTGCTGTACGTGCCGCGCGAAGACGCCGACATGTCGCTGCTCCAGCGTACCGGCCACGCGACGTACTGCCCGTACAAGGGCGATTGCGCGTACTACTCGATTCCTGCCGGCGGCGAACGCGCGACCAACGCGGTGTGGACGTACGAGCATCCGCATTCGGCCGTCGAGTCGATTCGCGGGCACCTCGCGTTCTATCCGGACCGCGTCGATTCGATCGACGAGAGCCCGCTCGTCAGCGAGTGAGCACGCCGTCCTGCCGCGTTGCCGTTCCCGTAGCGTCCGGCCGCTGATTTGCATATGCGGATTCATTGGTTGGCCGCCGGCGCGTGCTGCCCTATCGTCTCGGATCCGGCACGCGCCGGCAGCATGCGTTCCCCGGAACCGGCCGCAGCGCGTGCCGGTCGCACGATGCACGCGCGACCCGTGAACCCGCCAGCAGGACGCCTCGATGAACGACACACCGCACGCCCGACTTGAAACGCCCCCGGCGAACCCGCGCCGCCGCCGCTGGCTGCATGGCGCGGCCGCCACCGCTGCGGGGCTCGCGCTCGGCCCGCTCGCGGAGTTGGCTGCGCACGCGCAAGGCAGCGACAAGCGACTGCGGATCGGTTTCCAGAAATACGGCAACTTCGTCGTGCTCAAGGCGCGCGGCACGCTCGAGAAACGGCTCGCAAGCCAGGGCGTAACGGTGCAATGGCTGGAATTCCCGGCTGGTCCGCAGCTGCTCGAGGGGTTGAACGCGGGCGCGATCGACGTCGGCACGGTCGGCGAGACGCCGCCGATTTTCGCGCAGGCCGCCGGCGTCGACTTCGTCTATATCGGCAACGAGCCGCCGGCGCCGCACGGCGAAGCGATCGTCGTGCTGCCCGATTCGCCGATCCGCTCCGTCGCGCAACTGCGCGGCAAGAAGGTCGCGCTGAACAAGGGTTCGAACGTCCACTACCTGCTCGTGAAGGCGCTCGAACACGCGGGCCTCGCGTACACGGACATCCAGCCGATCTACCTGACGCCTGCCGACGCGCGCGCCGCGTTCGTGCAGCGCAGCGTCGACGCGTGGGTGATCTGGGATCCCTATCTCGCGGCCGCCGAACGACAACTCGGAGCACGCGTGATCGCGGATGGCGAAGGACTCGTGCGCAACACGCAGTACTACCTCGCTTCCCGGCAATATGCGGCCGCCCAGCGGCCGGTGCTGCGCGCGTTGCTAGACGAAGTCGATGCGGTCGACCGCTGGGGACGCGACCATGTCCCGGACGTCGCCGCACAGTTGTCGCCGCTCGTCGGCCTCGATGCACCGACGCTTGAAGTCGCGCTCAAACGCACCGGTTACGGCGTGCAGCCGATCACCGATGCGACGCTCGCGTATCAGCAGAACATCGCCGATGCGTTCAGCACGTTGAAGCTGATTCCCGGCAAGGTGACGGTCGCCAACGCGCGCTGACGCGCCGCCGCGCGGCGCGGCGGATCACGGCGCGGGCGCCGCGCCGATCCGCCGCCATTCGTCGTAGTCGATCACGAGCCCTGCATCGTCGACCGCGATATCGGCCGCATACGTGCCGCTCTCGTAGCGATAGACACGTTCGGCCGTGCGTGTATAGCGCTGCTCGCCGCGCACGAGGTCGAACGCCGGAAAGCGCAGCCACGCGGTATGAATGACTGCCGACGCACCGACCGCGAGCCCGAGACGCCGGATCGGCAGCGTGTTGGTCGACGGGCTGAAGCCGAGATCGATGTCGGTCGCGCCCGCCAGTGCCGGCGCATCGGCGCCGTCGATCGTCCAGCGTCCCGCTTCGCATTCGAATTGGAACTCGCGCGGCGGTTGCGCGTCGCGCCAGTGCGTGACGCGCACCGAGCGCGTCAACCAGTCCGCACCGCACGCAATCGCATAGTCGACGCGAAACGGCGTGCCGCCGATCGCGCCCGCGACCGAGCCCGACAGGTCGATGCCCGCGCGCGTTTCGGCGAGCCGGCACCATTCGGCACCCTGCCACGTCTGCACGATCTGCCACGCGACGCAGCGCGTGCGCGCGGCATCGTCCGTTTGGGATTCGGTCATGTCGGCCGTGTCACCACGCGCTGCGATAGATCGCCAATGCGTCGGCTTCGGTCACGTCGCGCGGATTGTTCACGAGCAGACGCGTCTGCAGCATCGCATCCGACGCCATCCTCGGCAGGTCGCCCTCGCCGATCCCGACTTCACGCAACGTGCGCGGAATGCCCGTCGCGACGATCAGCCGATCGATCTCGTCGATCAGTGCGCGGGTGCGCGCTTCGTCGCTGCCCGTCGCGGCCGGCGCGACGACCGCCGCGAGTTCCGCATACAGCGATGCGGCCGCCGGCGCGTTGAAGCGCAGCACGTGCGGCAGCACGAGCGCATTCGACAACCCGTGCGGCACGTGGAAAATGCCGCCGACCGGATAAGCGAGCGCATGCACGGCCGCGACCGGTGCGTTCGCGAACGCCTGACCCGCGAACATCGCGCCGACCAGCATCGCTTCGCGCGCGTGCCGATCGTTGCCGTCGTCGCAGGCTTTCAGCAGATTGCGCGACAGCAGCGTCAATGCGTGCACGGCCAGCATGTCGGACACCGGATTCTTCAGCCGCGACGACGTATAGGCCTCGATCGCGTGCACCATCGCGTCGATACCCGTCGCGGCCGTGGCCGCACGCGGCAAGCCGAGCGTCAGCTCGGCGTCGAGGATCGCAACGTCCGCGAACAGGTGCGGCGACACGACGCCCATCTTGCGCGCTTCGCCGACCGTGACGATCGCCACGGCCGTCACTTCGGAGCCGGTGCCGGCCGTGGTCGGCATCTGCACGAGCGGCAGCCGCGACGTCGTCACCTTGTCGACGCCGTACATGTCCGCGAGCGGCTGCCGGCCCGGCGCAAGCACCGCGATCAGCTTCGCGACGTCCATCGACGAACCGCCGCCGAGCCCGAGCACGATCTCCGCATCGGCCGCCACCGCCCGCGCGGTCGCTTCGAGCACGACGTGCTCGGGCGGATCGGCGATCACGTCGTCGATCACGGTCACGTGCCAGCCGTGGTCCGCCAGGCTCGCGAGCGCGGGCGCGAGCACGCCGCTGCGATGCAGGAACGCATCGGTGACGACGCACATCCGCGCGAGCGCCGGAAAGCGCTCGCGCAACAGCGCGCCGAGCCGGCGCGCGGCGCCGAATTCGACGATCTGCGTCGGAACGGTACGGAACTGAAACGGGTTCATCGGGCGCCTCCCGGTGGCGTCGCCGTGCCGGTGTCCGGCTGCACCATGTAGCACGTCACGTCGCGGCGATCGAGCAACGGAATGATCGCGCCGACGCCGATCCGCTGGAAATGCGGCGTTTCCCGATGCACGTCGAGGCCGTCCGCGCTGCGGTAGCGCTCGAGGATCACGATGTGATCGGGCTCGACCGGCGACCGGAAGTACGCGTAATCGATGTTCTTCGGCTCCGCGCGCGTGGCCGTCGCGAGTTCCGCGAGCAGTTCCACCACGCGGTCGCCGTTGCCGGGTTTCGCAAAGAAATGCGCGATGACCTGCAGATAAGGCTCGTTCATGCTGCACTCCATATTCGCCGGCGGCTCGCTGCGGCGAACCGTCATTCCAAGATGCGCGGTCGCTGGTCGATTCCGCTCATCGCACATGGCGGCCGGATGCGCGATACCGCGCGGACGCCTCGACGTCGCATTGTATTGAATCGGCGCAGCGCACGCAGCGCGCCGTCACGCATGCGAAGGCGACGCTCCGCGCGACGGATTCCCGTCGAAGCCGAGCGGACGCCGGTGCGGCGCCGGCTCCGGCGTCACGCGGTCTCGCCGCGACGCTTACCAGGGCACCGTGCGTCCAAGGTAGTCGAGGTATTCGAGCCCCGCGCGCCGCTGCTTGTCGATCAGCACGTTCACGAGGCTCGGCACGCTTTCGTCGATCGTCAATCGCGCATCGGGGCCGCCGAGTTCCGTGCGGACCCAGCCAGGCGCCATCAGCACCAGCGCGCGCCGCGTCGCGGCCTGACGCGCGGCGAAGCTGCGCATGAACTGGTTCAGCGCGGCCTTGCTGCCGCGGTAGACCTCGCGCATCCCGGTCACGTTGTTCGCGACGCTGCCTTGCCCCGACGACATCGCGCCAATCAGCCCGTCGTCGGGCACGAGATCGTGCAGCACCTCGATCGTGCGCATCGGCGCGAGCGCATTGGTAATCATCACGCGCACGAATTCGTCGGTCGCGACTTCGCCGATCGTCTGGTTCGGATCGTTGGTCGTGCCCGCATTCACGAACAGCATGTCGAAGCGCCGGCCCGCCAGACGTGCACGCAACGCGGACAATTGCGCGGGTTCGCAGATATCCAGCGTATCGATGTCGAGCCGTCCGTCGGCCCGCTCGGCCAGCTCGTGCAGCTTCGTGCGGCCCGATCCCGCGCGAACCGTGCCTGTCACGTGCCAGCCCTTGTTCAGGAATTGCTCGGCCATCGCGAGCCCGAGCCCGCGCGACGCCGCGACGAGCAGGATGGATCGCGCGCCCGTGGCGGATACAGTCGATTGCATGATGTCTGCCTTTGCCGAAGTCCGTGATCCAGCCACTATAGGAATGCGTCGACAGATGCACCAGACGCATGACAATCAATCGATAGTTGCATCGGACGCCCTGTCACATCGTGCGATGCCTTATGCTGTCCGGATGGACGACATCGACCTGAACCTCGTCACCGCGCTCGACGCGCTGCTGACCGAAGCCAGCGTGACCGCTGCGGCGCGCCGGCTCGGACTGAGCACGTCGGCAATGAGCCGCACGCTCGCCCGGCTGCGCGCCGCCACCGGCGATCAACTGCTCGTGCGGGCGGGACGCCGGCTCGTCCCGACGCCGCATGCGGCGGCCTTGCGCGATCGCGTGCATGCGGTCGCAGCCGATGCACGCGCGGTGCTGCGACCCGCAACCGCCGGCATCGACATGGCGACGCTGTCGTCGACGTTCACGATCCGCGCCGGGGCGTCGTTCATGGACATGCTCGCCGCTCCGGTGGTCGCCGCAATCGGCGACATCGCCCCCGGCGTGCGCGTGCGTTTCGTCGCCAAGCCCGACCGCGACCCCGCGCCGCTGCGCGACGGCACGGTCGACCTGGAAATCGGCAAGCGCGGCGACGACGCGCCGGAGCTGCACACGCGCGAGCTGTTTCACGACCGGCACGTCGCGGTGGCGCGCGCCGGGCATCCGCTGTTCTCGTCGGGCAGCGGCACGGGCAAGGTCACGCGCGCCCGCTATGCGGGCTGCCGCCACGTGATCGCGGCACAGCTCGGCGATTTCGGCGGGCCGGCGGACGATCCGGCTGGCCCGCTCGCGCCATCGCACGCGGTGCACGTCGTCGTGCCGGGCTATCCCGATGCGATGCGCGTCGCAGCGGGCACGGACCTCATTGCGCTCGTGCCGCGCTCGAGCCTCGGCAACGCGTTCACGCCCGGCGTCGCGGACGCGCTGGGCCTGCGCAGCTTCGAGATACCCATCCCGTTGCCGGAGATCCTCGTGTCCGCGCTATGGCATCCGCGCATGCACGGCGACGCGGCGCATCGCCGGCTGCGCGATGCCGTGATCGACGTGTGCAAGCGCGCATATCCGGAGGCCCGCCCGCGCTGACGAGCGGGCACGGCGCGCACGCCCGGCCATCCTGATCGGGCACCGTTATCCCGAATCCCGGCGTTTGCAGCCGGCGCGGGCGCCGGCGGGCCCTTCGGCTAAAATGCCGCACTTTCCACCTTGTCCGGCCCGCTCGCCATGCAACCCGCTTCCCCTGCCCGATCCGTGTCCCACGCCGACACCGATCCGTCGCACGACCTCGTCTACGGCCCGAACGACCGGCCCGCGCCGATGGTGGCCTTCGTCGCCGCGCTCCAGCACCTGCTGGCGATCATCGTGCCGATCGTCACGCCGGGTCTGCTGATCTGCCAGGCGCTCGGCGTGTCGAGCCGCGATACGACCCTGATCGTGTCGATGTCGCTGGTGATTTCCGGCATCGCGACCTTCGTGCAATGCAAGCGCTTCGGCCCGCTCGGCGCCGGCCTGCTGATCGTCCAGGGCACGAGCTTCAACTTCGTCGGCCCGCTGATCGCCGGCGGCAGCCTGATGGTCAAGCAAGGCACGCCGGTCGAAACGGTGATGGCGGCGATCTTCGGCGTCGTGATCGCCGGTTCGTTCGTCGAGATGGGCGTGTCGCGCATCCTGCCGTTCGTGAAGCGCCTGATCACGCCGCTCGTCACCGGGATCGTGGTGCTGCTGATCGGCCTCACGCTGATCAAGGTCGGCCTCGTCAGCATGGGCGGCGGCTTCGGCGCGATGGCGAACGGCACGTTCGCGAGCGCGCAGAACCTGACGCTGTCTTGCCTCGTGCTCGGCACCATCATCCTGCTGAATCGCGTGCCGATCGTGTGGGTGCGCAGCACGGCGCTCGTGATCGCGCTGGCGATCGGGTATGCGGCGGCCGCGATGCTCGGCCGCCTCGACTTTACCGGCATGCATCAGGCCGCGCTGTTCCAGATTCCGACGCCGCTGCACTTCGGGATCGGCTTCTCGTGGTCGCTGTTCGTGCCGATGCTGATCATCTACCTCGTCACGTCGCTCGAAGCGATCGGCGACGTCACCGCCACCAGCAAGATCTCGAAGGAGCCGGTCGAAGGGCCGGTGTGGATGCGGCGGATCAAGGGCGGCGTGCTCGTGAACGGCGCGAACTCGCTGCTGGCCGGCGTGTTCAACACGTTCCCGAGCTCCGTGTTCGCGCAGAACAACGGCGTGATCCAGATCACCGGCGTCGCGAGCCGCTACGTCGGCATCTGGATCGCCGGCATGCTCGTCGTGCTCGGGCTGTTCCCGGTCGTCGCGGGCGCGCTGCAGGCCGTGCCGGAGCCGGTGCTCGGCGGCGCGGCGATGGTGATGTTCGGCGCTGTGGCCGCATCCGGCATCAACATCCTGTCGGGCATCCACCTCGACCGCCGCGCGCTGCTGATCATTGCGGTGTCGCTCGCGCTGGGTCTCGGCGTGTCGCAGGTGCCGGACATCCTGAACAGCCTGCCGCATGCGCTGAAGAACGTGCTGGAATCGGGCGTCGCAACGGGCGGCATCTGCGCGCTGGTGATGAACTGGTTCCTGCCGGAACAGAATTAATCGCGGGCGTTGCGCGACGACGTCGCGCGATCGACGCACCGCGATGCCCGGCTCTGGCCCCGACAGATCGGCTTGGCCGGGCGCCCGACACTCGCTAGAATCGGTTCATGCCTCAAATCCTTTCGCCCAAGACGCTGGAAACCGGCACCGTTTCGATCAAGGAACGGGCGACCGTCGTCTGCTTTCGCGACGAACAGGTGCTGCTGGTCGCGCGCGCATCGTCGCGCTGGGCGCTGCCGGGCGGCACGATCAAGCGCAGCGAAACGCCGCTCGACGCCGCACACCGCGAACTGGAAGAGGAAACCGGCATCACCGGCCAGGCCCTCGTCTACTCGATGCATTTCACCGGGCTTGCGAAAGTTCATCACGTGTTCTTCGCCGAAGTCGGCCCCGATCACACGCCGCAGGCAAGCAACGAGATCGACAAGTGCAAGTGGTTTCGCATCGACAGCGTCGAGAAACTGCGCGCGAGCATCCCGACGAAACGCATCGTCGAGCTCGTGTACGAGCATGAAGTCCTCAAGTAGGTAGACGCCCCACCCCCAACGGCCCGCATGAGCCGATATCATGCGCCCACGGTCCGTCGTCGCGTTCCCTTTCGAGCGAGCTGCAGATGAACAGTGCGTACACCTACCGCGGATACACGATCGATGTCCGCTGCGAATTCCGGCTCGCCCCGCCGCGCGACCACGCGCCGCCACCCGACGCGCTGCGCTTCGGGTTCGTCGCGGTCGTGCAGGTACGCACGGCCGGCAGCGCGCCGCGCCTGCTCACGCCAGTCCGCCTCGCGGACGACGGCGGCCGCCTGTTCGACGACACGCTCCACGCGTTGCGCGCCGGCCGCGCGGCTGGCGAAATCATCGTCGACGATCTGTTGATCGATGCGGGGCCGCCGGACGGGCGAACGCATTCATGACGCGCCGGCCGGACTGCGGCGGGCTGCGGATCGGCGGTGCGCGCGCTCAGTACACGCGTTTGCGTCGCAGTTCGTGCGCCGAATAGACGGCGAGGAAGATGCCCAGCATCGCGATGCCGGATGCCATGAATTCGTTTGCGGTTCCCGCACTGTGCAGCGCCTTCGGGAACATGCCGAGACTCAGTCCAGCGGCAGCCAGCAGTACGCCGGCCGCCACACCCCATACCGGTACGGTGGTCTTTTCGATTGTGTTTTTCATACAGCATCCGTCTACAGTCATTGCCTGAACGGTGGCGGCGCATTACGCCGTCGCTATCGTTCACGTTTGGACTATAGCGACGAAACAATTCGCGCGAATTTGGTGCTTTTACCGATCAAGTTTTTGCAGGTCGTGATCGGGCGTACTCGGCCGCGTCATAAAAGCGGCACGGTCATCGCGCAGATTCGATCGCCGCGCGCCGCAATCGAGCGGCGCCGCCGCGGCGCGGCCGTCGTGAGCGGCGCGATCTCCGGCTAAGTCGCGCCGATCGAAGCCGGCGGGACTGTGTACGCCGAACAAGGCGGCAAGAAAGGGGTTATCGCATTGCTCGCCGCGGCGAGCGTGGTCGGCGCGCTCGGCGGGTGCGTCGCCTATGTTGCGGGCCCGCCGGTCGTCGTCGCACCGCAAGGCGGGCCGGGGAACGGGTTCTGCCCGCCCGGGCAGGCAAAGAAAGGCAATTGCTGATTGACCGAGGGCCCGCGTGATGCGGGCCTTCCATCGTCGGCCATCCGGCCACGACGCATGACGGACCCGATTCGCTACCGGCCGACGGTGATGCAGCTTCCAGGTTGAGCCGCAACGTCGCAACCGGTTGCCGACGGCGACACCTTGGCCGCCCGGCACACGCATTGCTCGTCGCTCCCCGATATCACGACCGGGGGATTCGGATGGCGACGGTGGACCAGCGACTGCGCGATCTGCGCCGGACGATGCGCGAGCGCTTCGGGATCGCGCGCCTGCGCGACGGACAAGAGGACATCATCCGCAGCGTATTGGCACGGCGCGACACGCTTGCGACGATGCCTTCCGGGGCGGGCAAGTCGCTGTGCTACCAGTTGCCGGCCCTGCATCTGAACGGCATGACGCTCGTCGTGTCGCCGCTGATTTCTTTGATGAAGGATCAAGCCGACAAGCTGCAGGCGCTCGGCATCGACTGCGTGTTGCTGAATAGCACGCTCGGGCGTCAGGACGAGCGATCGGCATTGCAAGCGTTGCGCGACGGCCGCCCGCGCATCGTGTTCGTGACGCCGGAACGCCTCGCGCAGCCCGCGTTCGTCGACGTCCTCGCCGGTCGCACGCAGCCGCGCGTGGAACTCGTCGTCGTGGACGAAGCGCACTGCGTGTCGAAGTGGGGGCACGATTTCCGGCCGGCATTTCTCGATATCGCGCACGCGGTAGAGACGATGGGCGGCCCGCCGGTCCTTGCGCTCACCGCCACCGCGACGCCGGAAGTCGTCGAAGACATCGTGCACGCATTGCGGCTGCGCGACCCCGCGATCGTGCGCACGGGTACGTACCGGCCCAACTTGCGCTACCGCGTGATTCATACGGGCGCCGGACACGGACGCCGCGAAGCCGCACGCGCGCTCGAACTCAAGCAACGGCGGCTGCTCGATCTGACCAGCGAACTGCAAGGCCCGGGCATCGTCTATGTCGCGACCGTGCGCGAGGTTCAACGCGTATGGGCGTGGCTGGCGGCGAGCGGAGAAAGCGTCGCCCGCTACCACGGACGGCTGGCGGCCCGGGAACGCCGCGACGAGCAGGACCGCTTCATGAACGGCGACGCGCGCCTGATCGTCGCCACGAACGCGTTCGGCATGGGCATCGACAAGCCGGACGTGCGCTTCGTCATTCACTACCAGATCCCCGGCAATCTGGACGCGTATTACCAGGAAACGGGGCGCGCGGGGCGCGATGGAGAAAATGCCGATTGCGTGCTGCTGTTCGATCTCAACGATCGCCGCATTCAGCAGTTCTTCCTTGCAGGAAAGTATCCCGACGCCGAACTGGCGTTGCAGGTGTTCGACGCCATTGCGGCAGCGTCAGGCGGCGACGCGCAGTGCGAACCCGCACCGCCGTCCGCTGTACCCGGCGGCACTGCCGTGCCCGCGAAAGCGCTGGCGGAACGGCTGACGGATGTTCCGTCCGGCAAGCTCGATGTGGCGCTCGCGATGTTGATCGACGCACGTATCGTTCAGCGCGATCGTCGGCATTGCTACCGGTTGCGCAAGGGCGCGGCGCACGCGCCATTGCGCGCAGCGGTTCCGGCTGCCGCTCAGCAGTTCGTGCGGATGCGCGAGCGGGACCGCGACGCATTGCAGCAGATGATCGATTACGCGCAAAGCGCGCGCTGCCGCTGGCGGCTGATGCTCGAGTACTACGAAGAAGACACGAAGATGGAGCGCTGCGGCACGTGCGACAACTGCCTCCATCCGCCGCATGTCGAGCCGCTGCCCGACGTGCATTCGCCCGCGGCGATCGCGCGCCGCCGTACCGGACAGCTTGCCGAGCGAAAGCGCGGATGGATCCGTGGAGAAAAGGCGCGTGTCGCGCGTTTCGGTGTGGGCGAAGTCGTCATGTCGACCGACGAGCAGGTCGCGATCCTGTTTCCCGACGGAAACGTGCGCACCTTCATCGCGGATCGCGTGCGACACGTGCGCGATGGCGAGCCGCGAAATCGCGATGCATAGTGCACGTTGCGATCGCCGCAACGTCAATCCGGACGACGATGGTTGAACCGGCCCGACGACTTAGCGACGGCAAAAGACGCGAGCGCCCGCCCGCGCCCGCGTCGCGCCCCGCCGCGATACGCGTTCAACCGAGCCGATAAACGTGCGTGACGGTCCTGCGGAACAACGCGTCGCGCTCGTCCGGGCTGGCGTGCGCCGTCAGCCGCTTGAACGCATTCCAGCCGTTCACGAACGAATACGAGCCCTTGTCGACCGGGAAATTGCTCTCGAACATGCAGCGCTCGGGACCGAACGCCTCGATGCACGTGAGCATCCACGGCTTCCACGCTGCAGCGAGCTCTTCTGACGACGGCGGGCGCGCGCCCTTCTCGAAATCGAAGCCGTTGATCCGCATGCCGAGACCGCCGACCTTCACGAATACGTTCGGCAGCCGCGCCAGTTCGCGCATCGACGTCGACCATTGTTCGAAGACTTCCGGGCGCTTGTCCGCATAGCTCGCGATCCGAACCACGCCGCCGCAGTGATTGACGACGATCCGCGTATCGGGATTCGCCTTCGCCAGATCGAACAGCTCGGGCAATTGCGGAAAGAACAGCCACGCATCGTACGACAACCCGAGCGGCGCGAGCTGGGCAACGCCGGCCCGGTACGCGGGATCGAGCAACAACCCGCGCGGCACCGCCGACAACGGGTTGGCGAGCGATGGATCGGCGTCCCACGTCGTCAGGTGTCGAACGCCGCGGAAGCGGCCACGACCGGCGTCGATATGCGCTTCGAGCACATCGCGCACGCGCTGTCCGAGCCGCAGGTCCGCATGCCCGACGATGCCTTTCGCGACGGCCGGACTGCTGCGCTGCAGCGGCTCGGTTACGCCGGCGACGTAAGCCGTCTCACCGACCGGTTTCAGTTCGACCGGCCCCGCCTCCCGATAGCGCGTCAACGCCTGCATGTACACGGATGCCTGGATGTTGTGGCCGGACCGCGCATCCTGCAGATAGTCGTCGAGCATGTAGATCCATCCCGGCCGCTCGTAGAAGTGGTGATGCGCGTCGACGATCGGCAGCGTAGGTTCGAGCGCAGGTTCGAGCGCCGAGGCCAGCCAGTCGTTGCGCACCGCGAGATAGTTGCTTTGCGTCGTCATGCGGGAAGCTCCGTTTTCAGCCGGTGTGCGCGTGTCGGCCCATGCAGGCAGCGCGAGCGATGCGGCGGCCGCGCCGAGCAGGCGGCGCCGTTTGAGCGAAAGCGTCATGTCATTCACTCCGGTCGAATGCGTACAGCGACAGCGTCAGCAGCGTCGTGAGCGCCAGCACGATCGCGAGGCCGAGCATCCCGGCCGTGAAGGTGCCGAAGCTGTCCTTCAGGTAACCGACCAGATACGGTCCCGCGAATCCGCCGAGCGCGCCGATCGAATTGATCAGTGCGAGCCCCCCGGCCGCCGCCTGGCCGGACAGGAAACGCGACGGCAGCGTATAGAAGATCGTGCGTCCGGCAATCGTGCCGATCAGCGCGAGCGTGATGCCGGCGAGCGCAGGGCCGAGCGTCAGGAAATGCGTCGACACGCCGAGCGCCACCGCGCCGATGGCCAGGCCGATCGCGAGGTTCGCAATCGGGCCGCCGCGCCGATCCACCCGCTTCGCCCACCACAGCAGCGCGACAGTGGCGAAGAAGTACGGCACCGCCGACAGCCAGCCGGTCTGCATCGTCGACATCCCGTGCGCCTTCAGCATCTGCGGCAGCCAGATGCCGATGCCGTACGACCCCATCGTGAAGCCGAACGAGATCAGCGCGAGCACGTACACGCGCACGTCGCGCAGGGCGACGCCGAAGCGCTTCTTGCGGCCGGCCGCGGCACCTTCGCGCTCGAACGCGCGCTGCAGCGCGGCGCGCTCGTCACCCGACAGCCACGCAGCCGTTGCCGGCGAATCGGACAGCAGCTTCAGTACGAGAAAGCCGAGCGCGCATGCGGGCAACCCTTCGACGATGAACATCCACTTCCATCCCGCGAGCCCGAGCACGCCGTCGAGCTGCAGCAGCCACGTCGACAGCGGCCCGCCGATCAGCGACGACAGCGGCGTCGACACGGTGAACCACGCGAGCACGCGCGTGCGGTAACTGGCCGGAAACCACACCGCGAGGAAAAAGATCACGCCCGGAAAAAACCCTGCCTCGCCGATGCCGAGCAGCATCCGGATCGCGTAGAAACTGGTCGGTCCCGTCGCGAGCGCGGTCGCCGCCGCCATCAAGCCCCATGTGATCATGATCCGCGCGAGCCAGCGCCGCGCGCCGAAGCGGTACAACGCGAGATTGCTCGGCACTTCGAACACGCAATAGCCGGCGAACATGATCCCCGCGCCCCAGCCGAACTGCGTGGCGGTCAAGCCGAGATCGCGATTCATCGTCAGCGCCGCGAATCCGACGCTCGTGCGGTCGAGATAGTTGAAGAAATACGCGAGCGCGAGCAGTGGAATGAAGCGCCATGCGGCCTTGCGCACGGCCCGTTGCTCGATCGACGCGTCGGTCTCGCGATCGGCGGCAAGCGCCGGGGAAGCGGATGTCATGGTTGTCTCCGTGGATGCGCATTCCGCGCCCGCGCGGACGCGCGGCCGGGATGCGTTGTTCGTTCGGTGGATCGCAGCGGCGCTATGCGCTCGCCACTTCGTTCGGCGACGGCCGGTCAACCGGCTCGCCTCGCACGCCCGGCCGCTCCGGCGGCCGGCCGTCCGCACCGCGCTCGCACGGCCCCGCGACGACGCCGGCTTCGATCAGCGCCCATGCGTCGTCCCGCGTATAGCCGAGTTCGCCCAACAGCGCGCAGGTGTCCTGACCGAGCGCGGGCGGCGCCGAGCGCAGCCGCAGGCGCTCGCCGGCGAGCGTGAGCGGCAGCAGCGCGGTGCGCGTGTCGACGGGCCGGCCGGCGCTGCTCGCGTCGGCCGGCAGCGTCACGGCTTCGAGGCCGCCCGTTGCGAGCAGATGCGGATCGTCGAACAAGTCCTGCGGCTTCGTGATCGGCGCATACGGCAGCCCGATCGATTCGAAGATCGCGCCGATCTCGTCGGCCGAATGCGCGGCGAGCCGTGCGCGCAACTCGGGCAGCAGCCACTCGCGCGCCTGCACGCGCAGGTTGTTGGTGGCAAGACGTGCATCGTCCTTCAACGCGGTGAAGCCGAATGCATCGCAGAACAGCGCCCACTGCGTGTCCGACACGACTGCGACGAAGATCTGTTCGCCGTCCTTCACCGAAAACACGTCGTACACGGCCCATGCGGAGATCCGGCTCGGCATCGGCGACGCGGCCTGCCCCGTCACCGCGAACTGCATCATGTGCTGCGCGACGAGGAACACGTTGTTCTCGAACAGCGCACTCTGCACCTGCTGACCCTGGCCGGTGCGTTCGCGCTGCGCGAGCGCGGCCATCGCGCCGATCGCGCCGAACATTCCGCCCATGATGTCGTTGACGCTCGCCCCAGCCCGCAGCGGCCGGCCTTCCGGGCCGGTCATATACGCGAGGCCGCCCATCATCTGCACGACTTCGTCGAGTGCGGTGCGATGTTCGTACGGTCCCGGCAGAAAGCCCTTGTGCGATACGTACACCAGACGCGGATTCATCGACGACAGCGCCGGATAACCGAGGCCGAGCCGCTCCATCGTGCCGCTCTTGAAGTTCTCGCTGAACACGTCGGCCGTCGCAACGAGCCGCCGCACGATCTGGAGCCCGCGCGGATCCTTCACGTCGACCGCCACGCTCTTCTTGTTGCGGTTGAACATCCCGAAGAAGCCCGCGCCGGACCCGCGCAGCGCGCGCGTGCTGTCGCCAGCGATCGGTTCGATCTTGATGACTTCGGCGCCCAGATCCGCGAGCAGCATCCCGCAGGTTGGGCCCATCACCATGTGGGTCATCTCGATTACACGCACGCCTTCGTATGGCAGCGGCGAAGCCGGTTGACGATCGTTCATTGCACGACTCCTGCTACGCAGCCTTCCGGCTGGACCGCGGCCGGCGCGCGGCCGTCCGCATAACGGAAACCCTTCGGCAACCCGGCGTCCGCCACGTGGCCGTACAGCGCCTCGGCCGGCAACGCCGCATGCAGGATCGCGCGCGCGGCGAGCAACGCGTCGACGTCGATGCCCGTGTCGTATCCCATCGCCTCCAGCAGGAACACGAGATCCTCGGTCACGATGTTGCCGGTCGCGCCAGGCGCATACGGGCAGCCGCCCAGGCCGGCCTGGCTCGCGTCGATCGTCGTCACGCCGGCGTCGAGTGCGGCGACCACGTTGGCGAGCCCCTGCCCGCGCGTGTTGTGGAAGTGCGCGCCGCCGGCCTTGTCGCCCACCTCGCGCCGCAGCCGCGTGAACAGCCGGCGCACCTGCACCGGGTTCGCGTAGCCGCTGGTATCGGACAGGCCGATCTCGTCGACGCCGCATTCGGCCATCGCGACGGCCATCGCGATCGTCTCGTCGTCCGACACCGCGCCGGCGAGCGTGCAGCCGAACGCCACCGACACGCCCGCCTCGATCTGCACCGACGGAAACCTCGCATCGCGCAGCGCGACGATCGCGCGCACCTCGTCGATCATCTGCGCGGGGGTCTTGCGGATATTCGCGAGCGAGTGCGCGTCGGTCACCGATACGGGCAACGTCAGCTTGTGCACGCCTGCGTCGAACGCACTTTCGGCGCCCCGCAGGTTCGGCGCGAGTGCGGCGACGTGCAACCCGGGAATCCCCAGCGCATGAGCGACGACTTCCCGCACGTCCGCCATCTGCGGCAGCAGTCGCGCGGGCACGAACGACCCGACCTCGATCTCGCGCAGCCCGGCCGCGGCAAGCGCCGAGATCCATTGCAGTTTGTCGGCCGTCGGCATGACGGCCTTGATGCTCTGCAGGCCGTCGCGCGGCCCGACTTCGCTGACCAGCACCTTCGGACTTTCGGAAATACGCATTGGGCGCCTCACTGTTCCATCTGAAAGAACGTCATTCTGTTTGATAGAACTTTAGGGGCGCAGAAGGGCACTCGGAAGCGGGGTATACCCGTGAAATCGCAATTTTTGGAACTTGTGTTCTGTCAGGCAGAACGATATAGTCAGGCGATCGTCAACCCAAGGAACTGCCTGCCGTGCCTTCGCCTTCGCCCTCGACTCCCGCCGATCACACCGACGAAGTGGCCGATTCGTCGACCGAAGCCTCGAGCGGCGTCGCCGTCCTCGATCGCGCGTTCGCGATCCTGCGTGCATTCGGGCAAACCGACGACCGGCTGTCGCTCGCGGAGCTGTCGCGCCGCACCGGGCTCTACAAGAGCACGATCCTGCGGCTGCTCGCCGCGCTGGAGCACGGCGGGTTCATGCGCAAACTCGACGACGGCCAGTACGCGGTCGGGCATGAGCCGTTGCGGCTCGCCGCGCTGTACCAGCGCTCGTTTCGCGTCGGCCCGGTCGTCGAACCGTTGCTCGAGACGCTGAGCCGCGAACTCGGCGAGACGGCATCGTTCTATGTGCGCCACGGCGATATGCGCTCGGTGCTGTATCGCGTCGAACCGACGCGCACGGTGCGGGTGTCGATCCGGGTCGGCGAGGAATTTCCGGTTCACCAGGGCGCGTCCGGGAAAGTGCTGCTCGCATTCACCGACCCGCACGATGCGCGGTGGGACGACGTGCGCGAACGGTTGTGGGCCGCGTCGTACGGTGAACGCGACCCGGAAACCGCATCGGCGTCGGTGCCGGTGTTCGGCGCGGCAGGCGATTGCGTCGGCGCGCTGACGGTATCCGGTCCGAAATCGCGGCTTGCCGCGGTGCCGGCGATGGCCGCGGCGCTTGCGCTGTTGTTGCCGCTCGCGCAGAAGGCGACCGTCGCGCTCGGCGGCGCAGGCGCCCGCTACGACGCGCCGGCCGTGCGCGACAGTCTCGCGCGATTCGCTTCGGCGGCGGACGACGCCGCATAGTCGTGCGCGCGGGGCGGCATGCCCGTTGCCGCCGCATCAGAACATCGTATGCACACCGATTCGTGCAACGGCCTGGCTTGCCGAACTGGACGCGCCGTTCGGATCGAGCACGCCGTTGATCTGCGCATTCGCGCCGCTGTTCGCGCGTTGATAGTCGGCGGACACATACACCATCGTCCGCTTCGACAACAGGTACTGCAGCGCGACGCTGACCTGATGCGCGTGATTGTCGTTTACGGCTTCATTGCCCTTCATGTACATATACTTGGCGCCCAGAAACACGTCCGGGCGAATGCGCCAGACCCCGCCCGCTTCGGCCATCCACACGCCGGCATCGTTGAATGAGTTGTGGACGGTGGTCAGCAACGCCTTCGCGGTCACCGCGCCAAAGTCGTAGTGCATCCCGACGCCCCAGTTGCGCACGCTGGTCGCCGGCGTCCCGGGCGCCGTGCCGTACTTCTCGTTCGTATAGGCCGCGCCGATGCCGAGTGCGCCGACTTCGTAGTTCAATCCGGCACTGACGGCATTGTTCGCACCGACCGATCCGGCCACGCCGCCGAACGCATACATGACGCCGCCGGAAAACCCGCCAATCGTCGGCGAACTGTATTTGACGGAATTGGCCACCGGCTTGCTGCCCGCCGTGCGATCCCAGTCGAACGCGCCGGTCGGATTGTTCGGCAGCGCAAGCCGCTGAAACGGCCCGTTCCTGAACCCGTACAGCCCCGTGATGTCCATCGAAATCGCGTTGCCCTTCGCGAACAGCGAATCGACCATGAAGTCGTACTGATTCCCGAGCCGGACGCTGCCGAACCGGTCGCTCTCGATGCCCACGTACGCGTTACGCGCGAAGATGCCTGCGCCGACGATGCTGCCGTTCGCCATCGAGAACTGGTTCACGAGCGCGAACGTCGCGCGATATCCGCCGCCGAGATCTTCGGTGCCGCGAAGACCGAACAGGTTTGGCGTAAAGATGCCGTCGTCGAACTTGACGTTCTTCCCGCCACCCTCGTTGCTGACATACGAAACACCGCTGTCGATCAGACCGAACAGGGTCACGCTGCTTTGCGCATACGCGCCCGGCGCGATGGCGAGCATCGCGAATACGCCAAACCCGAGTTTCATTGTGTCTCCGTCTTTTTTGGAAATTTGAGCGAGCGTCCGCTGCTTAAAGGGGAATCGCCCGATACTCGTTGAAACAACACGCTCTCCAGCCCCGATCAGGTCCGATTCAGCGCGGAACATCAAAATTTATTTCGCAATACTGATTCATGGAAGCCGAGAAGATCACGCCGATTTCCCGTTTCACCCAGCTCGCCGCGCTACCCGGGCGACCGATTCAGGCGCGTCGGCAAATCACCCACGCGGCCGAATCGACTTCGACCGCCACAGCTTCAAGCCCTGCATCCGAACAGGGCCCGTCGATACACACGCCATCGTCGAACCGGAACAGTGCGCTGTGATGCGCGCACATCAGCACCTGCGACCGATAGCACGAAACGTTGCCCGGCTCGAAATCGAGCGGTACGGAAAAGTGCGGGCAGCGGTTCACATACGCCCACACCTGCTCCCCGCGCCGCACGACGATCACCGGCCGGCCGATGCACGCTTCGTCGACGACCCGCGCCCCACCGTCGGGCACATCGGAGAAGCGGCAGAGTCGCGCCGCGCCCATGCTCACGCTCTCCGCTCGGGATTACCGAGGCTCCAGTCCCACGGACGCACCTCGACCCGCGAGAACAGCCCTTCCTTCACATAGGGATCGTTGCCAACGAACCGCATCACCGCATCGATGTCGTCCGCCTCGATCACGAGCAGCGTGCCGTTCATCGCATCGCCGTGCGGATCGAGCGTCGGGCCGCCGAGCCGTACATACACGCCATGCTGAGCCGCCGAGCGCAGATAGCTGCGATGGGTGGAACGCACGCGGTCGCGCACGTCGTGCATCCCCGGCTGGTCCGTCGCGAGCACCGCAAAGAATCGGGCCATGTCGGTCAACTCCGGTCGAGCACGAAGTCGTACGTCGCTTCGCGGTACGCGCCGCTGAGTCCGAACCGGCGCGCCAGCTCATCGCCGGCCTCGCGCGGACGGTATGCAACCATCAGCGACGGCTTCACGCCGAACACCGCATCCGATTCCAGGTATTCGTCCGCCTCGTCAAACAGATGCGTGACGAGCGTCCGATGGCCCGGCGCGTCGATCATGAAATGCAGATGCGCGGGCCGCCACGGGTGCCGTCCGGTCGCGTCGAGCATCTTCCCGACGGGGCCGTCGCTCGGGATCGGATAGCTGACCGGCAGAATCGTCGTGATCGCGTAACGTCCGTCGGCATCCGTCCGGTAACGGCCGCGCAGGTTGCCGTGCGGTTGCGCGCTGTCCTGTCCGGAATACATGCCGTTGTCGGCGGTCTGCCAGACGTCGAGCACGGCGCCCGGCACCGGCGCACCGTCGGTCGTCAGCACGCGGCCATGCACGAGCGCCGGCGTGCCTGGCGTGAACGCCATGTTCTCGCCATACGCGCGGTCGGGCATCCCTTCGATGTAGAACGGGCCGAACACCGTCGTTTCCGTCGCGCCGGTCGCAAATCGATGGTTGATCGCATCGACCAGCATCGACACGCCGAGCGTGTCCGACAGCAGAATGAACTCCTGGCGCACGACGTCGTCGCACATCTGCCCGGTTTCGGTCAGGAAGCGAATCGCGGCCATCCATTCGGCTTCGGTCAGCTCCGTCTCGCGAACGAACGCATGCAGGTGCCGCACGAGGCTTTGCATCAGCACGCGCAAGCGCGGGTTCGGCGTACCGTCGAAGCTCGCGACGACCTGCTCGGTCAGCCGCGTATCGCCGTCATCCTGATCATTCGTCACGTTCGTCTCCTTCAATGCAGGCCGCTCACTGCGGCTCGCGCCCTTCCCACGCGCGCTGAAGCAATGCGCGAATCGGCGCGCGTTCGATCGGCCGCGGGTTCGCATACGGATTCCGGCATGCGAGGTCGGCGGCTTCGTCGAGGCCCGCTTCCGGCATCCCGAGGTCGGCAAGCGCCGCCTGCAAGCCAAGCTGCCGGTTCAGCGCGAACAACAGTCGGCCGGCTTCTGCCGCGTCGCTACCGCCCAGCGCCCGCGCAACACGTTGCAGCGCATCGGGCGCCGCCGCATGGTTGTAGTGCGCGGTATGCGGCAACATCGCGGCGTGCGTCTGCGCATGCGGCAAGTTGAACGTGCCGCCGAGCGTATGGCACAGCTTGTGATGCAACGCCATGCCGACGGCGCCGAGGCACGTGCCGGCAAGCCATGCGCCATAAAGCGCGCGGCTGCGCATCTCGCGATCGTCGGGCGTGCGCACGATCGCAGGCAATGCTTCGCCGAGGGCCCGGATCGATTCCTCCGCCATCAGGCTGATCACCGGGTTCGCATCTTGCGCATAGAGCGCCTCGACCGCGTGCGCGATCGCATTGACGCCGGACGCGGCCGAGATGGCCGGCGGCAGCGACAGCGTCAGCGAGGGGTCGTACAGCACCGTGCGCGGCAGCACGCGGGCGTCGCGCCCGGTGCGCTTAAGCCGGCCTTCCGTGAGCCCATAGATCGGCGTCATCTCCGAGCCCGCGTACGTGGTCGGCACGGCGACGATCGGCAGCGACGATTCGAGCGCGATCGCCTTGCCAAGCCCGATCGTCGAGCCGCCGCCGATCGCGATGCAGCAGTCCGCATCCAGGTCGGCCGCCATCTCGCGCGCCGCACGTGCGACTTCGACCGGCACGTGCATCACGGCCTGCGCACACACGCCGGCCGCACGTTCGCCGAGCACGTCGCTGAGGCGCGCCGCGAGCGGTTGCTGCTCCGGCGTCGACAGGATCAACGCACGCTGCGCACCGAGCGCGCTCAGTTCGTCGGGCAGCCGTTCGAGCGCACCCCATTCGAACACGACGCGCGAAGGCGTTCCCTGGTAGACGAAGCGCTCCATTGCGGCCTCAGCGCTTGAAGTGCGGCGGCACGTTGCCGTCGACATTGACCCACACCGAGCGCGCTTCCGTATAGTCGTGCATCGCCTCGAACCCCATCTCGCGGCCGTAGCCCGACTTGCCAATGCCGCCGAACGGGCTGCCCGGGTTCACGCGCTTGTAGCAGTTGATCCAGCACATGCCCGCGTCGATTTGCGACGCCATCCGGTGCGCGCGGGACAGATCCCTGGTCCACAAGCCGCTGCCGAGCCCGTATTCGGTCGCGTTGGCGATGGACAGCGCCTCGTCGTCGCTGCCGAAGCGCAGCACGGTGACGAACGGCCCGAACACTTCCTCCTGTGCGATGCGGTCGGCCGCGCTCTTCGCTTCGATGACGGTCGGGCGCACGTAGTAGCCGTTCGCGAGCGCGGAATCCTGCGGTGCGCTGCCGCCGGCGAGCACGCGGCCGCCCTGCTCGCGCGCGACGTCGACGAACGACAGCACGCGCTCGAGATGCTGTTTCGACGTGAGCGGCCCCATCTCGGTGTCCGGGTCCAGCGGATTGCCGACGCGGATCGACGCAGCGAGCGACACGAAGCGCTCGAGGAATTCATCCGCGATACGTTCGTGCAATACGAGACGCGAACCCGCGATGCAGGCCTGCCCCTGGTTGTGGAAGATCGCCCATGCGGCGCCGTTGATGGCCGCATCGAGATTCGCATCGTCGAACACGATGTTCGCGCCCTTGCCGCCGAGTTCCAGCTGCACGCGCTTCAGATTGCCTTGCGACGCATCGACGATCCGGCGGCCCGTCGCGGTCGAACCGGTAAACGCGATCTTGCCCACACCCGGGTGTTCGGCAAGCCGCTGGCCGGCGGTGTGTCCATAGCCGGGAACGATATTGACGACGCCCTCAGGGAATCCGACCTCGGCCATCAGCTCGACGATCCGCAGCGTCGACAGCGGCGTGATCTCCGACGGTTTCAGCACGACCGTGTTGCCGGCGGCGAGGGCCGGGCCCATCTTCCAGCTGGTAAACATCAGCGGAAAATTCCACGGCACGATCTGGCCGACGACGCCGATCGGCGCACGCTGCACATAGTTGAGGAAGCCGGTTTCGACCGGTATCACCGAGCCTTGCAGCTTGTCGGCCATCCCGCCGAAGTAGCGGAAGCAGCCGGCCGTGCGCGGCACGTCGAGCGCGCGCGAATCGCGGATCGGATGGCCGGTGTCCAGCGATTCGAGTTGTGCGAGTTCCTCGGCATTGGCTTCGATCGCATCGGCGAGACGCAACAGCAGCCGGCCGCGATCGGCCGCCGGCAGCGCCGACCATTTCGAAAACGCGCGGGTCGCCGCATCGACAGCGAGGTCCACGTCGGCGGCGGTGGCGGCGGCGATCTGCGCGATCAGCGAGCCGTCGTGCGGGTTGAGCACGTCGATCGTGCCGCGGTCGACGGCGTCGACAAAGCGCCCGTCGATGAAGAGTTGGGTTTGCATGAATCGTCCTCGATTTTTCGCGCGAGCGTGGCTTAGAACTCGATCGGATACGGCGCAAGCTCGCCGCTCTCGTATCGCTGCGGCAGGTCCGGCGTCGCGTTTTCCCATACCAGCAGCATCGAGCGTTTCGTCGAGTAGCCTTGATGCCGGATGTCGGCGGGCATCGCGCAGATGTCGCCCGCGCGCATCGTGATCCGCGCGCGCGGTGCGCCGGTGTTCTTGTCGCCGATGTCCCACACGATTTCGTCGGACAGTTGCAGGAACCACTCAACGCGGTCATTGCCATGGAACACCGGCAGAATGAATTCCTCGGTCGTCGGGCAGAACAGGCTGCGCCCGCAAACCGACGTAACGGACGGATTCCACGTTACGTCGGAGCGGGACAGGTACTTGAACAGGTTGAACGCGTGCAGTTCGCCTTCGAAGCCGGGGTTCACGTGCACTTCAGGCTCTTCCTGATCGACGTCGAGAAACGCGCGATTGACCGGCAGCGCGTCGCGCAGCGGCGAATCGCCTTCGAGGCCCGGCATGCGGCGCGTCGCGATGCGCGTGCGTTCGATCGCAGAACCGTTTTCGCCATGCTTGCGGCCGAATGCGGTGCCCGTCTCTTCCGGCGCCGCGAACGGATCGAAGCCTTCGTTCGTCCAGTCGTGCAGCATCGCCTTGAAGGTCGCCATGATCGTCGGCGTGTCGAACGTCTCGGTGTAGTCGACGCCAGCCTCCTTCAGGATGCCGTTGAACGTTCCCGCATAGACGTCGACCTTGCCGTAGTGATTGCGCGTGCCGAACACGTGATCGAAATTCACCCAGCCGTAGAAGAAGCCCCATGCGACGTCACGCATCATTGCGCGCAGGAACGCATCCGCAGGTATCGCGTGCGTGCGGGTCCGGCCTTTCGCGGGCCAGCTGATCGTCACGAAGTACTCGTCGCGCTGGAACGCGAATTCGCCGAGCTGGAAGCGGCGGTAACCGGTGACGGCATCGGCTTCCGTAGCCTGCACCAGATCGGCAGCGAAGCCTGCAGAAAGATCGACGGTCTCGAGGGTGGCCATAACGTGTCTCCGGAAATATTTGAATGGTTTCGATCGAACGGATCAGTGCACGCAGATGTCGGCCCACTTCTCCACCGACAGTTCGCTAAGGACGGTCTGCACCAGCACGACGCCAGGCCTGCTCGCGATGAAGCGATACGCGCAGCCGGCCGGCAGCAGTGCCTGATGCCCGGTGCGCAGCACGACGTAACCCATCTCGCGGCCCGCCGGGTGGGAGCCAGCGCTCACGGTGCCGCGGCCGGCGGCCGGCGGGTTGTCGAGCTTGATGAATTCGATGCGGACTTCGCCGTCCATCTGGATCGCGAACTCGTCGTGCGCGCACGCGAACCACGGCGACTCGCCGTCGGTGCGCAGCACTTCGATCACGTATTCGAGGTTTTTGCCGGCGACGACTTTCTCGTAGGGGGCCGACTTCGATGCGATGTCGAAGACGTTCGAGAACGCGTAGTGCTTCGCGCTGCCGCTGGTGATTTCGATGTCGCCCCGCGTGTAGCAGTCGAGCGAACCGAAGACGGTATGAAAGGCCGTGTCGGTCATTGCTGTCTCCTGAGTTGAACCGCTTGTCGGATTCAACTTTAGGGGCGACCGCGCCGGTCAACAAGGCAACGGACCGCGACTACGGCATTTGCGTTTCGCGAATAATCGCCGCCCTCAGCGGACCCAGCCGCGCTCCAGAAGCGGCCGGTCCCACGGCGATTCGTCGCCGATGTATTCGGCAAGGAACTCGACCAGCGCCTTGACCTTCAACGCCTGTCGCTGCGTTGCGGGATAAACGGCCGCGAAGCTCAGCGGCGCGATCTTGAAGTCGGTGAGAATCGGCACCAGGCGGCCCGCGACGAGCGCGTCGCTCGCGACCAGCGTCGGCAGACATACAACGCCGCCGCCCGTCAGCGCATACTCGCGCAGCAAATGCACGGAGTTCGAGCGGATCATGCCGGGCAACTCCATTTCGACGACTTCGTCGCCGCGCGTCAGCGTCCAGCGATTGCGTGACGGATAACCTGAATAAAGCGCCGTGGTGTGCTGCAGCAATTCGCGCGGATGTTGTGGCGCACCATGCGCCGCGACGTACGCGGGCGACGCGCAGAACAGGCGCCGCACGACGAACAGGCGCCGCTCGATCAGCGACTCGGAAATCGGCGGGAAGATCTGGAACGCGATGTCGAACCCTTCTTCGACAGGGTCCACGACACGGTCATTGACGATGATGTCTAGCTGGATGCCCGGGTAGCGGCGATTGAATTCGGCGAGCGGCACACCGAAATGATCGAGCGCGAAGCCGGGCAGCATCTGGATGCGCAATCGCCCGGTCGGTGTCGCGCGTAGCTCGCGCATCTGGTCGGTGAGCTCGTTCACCCGCCCGACCACCTCCGCGCATTCCCGGTAAAAGGTCTCGCCAACCTCGGACAACCGGACGTGGCGCGTGCTGCGATGGAATAGCGGCGCGTTGACGAATTTCTCCAGCTGCTGGATGCGGTTCGTCACGACCGAACTCGTGACCCCGAGCTGTCGGGCCGCTTCCGCGAAACTGCTGGCCTCGGCGACCCTGACGAATGCCTCGATGCTCAGAAACCGGTCCATACCGCGCCCTTGCTGGAAGCGAAACCCGCAGTCTAACCGCAGCCGCCGGCCGGTTGGGTCATGCGAAAGGCGTCACTCTGTCACCGCAAGGGTGTCAATCGCGCGACGCGCTTGCGCCGCGTTACGGCTGCTTGCCGGCCGTCAGTTCCGCCCGAACGCGCACGCGGCGCTGCAACACGGCCGGCGCCGTCTCGCGCAGCAGCATGCTGACCACGATGCCGAGCAGCACCGCGCACATCGGCAGCCACAGGATGTTCTGGATCCCGAAGTGCGCCGCCACATAGCCGCCCATCGCCGGCGCGATGCCGCCGCCGAAAATCTCGCCGCAGCCGACCACGACGCCGATCGACGTCGACACGAGGCCAACGGGCGCGGCCTCGGTTGCGACCGGCCCCGACAGCAACGACACGAGCCCGAGCGTGAAGAACGACGCGACGAACAGCACCATGAACAGCTCGACGGGTTGCGGGCCGAGGCCACGGAAGATGTACAGCATCACGGCCGTGCCCGCAAAGCCGACGATGCTCGCGACGCGGCGGCCGACCAGGTCCGACAGTCCAGGCAGCCCGAACTGCCCCAGAAAGCCGCCGAAGCCGATTGCCGACACGACGAGCCCCATCTTCTGCGTGCCGAGCGCCAGGTAGTCCGTCAGGTACAGCGGCAGCAGCGCGCCGAGCACGAACACGCCCGTCATCGCGCAACACAATGCGGCCATCGCGACGAGAATGTTGCGGCTCTTGAGCACATGGCCGAGCGAAGCCGGCGCATGTTCCGACACGGCGTCCTGCGCGCGTTTCGGCTCGCGGATCACGAAAAACATGATTGCGCCGAGGATCAGGCCGGGCACCGCGACCAGCGCGAACACCCAGCGCCACGACACGAACGCGAGCAGTTGCGTTGCGATGATCGGCGACAGCGCGAGCCCGAACAGCGCGAAGCCGCTTTGCTGCAACCCGAGGTTGAGGCCGCGTCGCCTCGGATGCGACGCGTCTGCGGTCGCCGCGAAGCTGGTCGGGCAGAACGAGCCTTCGGCGACGCCCATCAGGCCGCGAATCGCGATCAGGCCGAGCAGCCCGCCCGCGAGCCCCGAAAAGCCCGACAGCAGCGAGAACGCGACGATCGCGGGAATCAGCACCTTGCGGCGGCCGAACTTGTCGGAGATGCCGCCCATCAGCGCGGCGAAGACGCCCCACGACAGGCCGAGCACGCCGATGCAGTTTCCGACGTCCTGCGCAGTCAGGTTGAGGTCCTTCATGATCGACGGGAACAGCGGCGCGATCAGCCAGCGGTCGAGGCCGACCAGCCCGAAACCGAGCGCCAGAAGCGTGACCGCCTTCCACTCGTACGCGGTATCCCACTCGTTTGCTTTCATGTCTGTCTCCGTGGAGCCGGCCGGCGCGTGCCGCAGCGCCCGTGCATGAACCGGATCCGTTGTCTTTGGTGTGCGAATGCGACGCGAGTCGCGAGGAATCGGCGGCCGCCTTGCGGTTGCAGGCGTCGAATTCAATCAGCCGACGCCCGAACGATAGGTGCGCCGACGCGGATCGGGTATGGAACAACCGGCGAACGCGCCATTCGCGAAATGCAAATAATCGGGGCGGCGTGCCGGAAGATAGGCGCAGAAGCGCGGTGCGGGCGCGCGGGGAGACGAAACAGCGCAAATTGCCAGCTGGCCGGGGAATCCCTGATAGACATCGGCACGCTCGGCGACTCACCCGGATCGCTTTCGCCCACTCGATTTGTTCGCGAGGTCGCGCCATCTGCGTGCGGGACACGCGTCGGCGGGCGTTCGACCTGCGGGATTCTCACCGTCGCATCACGCGCCAACTGCGCAGGTGCGCCGCCGCCGACACTCGTGCGTCATGGGGAGGAGATTATGCGTTGGCGGAAGTCAGCAGACGCTGCTCATCGCTCGCACGAATCCGCCACGCAAGCCTGCCGCAATCGCAGAAAGCCTCCTGCCCACCATCCCGCCGATATTGGACGCGATGACAATCCAATATCGGCCGCAGCTCGCGGCACTGGCCGTACCGACGACAGAAACGGGGCGGCGGGCTCCGCTTGGCGCAGCCGCCGGCCGCTATCCGCGCCCGATCGCGGGCGCTGCGAGCAGCGCCTGTGCTGTGCGCGTCGCCATCGGGTCGTCGGATTGATACGCCGCCGCGTACGCATAGGTGCGCCACGATGCATCGCCCAACGCGTACAGACATACAGCCGCGAGCGCCATGCCGCGCGACGACAGCATGCCATCGCGTTCCACCCGGCGCAGATCGCTCAGCGCCTCGCCCCAGGCGCGTGCACGCACATGCCACCACGCCAGCACCTCGCGCATTTCGCCGTTCCCGGGACGCAGCACCGCCATTGCATCGAGCAGGTCCTGAACGTCCGAAAACGTATCCAGCGCCGCACCGGCCCACAGCACGTCCATCATCCCCGTAACGATCGCGTTGTCGGTCAACGTCTCGATCATGTTCTTCTCCAGGCTGTTTCAGCCAATCGCCAACGGCGAACGCGTACTTGCGCTCGCTCGCGCATGCCGCGCGTTTCACTTGCCGCCCGCGAGCGCCCTCGCCTCGGCCGCAATGCCCACGAGCGACAGCTGATCGCGGACCTGATCGATGAAAATCGCCGCCATCAGGGCGAGCATCAGAATCGTGAGCGCGCCTTTCACCGGTTGCGCCAACGACGGCAGATCGAGCTTTTGCGACACCTTCCCGGTAAAGCCGAAGCCGATATCGACCAGCAACAGCAGCAGCATCATCGGCGTGGCCAGCTTCGCCACCGTTTCCATCAGCGAGTCGGTCTTCGACAGCACGAACGATTCGAGCACCGATCCGCCGGCCGGCATGAGGTTCGCGAGCGGCCACCAGGTATACGACTCGTAGATCGCGCCGAGCAGAAACGTCATGCCGCCGAGACACCAGAACGCCGCGATCGCGAACTGGCTCAGGAGCGTGGACGTCAGCGACGTCTGCTGCCCCTGGCTCGGGTTCTGCATCTGCAGTTGGTTGAAACCGGTCAGATCGTCGACGTACGTGCCGACGCTTTCGGCGGCCCAGAACACCGTCGATGCAGCGAAGCCAAGGCCGACGCCGATCAGCGCCTCCTTCAACCCGATGCCCACGAGCATCGTCGCATCCCCCTGCTCGAGCAGGCCGCGCTGCCCGTAGGCGATGAAGCTGCCCCACAGAAGCGCGAGCGCGGTGCGCACGCGGCCTTGCACGACGTTGTCGGACGTCGGCGGAAAAATCATCATCAGGACCATCAATCGCTCGCTGCAAAGGCCAAGCACGATCAGAAACCTGACCAGTTGATGGCTCGATTCGATCGATGCGAATGTAATCTCGCTCATTTCAGTCGCCTGTCGTTAAATGGATGCCGGCTTGCGAGCGCGCCCGCCGCTTCAAAACGCCGGGCCTGGCCGGCGGCTCTCCGATGTTTCCTCGTCCTGCGCGTCCTCGATCGCGAGCTCGATCGCCTTGACCAGCGTGTCGCGCCGCTTGCCGTAGATGTCGATGCGGGCACGGTTGCGCACGATCTCCGTGCGCAGCGCACCGATCTGCGCCTCCTTCGCCGCCAACGCCTGCCCCGCCTGCGCCGCGCGAGCCTCCAGCATCGCGTGCTGCTCGGCCGCATGCGAGCGGAATTCGCGCAGTTTCAGATACTCGTCCGCACGGAAGGAAACGCCGCCCAGCAGCGCGTCGATCTTGCCGTCGTGCGCGGCGAGCCCGGCCGCATGCGCGCGCACCGCCGCGCGGCTTTCCTCCAACGCGTCGATCAGCGCCTGCAGCTCGCCGCGCAAACCGCCGAGCGTCGCATTGAGCTTGCGATCGAGCTGGCGGCGACGCGAGAGGACGCGCTCGAATGCGGCGACACGGCGGTCTTTCATCGCTCGCCTCCGGCATCACGACTGCACGATCTCGCCGAGAGCCGCGAGCGTGTCGTTCGGGTCGACGAGCAGATCGGTCGGCTGGCCGAGGAAAGCCCGAATCGCGTCGATCTTCGCAATGGCTTCGTCGGCGAGCGCATCGGTGCCGCTCTGATACTCGCCCACCTGCAGCAGCAGTTCGACCTCCTTGTGCTTGGCCATCAGCCGCCGTATGTGTCCCGCCGCCGCCACGTGCTCGCGCGGCACCACCTGCGTCATCACGCGCGAAAGACTGCCGAGCACGTCGATCGCCGGATAGCGGTTCTGTGCCGCGATCTCGCGCGACAGAATCATGTGCCCGTCGAGAATGCCCCGTACTTCCTCGGCAATCGGGTCGCCGCCCGATTCATCCTCGGCCAGCACGGTATAAAGAGCGGTGATCGAGCCGAGCTCCGAGCGGCCCGCGCGCTCCAGCAGCCGCGGCAGCTCCGCGAAAATCGACGGTGGAAAACCGCGCCGCGTCGGCGGCTCGCCCATCGCCAGGCCGATTTCGCGCTGCGCGCGCGCAAAGCGCGTCAGCGAATCCATCATCAGCAGCACACGCTGGCCGCGGTCGCGGAAGTATTCGGCCACCGCCGTTGCCGCATAAGCGGCCTTCGCACGCTCGATCGACGAGCGGTCCGATGTCGCGCAGACGACGACCGAGCGGGCCATTCCCTCGGGCCCGAGAATGTGCTCGCAGAATTCGCGCACTTCGCGACCGCGCTCGCCGATCAACGCGATCACGTTGACGTCGCAGCGCGCGCCGCGCGCGAACATGCCCATCAACGTACTCTTGCCGACGCCTGCCGGCGCAAAGATGCCCATGCGCTGGCCCTCGGCCAGCGTCATCATGCCGTCGACGACGCGCACGCCCGTCGGCATCGGGTATCGACGACGGGCCGTGACATCGGATCGGGCGGATCGGCGATGACGGGCTGCCACTCGTCGCATTCGAGCGGCCCCTTGCCGTCGATCGGCTCGCCCAGGCTGTCGATCACGCGGCCGAGCAGGCGCGGGCCGATGCGCAGCGAAAGCGGACGCCGCAGTCCCACCACGCGTGTCGCGCGCGACACGCTGCCGAGCCGGCCGAACGGCGAGAGCAGCGCGACGTCGCGCGAGAAGCCGACTACCTCGGCACGCTGCAGCAAGGCGCCGTCGGGCGAGCGCAGCTCGCACAGTTCGCCGAGTGTCGCGTCGAGCCCCGACACGCGTACGAGCGTGCCGATCACTTCCTGCACCTTGCCGCATGCCGCGGGTTGTGCGCGAGCGCGCAGTTCGCGCTCCATCGCATCCATCAGCGCCGAGAAGTCGCGTACGGCCCGTGGCTGCGCGATGCGCACCCCGCTCGCTTCATCGGTTCCGAAACCGTCCGCGATGTCGATCATGGCGCTCCGTTCCCTGTCATGTCTTGTTCCTCGTGCCGCGCACGAACCGGTTCAGATGGACATCGCGTCGGCGTCGGCATACGCTGCACCGGCCCAACCCTCGTCGCGCAGATCGCCCGCCATGTGCAGGGCCGCGGCATCGCCTTGCCCACCTTCTTCGTCGCCCATGTTGCCGCCGCCGCCGTCGCCGCGGTCGTTCGCGCGCTGATCCGGGTCCGCCTGGTCATCGCCGGCTCCGACGACGTACTCGTCTATCGGCACCTCGGCATCGCCCGTGGAACCGGCCTGCGCACCGAAGGCACTTGCGTCCTCCCCGGGCGGCGCATTCGGCGCCTCGCGCCATGGGTCCTTCGCCACGCTTCGCACCGCGCGCGCCAGGGCGGCACGCATCGCCGCCAAGTGCAACGACAAGCTCGCGTCGATCGCGCCCAGGTCGGTTTCGGCGACGCAGGCGCCGGGCGCAAGCGTCGCATCGGCCGCCACGCACAGTCGCACGGAGCGCCCGGCTTCGCGCCACGCCGCGGCCGCTTCGTCGAAGGCCGCGCTCGCCGCGGCCAGGTCCGACGGATGCACACGCAGATGAACGGGGCTGCCGTCGGCGACGATGCGCTCCACCGTCGCGGCCGCGCGCGCGAACAGCGCTTTGGGATCCACCGACGCAACGATCTGCTCGACCGCCAGCGTCACCAGCTCCGCGAGCCGGTCGTGCTGTCCGGGCGCGAGCCGGCAGGCTTCGGCGTGCGCGGCCGCCGCGCGTTCGTGCCAATCGGTCAGCCCCCGCCGCAAGCCGTCGTCGTAGCCGCGCTCGGCCGCTTGCGCGAACTCGCGCATGGCACGCTCGACGAGCTCGTCCGCGCGCGCGCGGGCCTCGTCCAGAAGCATGCGGGCCTGGGCGCGCGCCGCGTCCAGCGCCTCGTCGCATTGCCGGCGCATCTCGGCGTACGCCGCATCGATCTCGACGATCGCCGCGAGGCGTTCATGACGCAGGACGTCGCCTTCGACGCCCACGCCGAGGTCCTTGCCTTCGGCCTGAGGATTGCGTAACCAGATCACCATGACCACTCCGGAAACAAGTCGGGCAGCTGCGAGACGATCGAAAGGCTCGGGTTCGAGCCTGCCGAAGACGGCAGCGACAGCGGCATCGAAGGGGATGGCAACGCCTCCTCATCGTCGCGCGCCGGCATGGCCAACCGCATGATCGCGAGCGGGCCGCCATGCGCCCATCGGCAGTCGCGCGCGAAAAGCCGGAAGCCGAGCCAGGCGAGCGCATCGCCATCGGCCGCGTCGAGCGGCAGTTGCATGACCGATGCCGCGTGGTGTGCGCACACGGCAAGCGAGCGCGCATTGCCCGCAAGCTCACGCCCGCGCGCGAAGAGCAGATTGACGCCGCGCGCCCCGATCCAGCCGGTCAACTTCTCGCGACGCGGCCGGTCGATCCAGGCGCGCAATGCATCCGCCTGCTCCACGAGCGCGCGCAAGCGGAACACGGCTAGACAATCGTGCGCCGGCAGCAACGCAAGCGCCGTTTCCGGCGCGTCGAACGCGGCAAGCGGCGGCGCCGGCATGCCCCATTCGTCAAGCAGCGCATCGGCAAGCGCCTCGGCCTGCGCGGGGCTGCATGCGTCGAGTCGGTCCGCACAGGGCACGCGCACACGGCACGCCGGATGCATCCAGTCGAACAGCGTACGCCGGCGCCGATGGTACGCGGCCAGTCTCGCGGCCACGGCCGCCGGCGTCGCGCCGTTCGGGGCGGCAACGGGGTCGGCGGATGCGTCGTACGCATCGGCTGCGTCATATGAGTCGTATGCGTTCGTCATGTGCTCTTCGATCAGGTCGTGCGGCAATGCGGCGCAGTTGATCGCAATGAACGGTTGCGCGTGGCGAGCGCTCGCGTTGTGGATCGACTGCGCGAAAATCTCCTTGCCGACGCCGCTTTCGCCGCTGAGCAACAGATTCGCCGAACCGTGAGCCGCCTTGCGCGCAGCGCCGATCGCGTCGAGCAGACTATCGCTCTTCCCGACGATGTTCTCGAACGTATAGCGCGCGTAGTTGCCCGCATACTTGCCGGCAATGCTGCGCACGCGCTTGATCTCGCGAAACGTGTTGACGACGGACACCACCTGCCCGCAGCTGTTCTTCACGGGAATCGCGGTGTCGATCAGGTGCAGGTGACGCGCGGGCGAATCGATTATGAGTTCGCGATCGACGTAACCCACGCCCGTCGTGAAAATCGGTGCAATGATCGGCTCGAAGTCGATCAGCGCCTCGAGCGGCTGGCCGATGCTGGCCACCGGATCGATTCCGAGAATCCGCCCGGCGACGGTACTCGCGTGACGAACGATGCCGCCTCGGCCGAGCACCATCAGACCGTCGCCGATGTGGTCGATGATCGCCTTCTGTTCCTCCACGAGGGTCTGGTGCGCGACGAGATCAAAATGACTTTTCAGCGACACGCCTAGTGTGATGTCGAGCAGTGCGAGCAGGTCGTGTAGCGATCGCGCGTCGGGCTCCGCTCGCCGCAATGCGAGCAGATAGACATTGGCCGATCCGACCGACACGCGAGTGGTGGCGCAGCGCAGGTTGCTTCCGACATCGAGTGGCAGGTCGACCGTTACGTTGCCTCGTTCGCGCAGCGAATCGCGGCAATCACGCAGCAGCTGGTCGAGGTCCAGCGCGCCGAGGTCGATGCCGCATTGCGCTGCCAACGCGCGTGCATCGTCGTCCGCTGCTTCGAGCGGAACTGCGTCGTCGCTCAACGTCAGCACGTACGCGCCGAATCGTTGCGCCGCAACATCCCTCGCATTGCGCCAGCAATCCGTATCGATCGCAGATCGGAGATCGGCGAATCGATCGACAGCGCTCAGACTTCGCTCGTCCATAGTCGTTCGCAGCACGGTGGCAGATCCGCCCAGCTTACCAGCGCAAAAACCATTCATGTTGAACCCGGTGCCGCCGGTGCGACGACCGTCAGCAGCACTGTCGTGCCATGCCGACCATAGGCGCGATTAACGACGCGACGCGGCTCTTTTCTCTATGACCGTGCGATCGACGATCGCGCGTGCATGCGTTCCGCTGCCAACCTGGCCTTTCGGATCGTGCACGACGACGTCGAAGACGAACAGGTTGCCTTCCCGCCGGCGGAAGCTAGCGGTGGCGCTTACTTGCGCATCGACCGGTGTTGGTGCCGAGTGCGTCAGCTGAGTCGTGACGCCCACCGACAACTGCCCGTCCTCCAGCTCGGCGCGCATGATTTCCGCACATGCCCGCTCCATCAGGCCGAGCATCGCGGGCGTCGACATCACGTCCGGGTATTTTTCGTCCGTATCGTTGCCGAAGGCGGACGCCTTGTTTGGCAATAGGTTGTGCCAAACCCGGGGCAGCCTATGCCGCGTTGTGCGGCTACGTACAGAACGAAGGCCCGCAGAGCATGGAATTTACGGTACCCACCGATCTCGTGGTGCCTCGCGATGCGCCGGTGGGCGCGGTGGTGTGGGTGTCGGAAGGTATTCCCGCGCCCAACCAAAACCGGTTCAACTGCCGCGGTGACTTCAAGCACGGGATGGTCAATTCGGTAGGTGCGGCCGCTAGCGCTGCAACGAGCGCCGACCTTCCGATCGGCAAGACGGGCTTGGCTTGGAGTTTCGATGAGTCGGACCAACCCGGGTTGCCCGATATCGCTTTTGCGTCCGCCATCTCGAATCCGAGTTCGCAGACCACCTGGGGTTGGCTATCGAAGCCAATGACTCTGCGCATCAAGAAAATTGGCCCGGTTGAACCGGGTGCGAGTGTTCCTTCCGGAATCCTCGGTTACATTACCGTTGAAAATCAGATCAAGCCAATTACGGTAAAAACACGCAATCAATCCTCCGTCGCGACACTTTCCTGCAAGACGCCGGTCGTCAATGTATCGATGGGGGATCAGAACTATGTGGGGCAGTTCAAGGGCATCGGTTCTTCGCTGGCGCCCGTCAGCTTTTCAATTGCCCTGAAGGAATGCCCCGAGGGCATCAGCAAGGTGTCGTATCAGCTGAATCCCAACACGACCATTGTTGATGCAACGCGGTCGGTCGTGGCGCTCGATGCTGACTCGACCGCCAAGGGCGTGGGCTTGCAGCTGCTCGATAGCTCGGGTAACCCAATCGCGCTGAAGACCAAGCTGCAGTACGGCGATTACGACAAGCTCGGCGGCAACTTCAACATTCCGCTGAAGGCGGCGTATCGACAGACCGCTGCTACCTTGGTGCCGGGCACGGCGAATACCTCGGTGACCTTTGTGATGACCTATGACTGACGCAACCCGCGCCGAATCGTCGGGCACGCGTTAGCGTCAAGCCAACCGGGGAGTTTTCGCCGAGCTTCGTCCAATGTTCACGCGTGTAGTCGAGGTAGAGATTCATCTGCCCGCGTCCGCATAGCTGAAGCGTCCGACCTTCAAATCGATAATGAGCAGGCATCGCAAGCGCCGGTGAAAAAACACGAGATCGACGCGAAACCAGGTGTCATCGATCCGCAGACGCCGCTGCCGACCTATGCAATTTCACGGTGCACGTGCCAGTCGACGTTGACGGATGAGTTCGGAATAGCCGGAAAGACCAATGTGGCGGAAGGCAGCCGGAGTCGAACCGACCCGGGAGTGTCTGACACCCCCAACCGGGTTTGAAGCCCGGCCGTACCACCGGATACGAATGCCTTCCGTGGGGAAAAACCGAAAAGAACGACGAGCGCCTACGCCTGAATACCCGCCCAACCGCTGTCAGGCCGCAGGAAGTGAAGATCGCGGTGGAAGCGAGTATACCCAACCCGGTCGAAGAACTCGAGAATCTGGATCGCACGCTTGCGGCCGAGCCCGGTCGCATCGCGAAATGTTGCAGCGTCGAGGCCGCCGCCGCGCGTCGGCGCGAGTTGCGCGACGAGGCCGGCGAGTTCGCGCACGACATCCGCGTGATAGAACAGATCGCGCACGATCTGATGCACGTCGCCGCGCCGCGCGAGCTTGCGCAGCAGCGCGCGCACGGCATCCTCTGCCGCGCCCGTGTCGCGCGCGAGGTCACGCACCCACGGCGGATCGAATCGCCCCGCATGAATCAGCGGCAGCAACTGCTGCGCCAACGCCTCTTCGCGCGCATCGACACTCACCGCATGCGATGGCAGGTGCAGCCACGGCCCGCTGCGCGCAAGCGCCCCGTCGCCCACCAGCGCATCGACCACCGCGCGCCACAACGCATCGCCGACGAGCGGCGCCGCCATTCGTCGCAGACGTGCCGCATCGAGGCCCTGCTCGTCCGGCATGCGCTCGTGGTATGCACGCAGCGCGTCCAGCGCGCGCGCCTGCAGCGCTACCCAGTGTGCGCGCGCGATCACCGTGCCGTCGTTCGACGTGCGCTCGCGTTGACCGATCGACAGCGCGTCCTCCCGCAGCGCAAGCACGTCAGGCGCGAACCCGGTCAAGTGCGTGAGCATCGTGCGCGCAATACCGAGCGGCGCCTGCTCGAGCAGTGCATCGAGCCGCCGTTCGTCGAGCCACGCAGCCAGCGCGTCGAGCCACGCGCGCCGCGCCGGCGTGCGACGCTTGCGCGCCGGCCCGAACGGATCGAGCACACGGCCGCCGCCGACGGTGCGCGTCGCTTGCGGATTGCGGACGATGAAACGGTCGCCCGGTAGCGCGAACACCGGCTCGTCGAACACGAGCTGCACGCGCATCTTCTGTCCGGCCGCGAGCGTTTCGCCGTCGAGCAGCGCAACGTGCGCGACGCGATGCAGCGTGCCCAGGTGCACGTGCAGCGGCGCCCAGTGCGTCAGCGTAAGTCCCGCATCGGCCAGCAGCGTCAGTTCGACGTCCACACGCGGCGACGTCGCGACGAGCCGCGCATCGGCAATGGTATCGCCGCGTTCGACGTCAGCCTTGTCGACGCCGGCCAGATTCAGCGCGCAGCGCTCACCCGCGCGGCCCGCGTCCACCGGCCGGTTTTGCGCATGGACGCTGCGCACGCGCGCGGCATCGCCGGTGCGTGCGATCGCGAGCGTGTCGCCGGTCGCCACGCGGCCCGCGAACGCGGTGCCCGTGACGACGGTGCCCTGCCCGGCCAGCGTAAACACGCGATCGACGGCGAGCCGGAACAACCCGTCGTCGCGACGCGCACGCCATCCAAGTGCCGCGTCGGCCAGATATTGCTTCAGCGCGGCGACGCCTGGATCGTCGGCAACGGTCGCCCGCGTTTCGAAGATCGGCACACCGGCTAGCGTCGAATCGTGCAGCCACGCGGCGATCTCGTCGCGCACGTCGGCAATCCTCGCCGCATCGACGCGATCGCACTTCGTCAACGCGACGGCGCCGTGTGCGACGCCGAGCAATTGCAGAATCGCGAGATGCTCGCGCGTCTGCGGCATCACGCCATCGTCGGCGGCGATCACGAGCAGCGCGAAATCGATCCCGCACGCACCGGCCGCCATCGTATGAATCAGCTTCTCGTGACCCGGCACGTCGATCAGGCCGAGCACGTCGCCGTTTTCGAGCGGCGTGTACGCGTAGCCGAGTTCGATCGAGATGCCGCGCGCCTTCTCCTCCTTCAACCGGTCGGTGTCGACGCCCGTCAGCGCCCGCACGAGCGTCGTCTTGCCGTGGTCGATGTGTCCCGCGGTGCCGACGATCATGCACGCGGCTCCACGCGCTGCATGCATTGCGCGACGAATGCCGCTTCGTCGGCCGCTTCGACGCAGCGCAGGTCGAGCCTCAGCGCATTGTCCGCGACGCGGCCGATCACCGGGCGCGGCCATTCGCGCAACCGCTTCTCGAGCTGCGCAAGCGCGCGGCCGCCGCGCTTGCCGTCCGGCGTGCGTACGACGAGCCCGGCGCTCGGCAACTGGTCGACCGGCAGCGCGCCGCTGCCGATCTGGCTGAACATCGGCTCGACGCGCACGTCGAAGCCGCTGCCGAGCGCGGCCTGCAACGCCGGCCGCACGCGCTCGGCGGCCTCGGCGATGTCGTGCTGCGGCCGCGTGAGCAGACGCAGCGTCGTGAGCCGCTCGCGCAGGAATTCCGGCGCCTGGTAGAGGCGCAGCACGGGTTCGAGCGCAGCCAGCGTCAGCTTGCCGACACGCAGCGCACGCTTGAGCGGATGCTTCTTGATCTTCGCGATCAGCGCGCGATCGCCGACGATCAGGCCGGCCTGCGGGCCGCCGAGCAGCTTGTCGCCGCTGAACGTGACGACGTTCGCGCCGGCCGCGACGGTTTCCTGCACGGTCGTCTCGTGGGGCAAGCCCCATTGCGACAGGTCGGCGAGCGTGCCGCTGCCGAGATCCACCGCCACCGGCAGCCCGCGCTCGCGCGCGAGCGGCGCGAGTTCGGCCAGCGTCACTTCCTTCGTGAAGCCGCTGATCGCGTAGTTGCTGCAATGGACCTTCATCAGCAGTGCCGTGCGCGGGCCGATCGCGTTCGCATAGTCGTGCAGATGCGTGCGGTTGGTCGTGCCGACTTCACGCAGCTTCGCGCCGGCGCGGCTCATGATGTCGGGAATGCGAAATGCGCCGCCGATCTCGACGAGCTCGCCGCGCGACACGATCACTTCACACCGCGGCGCGAGCGCGGACAGGGCCAGAAACACGGCTGCAGCGTTGTTGTTGACGACGGTCGCTGCTTCCGCACCGGTCAGTTCGCACAGCAGATCGTCGATCAGATCGTCACGGTCGCCGCGGCGGCCGGTCGCGAGGTCGAATTCGAGGTTGAGCGGCTGCGTGAGCGCCGCCACAACCGCGCGCACCGCGTCGTCGGGCAACAGCGCGCGCCCGAGATTGGTGTGCAGCACGGTGCCCGTCAGATTGAACACCGGGCGCACGGCACCCGCGCTTTGCGCGGCCAGCATATGGGCGACGGCGGCGGCGATTCGCGGCTCGTCGAGCGGTTCAGCCGCCGTCGGATCCTGCTGCGCGGCGGCGCGCCAGCGTTCGAGTTCGGCGCGCACCGCGTTCAGCACCCGCGTGCGGCCATAGTCCGCGAGCAGCGGCTGCAGCGGCGCCGACGACAGCACGCGCTCGACAGACGGCACACGCGCGAGGACGGCATTCAGTTCGTTCAAACCCGGTTCGGTCACGTAATCGTGGCTCCCTTTCGATGCATGACAGGCGACCTGCGCCGGCGCGCGCGCCGGCGCCGTGCCGTCAGTCCGTTTCCGCTTCGCGCGACATGTCGGGCCACAGCAGCGGGTTCGGCGAACTCCGCTGGTAGCCGGCTTCGTTCATCAGCAGGTCCAGCGTGAGGCTCGCGAGGTCGTCCGCGAGCGGTTCGAACTCGTAGTCCTTCTCCTGGTAGCCGATCTTGCGATAGGTCTTGCATTCGTCGCACGACTCGGCCTTGACGGCTTCGCTGCCGCCCTCGATCCCGTGGTAAGCGATGCCCTTGGTCGAGTCGCAGTGCGAACACTTCGTACGCACCATGTGCCACTCGGTCGTACAGAGCCCGCACTGCAGGAATCGATAGCCCTGATACTGGCCGCCGACCCGCACGATGCTCGCGACCGGATGCGTGCCGCACACCGGGCATACGCCCGGCTGATCGAGATACGGGACGTCAGCCGGCGTCACGCGGCTCGCGAGGTCCGTCCACGCGACCTGCAGCGCGGCCATCACGAACGGAGCGGTGGCCGGGTCGACCTCGGCGAAGCGCAGTGCGAGGACCGCGTCGGCCTGCGCGTCGAGTTCGGCCGGCGCCATCAGCCGCAGCCGGTCGAGCAGTTTCGCGAGTTGCGGGTTGACGAGCCCTGCGCCTTCGACGCGATCGAGCAGTTCGTACAGCACGGCGCGCCAGCGCGCGTCGCGCTCGCCGCCGAGCGCCGGCACGAGCAGCATCGAATGTTGCTGCGCGCGTGCAATCGCCTCCTTCGACGGCAGCGGCAACTCGAGCGTTTGCAGCGTCGCGTGCTGTGCGTCCGCAACAGTGGCCATCAGCCGCAGGTAACCGCTGATCGGGTTCAGATCGGCGAGCTTGCGCAGTCGCTCGGCACGCGCGGCGAATGCGGTGCCGCGCTCGGGCAGGCGAAAGCGCGGGATGGCCGAATGATCGAGTGCCGAGATCTCGGTCGGCTCCAGAATGCGTTGTGTCACGACAATGTCTTCCAAAAAACTAAGCGCCGACGGATCGGCGCTTTCAGGCGATTCCGGCGGTTGGCGGAACGATGCGCCGCACGCGGCGTATCGTTCCGCGCCGCTGCGTTACTTCACGCTCTCACGGAACCACTTCGGGTGATGCTTGCGGGCCCAGCCCAGCGTGACGGTGCCGCGCACCATCGCTCCGATCGACCCCTTCACCCACAACGCCGCGTAAATATGCACGATGATGCTCGCGATCAGCACGAAGGCCGCCACGGCGTGCACGACAGCTGCCGCGCGGATCACCCCGATCGGGAAGTAGAACGAGAAGTAGCGGCGCCAGATCACGATTCCCGACAGCAGAAGCAGCAACAGGCACGCCACCAGCGTGAAGAATAGCAGCTTCTGTCCGGCGTTATAGCGCCCGACCGGCGGCAGCCTGTCTTCCCGGTTGGTGACCACGTCGCCGATCTGCTTCAGCCATTGACGGTCGTCCGCATCGAGCACGTTGTGATGCCAGAAGCGCACCACGAGTATCGCGAACGACACGAACATCACGAGGCCGACGAACGGATGCAGGATCCGCGTCCACTGGCCGCCGCCGAACAGCGCGGTGAGCCAGAACATCGACGGGTGGAACAGCGCGAGCCCGGACAGCGCGAGCAGCACGAACGTGATCGCGGTGATCCAGTGATTCGTGCGCTCGTTCGGCGTGTAGCGGACGATCAGGTTGGGGTCGTCGTGGTTCATTTCGCGTCCTCCTTGATGCGTCGTGCCTCGTCGCGGGCAGCGGCTTCCTCTTCGTCGGTGACTTCGTTGGGACCGACCCGCGTGTAGTGGAAGAACCCGGCCAGCGCGGTCAGCGCGAGGCCGGCCACCGCGAGCGGCTTCGCGATGCCCTTCCACAGCCTCACCATCGGGCTGATCGACGGATTGTCGGGCAACCCGTGATACAGCGATGGCTTGTCCGCGTGGTGCAGCACGTACATCACGTGCGTGCCGCCGACGCCCTGCGGGTCGTACAGCCCCGCATGCTCGAAGCCGCGCTCTTTCAGGTCCTCGATCCGCTCGGCCGCGTGCTGCTTCATGTCCTCCTTGGTGCCGAACACGATCGCGCCCGTCGGGCAGGTCTTCACGCAGGCCGGTTCCTGCCCGACCGCGACGCGATCGGAACAGAGCGTGCACTTGTACGCGCGATGGTCCTTCTTCGAGATCCGCGGCACGTTGAACGGGCAGCCGGTCACGCAGTAGCCGCAACCGATGCAGTTCTCCTCGTGGAAGTCGACGATCCCGTTGTTGTACTGCACGATCGCGCCCGGCGACGGGCAGGCCTTCAGGCAGCCCGGATCCTCGCAGTGCATGCAGCCGTCCTTGCGGATCAGCCATTCGAGGTCGCCGGCCGGGTTCTCGTATTCGGAGAACCGCATGACGGTCCACGAGTGTTCGGAGAGGTCGGCCGGGTTGTCGTACACGCCGACGTTGGTGCCGACTTCGTCGCGCAGGTCGTTCCACTCCATGCATGCCGTCTGGCATGCCTTGCAGCCGATGCACTTCGATACGTCGATCAGCTTCGCGACGCTTCCGGTCACCGGTTCGCGCGCCGTGGGCGGCGGCGTCGTGGTGGCGGAGACGCGCTTGATATCCAGCGATTGCAATGCCATCTCTTCCCCCTTACGCCTTTTCGACCTTCACCAGGAACGACTTGAATTCCGGTGTGTACGAGTTGCCGTCGCCGACGGACGGAGTCAGGGTGTTGGCGAGATAGCCGGGCTTCGTCAGACCCTTGAAGCCCCAGTGCAACGGGACACCGACCGTCTGGACCTTCTTGCCCTCGATCGTCAGCGGCTTGATCCGCTTCGTGACAAGCGCGACCGCGACGATGTAGCCGCGCTTGGACGACACCTTCACGCGATCGCCATGTGCGACACCGACTTCCTTGGCGAGGTCTTCGCCGATCTCGACGAATTGCTCGGGCTGGATAATCGAGTTCAGCCGCGCATGCTTGGTCCAGTAGTGGAAATGCTCGGTCAGCCGGTACGTCGTCGCGACGTGCGGGAACTCCGTCACCTTGCCGAACGACGCGCGGTCGTCCGGGAACACGCGGGCGGCCGGGTTGTTCAGCGCCTGCGGGTTGTCCGGGTGAAGCGGGTTCGCCGCGAGCGGCGTCTCGAACGGCTCGTAGTGCTCGGGGAACGGGCCTTCGTTCATCCCCGCACGGGCGAAGAAGCGCGCGACGCCTTCCGGGTTCATGATGAACGGCCCCATCCCGTTCTCCGGCGGTTCGTCCGCCTTGAAGTCGGGGACGTCGGCGCCCTTCCACGCGCTGCCGTTCCAGCCGATCAGCTTGCGGGTCGGATCGAACGGCTTGCCGCTCACGTCGCACGACGCGCGGTTGTACAGGATCCGCCGGTTCGCCGGCCATGCCCACGCCCAGTTCAGCGTCTGGCCGATGCCGGTCGGGTCGGAGTTGTCGCGCCGGCCCATCTGGTTGCCGGCTTGCGTCCATGCGCCGCAGAAGATCCAGCAGCCGCTCGCGGTCGTGCCGTCGTCCTTGAGCTGCGCGAACGCGGCGAGCTGCTCGCCCTTCTTCACGAGCGTCTTGGTCGGATCCTTCGGGTCGGGCAGATCGGCGAGCGCGCGCCCGTTGAACTCCATGGCAAGCTCTTCGGGCGTCGGGCTTTCCGGGTTCGCGTACGGCCAGGTCAGGTTCACGATCGGATCCGGATACTTGCCGCCTTCCGTCTGGTACATCTTGCGCATGCGCAGGAACAGCCCCGCCATGATCTCCAGATCGCTCTTGGCTTCGCCGGGCGGCTCCGCGCCCTTCCAGTGCCATTGCAACACGCGGCTCGAGCTGACGAGCGAGCCGTTTTCCTCCGCGAAGCACGTGGTCGGCAGACGGAACACCTCGGTCTGGATCTTCGACGGATCGACGTCGTTGAAGTCGCCGTGCGGCTTCCAGAACTCGGACGTCTCGGTCGCGAGCGGATCCATGATCACGAGCCACTTCAGCTTCGCGAGGCCGGCGGCCGTCTTGACCTTCGACGGCGCCGCCGCGAGCGGGTTGAAGCCCTGGCAGATATAGCCGTTCATCTTGCCGGCATTCATCAGCTCGATCGCCTGCATCAGGTCGTACTGCTTGTCGAGCTTCGGCAGGTAGTCGTACGCCCAGTTGTTCTCGGCGGTCGCCGCATCGCCCCACCACGACTTCATGAAACTGACGTGGAACGCTTTGTAGTTTTTCCAGTAGCTCAGCTGGTTCGGGCGCAACGGCAGCTGTGTGCGCTTCTTGATGTAGCCGTCGAAATCCTGCTCGGCCTGCATCGGCAGCGTCATGTAACCCGGCAGCAGGTTCGACATCAGCCCGAGATCGGTCAAGCCCTGGATGTTCGAGTGGCCGCGCAGCGCATTCATCCCGCCGCCGGCGATGCCGATATTGCCGAGCAGCAGCTGCACCATCGCGCCGGTGCGGATGATCTGCGCGCCGATCGAATGGTGGGTCCAGCCGAGCGCGTACAGCACCGTGCCGGCGCGGCCGGGCACGGCCGTGCTCGCGAGCATCTCGCACACCTTCAGGAATTTCTCCTTCGGCGTGCCGCACGCCTGCTGGACCATGTCCGGCGTATAGCGCGCGTAGTGCTGCTTCAGCAGGTTGTACACGCAGCGCGGATGCTGCAGCGTCGGATCGACCTTGACGAAACCGTCGTCGCCGCGCTCATAGTCCCAGCTCGATTTGTCCGGGTACGCGTGCTTCTGCGCGTCATAGCCGGAATAGATGCCGTCGTTGAACGCGAAATCCTCGCGGACGATGAACGTGAAATCCGTGTAGTTCTTCACGTACTCGTGCTGGATCTTGTCGTTCGTCAGCAGATAGTTGATGACGCCGCCCAGGAAGACGATGTCGGTGCCGGTGCGGATCGGCGCGTAGTAGTCGGCCACCGAGGCCGTACGCGTGAAGCGCGGGTCGACGACGATCAGCCGCGCCTTACGGTGCGCCTTCGCCTCCGTCACCCACTTGAAACCGCACGGATGGGCCTCGGCTGCATTGCCGCCCATCACGAGAATCACGTCCGCGTTCTTGATGTCGACCCAATGGTTCGTCATCGCTCCACGGCCAAACGTCGGGGCAAGACCTGCCACCGTCGGGCCATGTCAGACACGCGCCTGATTGTCGAATGCGAGCATCCCGAGGCTGCGGACAGCCTTGTGCGTCAAGTACCCGACTTCGTTGCTGCCCGCCGACGCGGCCAGCATGCCGGTGGTCAGCCAGCGGTTGACCTTCGCGCCGTCTTCCGCCGTCTCGACGAAGTTCGCGTCGCGGTCTGCTTTCATCAGCTTCGCGATCCGGTCGAGCGCGTCGGCCCAGGAAATGCTCTGCCACTTGTCCGAACCCGGCGCGCGATACTCGGGATGCGTCAGACGATTCGGGCTGTGGATGAAGTCGATCAGGCTCGCGCCCTTCGGGCACAGCGTGCCGCGATTGACCGGGTGGTCGGGATCGCCTTCGATATGGATGATGCTCGGCTGCGCGTTCTTCGCGCCGTCACCGAGGCTGTACATCAGGATGCCGCAACCGACCGAACAATATGGGCAGGTGTTGCGCGTTTCGACTGTGCGCGCCAGTTTGTACTGTCGGACTTCGGCAAGCGCTTCGGTCGGAGAAAAGCCCATCAGGGCAAGACTCGATCCGGCAAGCGACGTGGCCGTCACCTTCAGGAACTGGCGCCGGGACATTTGTAGCATGATGGTCTCGGCGTTCTTGTGGGGTGGGGTACAACTGAAAGGAATTATAGACAGTTCACGCAACTTCGATCGAATCCTCGGATCAATACCGATTTGTCCGATTAACCTGCGATGATCCGCGTTCCTTGCGCAACCGAACCGTCATGAAACGACAGATCACTTCCGAAGCCACCCGTCTCGCCCGGCAGCAGGCGAACTGGGCACTCAACGCGTTCAAGCGCTTTTCGTCCGACCGTTGCTCGGCGATGGCCGCGAGCATCGCGTTCTTCTCGGCGTTCTCGCTCGCGCCGACGCTCGTGATGGTCATTGCCGTAGCCGGCTGGTTCTACGGCGACGACGCCGCGCGCGGCCAGGTGTTCGAGCAGGCGCATCAGCTGATCGGCGACGACGCGGCCGCCAGCATCCAGACCATCGTGCAGAATGCGCACCGCGCGGGCGCAAGCGGCGGCATCGCGACACTGATCTCGTTCGCCGCGCTCGCGATCGGCGCTTCGGCAACGTTCGCGTCGCTGAACACGGCGCTGAGCGTGATTTGGCCGAGCACGGAAAACCGCTGGTCGAGCATGCTCGGCCTCGTGCGCGTGCGGCTGATTTCGTTCGGGCTCGTGCTCGGCGTCGCGTTCCTGCTGATCGTGTCGCTCGTGCTCGATACCGCGATCACGTTCATCGGCACCTGGCTGCTCGGCAATTCTCCGTACGTCGCGATCACGAATGTGCTGCAGTTCTTCGTCGGCATCGCGGTGCTCGCGGGCGCATTCGCCGCGCTGATGAAGTTCCTGCCCGACGCGCGCGTCGCGTGGCGCGATGCGATGATCGGCGGCGTCGTTTCCGCGATCCTGTTCTCCGGCGGCAAGAAACTGTTCGCGCTGTATCTGGCGCGCGCGGGCACGGCGAGCGCGTTCGGCGCGGCCGGGTCGTTCGCGGTGCTGCTGATGTGGCTGTACTTCTCGGCGGTCGTGCTGTTGCTCGGCGCTGAATTCGCGGCCGCGCGCGGCGACGCGCATGGCCGCACCGGCCAGCTGCCGCCCCCATCCGGGCCGGCCGCGCGCGCCACCGGTTCCGCGCGCGACGACTAACCGCCGCCCTCCTTCGCTGCCGGCCGCGCGATGCGCGCGCCGCGCTACGCGATCGCTCTGCGTTTCGCAACCACGTTCCCGGACCTCGCATGCCCGCCCGTTGACGCGTTCATTGCATCGACGTGCGCGGCGTGCTGCAACGGCAAACGTTTGCACGCCCGAATTTCCGCACGCAGAACCGCGAAATCCACGCTTCCGTCGCCAGGCGTGCCGCCCATCGCAACAATCGCAACGCAGCAACTGTCAACTGTTTCAAAAAGAGGAACAGTTGTTGATGTGCTTGATATATATGGATTTTTTCCCGCTGTTACCTTTTCGAGACACTTTATTTTTTAAGCTTTCTTGCATGGATGGCACTGCGCTATTCTCCAATCCGCAACAAATAATGAATCACGAATCATTTGCGTGGAGATACTCAACGATGAAGAAACTCGCTCTCTCGACCCTCTCGCTCGCCCTGCTGGGCGCCGCCGGCGCTGCTCACGCTCAGTCGAGCGTGACGCTGTACGGTGTGATCGATACGTCGATTGCCTACGTTCACGGCAACGACGGCCAGGCCAATAACATGTGGCAAATGCTGTCGGGCAATTTGCAAGGCAGCCGTTGGGGCCTGAAAGGTGCGGAAGATCTGGGCGGTGGCCTGAAGGCGATCTTCCAAATTGAAAACGGCTTCAACCCCGGCACGGGCAGGCTGAGCGCATCGAACACGATTTTCAACCGCCAGGCATACGTCGGCCTGGAAAGCAACCAGTTCGGCACGCTGACGCTGGGCCGCCAGTACGACCCGGTAGTTGACCTGGTCCAAGCAGTCACGGCTGACAACTACTTCGGCAGCTTCTTCGCAACGCCGGGTGACGTCGACAATAACGACAACAGCCTGCGCGTCAGCAACGCGATCAAGTACGCTTCGCCGGTTTGGGGCGGCTTCCAGTTCGAAGGCATGTACGGTCTGAGCGGCGTCGCCGGCAAGCCGGGTTCGGGTCAGACTTGGTCGGTCGCAGCCGCTTACAACAACGGCCCGATCGGCGTTGCAGCTGGCTACTTCTACGCAAACAACCCGACGCCGGCAGCAGGTGTGCGCACCACCTGGACGTCCACGACGGCCGACAACATCGTCGACGGCCCGATCAACTCGGGTTACGTGACGGCGAAGTCCATCGGCATCGCACAAGTCGCAGGCCAGTACGCAATCGGCCCGGTCACCCTCGGCCTCGGGTACAGCAACGCACAGTACAAGCCGGACGCATCGTCGGGCTTCGGTTCAACCGAGAAGTACAATACGGGCCGCGCGTTCGCAACGTACCAGATCACGCCGCCGCTGCTGCTGGGTCTGGGCTACTCGTACACGAAGGCGAGCGGCGACACGGACGCGAAGTACCATCAGGTTTCGCTGGGCGCGGATTACTCGCTGTCGAAGCGCACGGACGTCTACCTGGTCGGTGCATACCAGCACGCAAGCGGCACGCAACGCGTCGACGCGAATACGACGCAAGCCGCACAAGCGTCGATCGGCTCGTACGGCTACGCCGGCACGAAGTCCCAGGAAATGGTCGCACTCGGCCTGCGCCACAAGTTCTAAGAAGTACGTTTCCGGCATGCATGGCGTCTCCGACGCCATGCCGCCGAACTGCAAAACCAGTCACCGGTTTCGGCCGTGGCTGGTTTTTTTTTCGTCCGTCGCCGGCGGCGGTGCGGGCGACGAACGTCGCCTGCCCGCAGCAGCAGCGCGCCTCGATCGCGAACGGCGCGCGAGCCGCTGGTGGCTCGCGCCGTTCGACACGCCGCGAAACCGTTCCAGTGCGTGGCGACGCAGGCGCTTATCCGAGCACGACCGCATCGGCGCGCGAAGCCTGGTCCGCTACCGCCCGGACGCGACGTTCCGGCTCAAACCATCCACGCCCGACAGTGCGCCGCCCGGCCACGGAAGCAAAGCGCACGCCCGGCACCATACTGACACCCGCGTGCCGTCAACGGATCCGCCGATGCACCGACACGCACAGCGTATGCTTCGATGTGTCGATTTCGACGGCCGTCGTCCGTCGTATGGATGGCGGCACGCAGCGTGCCGCATCACCGACACCTGACAGGAGACGCTCCATGACGATTCAGAAGATCACGCCGTTCCTCTGGTACTCCACGGAAGCCGAAGAAGCCGCGGCGTTCTACGCGGGCATTTTTCCGAACTCGCGCGTCGTGCGCCTCACCGCGGTGTCCGGCACCAGCGGCACGCGGATGGTCGAATTCGAGCTGTTCGGGCAGCCGTTCATCGCGATGAGCCATCCGCGCACCGAGACGTTCAACCATGCGATCTCGTTGATGGTCAGTTGCGCCGACCAGGCGGAACTGGACCGCTACTGGAGTGCGCTGCTCGACAACGGCGGCACGGCCGACGGCTGCGGCTGGCTCCGGGACCGCTACGGCGTGTCATGGCAGATCGTTCCGGAAGCGCTCATTCCGATGATGGCCGATCGCGATGAGGTCAAGGCGGCGCGCGTTGCCGCTGCGATGATGCAGATGACGAAGTTCGACGTCGCCGCGCTGAAGGCAGCATACGCAGGTACAGGCGGCTGACGACGCCGCGGTATCAGGTTGCCCTTCCACGGGCCGCCATGCCGCTGAACAGGTGCGTGCGGCACGAACGCAGGCATCGGGTTTGCAAGCGCCATCGGCCGGGTTGCATCGCGCGTTACGCAATCGCGCGCAGCAACCATCGGCTTGCCGCTACGGCCACCGGAACGCTTCGACGATCTGCCGCGCGTCGCGAACGAAGGCGGCAACCGGTTAGCCGGACAGGATCGCACGTCGCCGTCGCTGCGCAGCGCGCAGCCGATGCGACGCGCGGTGCGGAATCGCGCATGCGCTCGCGCTCGAGCGCCCGTGCCGCGACGACGTGGTTCGGTGCGATCTTGCCGGTCGCGGCGCTGTACCGGATGCGTGCGAGCGCGCGCACTACGTTGCATTCGTCGCGACGCACGACGACGGTCACTTCCAGCGCGCGCGTTCGCGTCGCACCGCCGGCGGCGCCGACACGTCGAACGCGTCGAATATCCGGGCACGCCGCACCGCATCGCGGGGGTACAGACATCGTCACTAGCAGATCGATGTCGCCGCGCGGTTTCAGTCCGCCGACGAGCGCGAACCGGGCAGGTCAATCTCGAAACGTCGCACCGAGATGCCGCTTGATCGCCATGCATCAGCCCGTCGTCTGTTCGCAGACCTCGCCGGCAACGAACGGCGAGTCGGCGAGTCGGCGAGTCGGCGTTTCGGCGTTTCGGCGTTTCGGCGTGTCCGCTGTCGGCGCTCTGCGCGTCGACGTTCATCACATCGCCTGAGGTCCACGCGAGATGCGCGCAATACGCGACGCTGTCGAGTCGAGCATCGGCATGAACATGAACACGACGATCCTCTCACCTGTCGGCACGACCTGACGCCACCGGATGCGGGGCGCCTCGCGCCGCCACCGCGCCGCGTGAGCTCGCGCGTTGCGCTGCCATGTAAAAATCCCCGCACGCGTTCGCGTACGGGGATCGTCGGACATCGCGCTGGCCGCCGGCATGCATGCGGCGGCCAACGCGCGGCATTACGCCGCTGCGTCCTTCAGCTTCTTCAGCGCACGTGCCTTCACGCGCACGCTGGCCGGCTTTGCCGGGAACCAGCGCTCTTCGCCCGTGAACGGATCCTTGCCGAAGCGCTTCTTCTTCGCCGGCACGACTTGCGCCGTGATCTTCAGCAGACCCGGCAGCGTGAACTCGCCTGCGCCCTTCTTGTGAACCGAGCCCAGCACGACGTTCTCGAGTGCGGCGAGCACTGCCTTGACCGCCTTCACTTCGACAGCTGCGCGCTCAGCGATGTGCGTTGCGAGCGATGCCTTCGTGAACTTGTCCTTCAGCGGAGTCGGAGCGGCCGGTGCTGCCTTCGCGACAGCCTTCTTGGCCACTACTTTCTTCGCGGGCGCAGCCTTTTTGGCAGCCACTTTCTTGGTGGCCGGTGCGGCAGCCTTCTTGGCCACCTTTTTTGCGGAAGTCGCCATGTTTCTCCTACCAGGTGTGGTCGTTGGATACACGAAGCGTGCAACGCGCGCGCTTCAACGCCGGATTCTACAAGCGCCTTGGCGCTTCGTGGAGTACTTTTATGCGTTTTCGCGGGGTTTCCCGCAGGTTTTGTTGCGCGCGACCGACTCCGAAGACGCTCGAGCATCGAAAAACGCCTTCACGTATACGTCGAAACGCGCCCGAACGCGAATTACGTTCGATATTTGCGCACCTATACTGACCTCGCTCAGTGCCCCGGATGCCTTCATGCGCGAAGTCAGATACGTCAAAGGACTCGACGGCCTGCGAGCCATCGCCGTCATCCTCGTTTTCCTGTCCCACAAGGGCCACGTCCTCGCTGTCGACGTGGGCAAGCTCGGCGTGTGGACGTTTTTCTTCATCAGCGGATTCCTGATCGTCGGCGAACTGCATCGTAACCGTCAGGCAATCGAGAGCGGCACGATGACGCGCCGCCATGCGCTCGCGCTGTTCCTCGCGAAGCGTGCGCTGCGCATCTTTCCCGTCTACTACCTGCTGCTCGCCGCCCTCGCGATCGCGCACGCGCTGTTCTATCAGCGCGGCGTCAATCTCGGGCTCGCGTGGCACGCCGCGTTCCTGTCGAACTACTGGATCGGCGTCGTCAAGGACGGCTGGCCCGGCTCCACGTCGCACTTCTGGAGCCTCGCAGTTGAGCAGCAGTTCTATCTGATTGCGCCGCTCACGCTGCTCGCGGTGCCCGCCGCGCGTCACGTCGCGCTCGGCGTCGCGGCCGTCCTGCTGTGCGCGCTCGCGCATCTCGCGCTCTATGCGATCGACGCGTCGCCGGTGCTGATCTACGCGTTTTCGCCGTGGAATTTCGCACTGATCGCACTCGGCGGCATCGGCGCGATGGGGCTCGCCGATCTCGGCCCTGGCGCCGTTCGCCGCATTCCGCCAGGGTGGCTCGGCGCCGCGGGCGTCGTGTTCTTCCTCGCGCTGCCGGCGTTCAAGACGCTGCCGGATCTGGTCACCGGGTTCGTCGACCTCGGGCTCTCCGCATCGCTCGGCGCACTGATGTTGTGGATCGTCACCGAGCCGGACCATCCTGCGGTGACGCTGCTCGACTGGGGGCCGCTCGTCTATCTCGGCACGATCAGCTACGGCTTCTACCTGTTCCACAACCTGATTCCCGCACGATTCGGCGAGATGCCCGCGCTGTTCGCGCACGTGCCGATGCCGGAGATCGTGCGCGCGGCGCTGCCCGAACTGCTGCAGTTCGCGCTCGCCGTGTGGTTGGCCCACCTGTCATGGCGCTTTCTGGAAAAGCGTCTCCTCGACTTCAAGAAGCCGATCGCCGCGATGCTCGCGCGCTACTTCGTCGCTCGTCCGAGCACGTCGCCGCACTGAACGCCGGCAATGGCAAGCGTACGACGCGGGCGCAATACGGGCGCCCCGCACGCGACGCCGCTTGCCGGACCGGTGCAGCGCGCGCGATTTCGTCGTGCCGAACCGGGCGTCGTATCGGCAGACGACGCTCCCATCCGAGCCACACGCCGGGGCGGCGGCGAGGCACGTTGCGATTCGACGACCCGCGAGCCAAAACCGACGCCATCGCGCCGCCGTTCGATCGATCCCGTCGCACGCAACCTGCACGTCGGCGCCGGTTTCATCGTCACGGCCTTCCCGATACGACTCGTCGCGCATCGCGATCCAGATCGCGAGCCAGTCTCGATTCACACGAAGCGACACGAACGCCGTCGTTCGGCTCGATCCGACCCGCCACCGCCGCCGTCGCGCATCGACGCGACAGACCCGCTGACACGTTTCAGCCGTCGCCAGCGGCTGCGCCCACACGCAAAAAAGCCCCGGCGCACGAAGCGGCCGGGGCCAACGGAACAACCACCACCTGAAACGGCGAAGCAGCGCAGCTGCTTATGCGACAGCAGCCAGCGCGGGCAGACAGGTACGCAGGTACGCCTCGAATTCGCGGCTCACTTCCGGATGCTGGAGCGCGAGCTCGACGGTCGCCTTCAGATAACCGATCTTGCTGCCGCAATCGAAACGCGTGCCGTAATAGCGGTAGGCGAGCACCTGTTCGTTCGCGAGCAGCGACTGGACGGCGTCCGTCAGCTGCAACTCGCCGCCCGCGCCCGGCTTGAGCCGACGCAAATGATCGAAGATCGTCGGCATGAACACGTAGCGGCCGACCACGCCAAGATTCGACGGCGCATCTTCCGGCGCCGGCTTCTCGATGATGCCCGACAGCTTGATGATGTCCTCTTCCCATTCGCGGCCTTCGACGACGCCGTACGAACGGCTGTCCTCACGCGCGATCGTCTCGACCCCGATCACCGAGCTGTGATAGTGGTCGAACACGTCGACGAGCTGCTTGAGCACCGGCTGCTCGCCGTGCAGCAGGTCGTCGGCGAGAATCACCGCGAACGGCTCGCCATGCACGAGCTTTTCCGCGCACAGCACCGCATGACCGAGACCGAGCGCTTCCGGCTGGCGCACGTAGAAGCAGTTCACGTGGCTCGGCTTGATGCCGCGCACGAGCTCCAGCAGCTTTTCCTTGCCGCGCGCCTCGAGTTCGGCCTCGATCTCGTACGACTTGTCGAAGTGATCCTCGATCGCACGCTTGCTGCGCCCCGTCACGAAGATCATCTCGGTGATACCGGCGTTGATCGCTTCCTCGACCGCGTACTGGATCAGTGGCTTGTCGACGACGGGCAGCATTTCCTTCGGGCTCGCCTTCGTTGCCGGGAGGAACCGCGTGCCGAGACCGGCAACGGGGAACACGGCCTTGGTGACTTTCAACATGTTCGCATCCTGATTGCGTTGACTGCGCCGCGTCGCACAGCGACGCGGCACGATTGTTTTCCGAACGGCATATCGAGAATCGGCGGCACGGCCAATTCCACTCCGCTCATTTTCGATATGGACCGAATGCCCATGTTTTCCGGATAAAGGATAATCCGCCGATTCGGTCGATATTGCCGAACCCATTGCCGAAGCAGAAACAAATTACCGATTCTCCGGATACAATTGCTTACGAATCGAATTCCTCGATATACGGGACGCCGCCCCGCTCGACGCCGGGGCGAATCGGCTCGTTCTTCAGCGCCTCGCGGTACGCCGACAGCACGGCCATGACCAGCAGTACTGCCGCGCTCGCGATCCAATGCATGTCCATCTTGCCGCTCCTTGCATCAATCAACCGGAGCTTCAAACTATCAGAAAAAAATCGGCAAATAATTGTAGCGCCCGCGAAACCGCTTTCACGTCCGGATAAAACCACCATCTGAAATATCATTATTCCCGCGTGCGATTTTTTTATTGATTCGCTCGAATTCTTGCGCATTACGATTGGACCATCCCCTTCATCCGTCGCAAGGAATCGCATGCAAGCTTTCAGCGGATCGTCATCGGCTGCGCCGCCCGTCGCCGACCACAAGGAACACGTGATCGACGCGATGCGCGGGTTCGCGGCGCTGCTCGTCGCCTATTTTCATTGCCGCCAGGTCGTGTGGGTCGGCATGCAGAGCTTTCATCGGGCCTACGGCCACGCACTCGACCCGAGCGTGATCGTCGGCTATCTGACATTTCCGTTCGCGTGGGGCTCGGCCGGCGTGCCGATTTTCTTCGTGATCAGCGGCTACTGCATCCACCGTAACGCGGCGCTCAAGCTGGCAGCCGACCCCGCGTACCGGCTCGATGCGCCCAACTTCTGGGCGCGCCGCTTCGCGCGCATCTATCCGGTATTGCTCGCCGCGCTGCTGTTCACGCTCGCGATGGATGCGGTCAGCCTGCAGATCGCGCCTGTCAGCCACAAGATCCGCGACGTCGGCCTCAGCGCATTCCTCGTGAACCTGTTCTCGCTGCAAGGCGTTGCCGGTTACACGTACGGGTCGAACGGCGCGCTGTGGACGTTGTCGCTCGAAGTGCAGTTCTACGCGATCTATCCGCTGTTGTTCGCGCTGCGCCGGCGCATCGGCATGCCGGCCATCGTCGCGGCCGTCGCGCTCGTCAACGTCGCGTCGGCATGGCTGCTCGAGCGGCACGACCTGCAGTTCTTCACGTCGTACTGGTTGTCGTGGACGGTCGGCGCGTGGATTGCCGACGTGCGCGCGCAGCCCGCGCGCGGCACGGCCGACGTGCCGTCGCGCGCGTGGTACGGCGCGGCCGCCGTGCTGCTCGCCGCGGGTTGCGGTGCATTCCACTTCGGTCAATACGGCGCGTTCCAGCTATGGGCGGCCGGCTTCGCGTGCTTCCTGTACCGCGCGCTTGCGTGCCCGCCCCGGCCGACGCCGCTGTTGCGCGTGCTCGGCTGGTTCGGCGACTTCAGCTACTCGCTGTACCTCGTCCATCTGCCGCTGTTCGTCTGCCTCGGCTCGGTGCTGTTCCATTCGGAGCTCCAGCTGTCGATCTGGCCGTCGCTCGCGTTCATGGCCGTCGCAATTCCGGTCGCGTACGTGTTCTACCGGCTGTTCGAACGCCCGGCGATGATGTGGTCGGCCAGCCTCAAGCCGGCGCGGCCCGCGCGCGTTGTCGCGCCCGCGCCCGAACAGGCGGCGTGACCACGCCGTTTCGACTCTGACGCGCCCCGAGCAGTGTCACGTTGCTCGGGGTTTTTCATGTGCGGAACCTGCGTGAGCAGACGAACGCGCATCAGCGTCGCAACCGCAGCCCGTGCAGCGCGCCGACGGGCGCCTGCCGTCCGTAGCGCGACTCCCGTAGCGCGACTCCCGTAGTGCGACTCCCGTAGTGCGACTCCCGTAGTGCGACTCCCGTAGTGCGACTCCCGTAGTGCGACTCCCGTAGCGCGACTCCCGGAGTGCGACTCCCGTAGCGCGATTCGAACGCGAAGGCCCTCATGCAGCGCAACGCCGCATGAGGGCCCGTTTTCCGCGGATCCGGGCGACACGCGACGCGCGCCGCCCCAGCCCGCCGCTTACCGCTTCTTCGCCTTCGCGGCCTTCGCCGTATCCGCAAGGATCTTCTCGACGCGCTCCACGTAGGTTTCGGTGCCGAACCGGCGCACGGCGGTCGCGCGCCCGCTTGCGACGAGCCGCTCGCGCAGCGCGCCGCCGTGTTTCAGCCGGCCGAGCGCATCGGCCAGCGCGGCCGCGTTGCCCGGCTCGCACAGCAGCCCGTTCTCGCCGTCTTCGACGATCTCGACGACTCCGCCCGCGCGCGCCGCGACCACCGGCCGCCGAGCGAGCATCCCTTCGACGATCACGCGCCCGAACGGCTCCGGCGTGATCGACGTATGCGCGACCACGTCGACCGCCTTCATGCACGCTGCCACGTCGCGCTGGAATCCGAGGAAATGCACGCGCGCATCCATCCCGTGTCGTGCAACGATCTCGTGCAGCTGCGCCGCGTATTCGTCTTCGCCGAACAGCGGCGCGCCGACCAGCACCACGTGCATGTCGGGATCGCGCGCGGCGGCCTCCAGAAGCAGGTGCTGCCCCTTCCAGTGCGCGAGCCGGCTGAACGAACCAACGAGCCACGCGTGCTCAGGCAGCCCGAAGCGCGCACGCAGCGCGGCCTGGCTGGCCGCGTCGAGCGCATCGAACGGTTCTGCCGAAATCCCGTTGAACACGACGTCGACGTGCTGCGGCGTGAACCCCGTCAGCGCGCGGAACGCCTGCGCCGACGCATCCGAGTTGGCGATCACGCGCGTAACGCCGAACCGCGCACAGTACTTGATCGCGGTCAGTTGCTTGCGGCCGAAATGCTCGCCGCTGACGATGTCGCGCAGATGCCAGACCACCGGCTTGCGCGCGAGCCGTCCGGCCAGCGCCGCGACCACCATCGCGCGCTGCGTGTTCGCGTAGATCACCTCGGCACGGCGCGCGCGCCGTGCGACGTTGCGCACCAGTGCGACCAGCTGCTTCAACGCGCCGGCCGACACGCCACCTTGCTTGCGCACGCCCGCGAGCGCGCCCTGGTCGAGCACGTCGACGCGCGCGCCGATCTCGTCGAGCGCCGCACGGAACGGCCCGTCGTCGAACAGCAGCACGTCCGCGTTCGCGCGCATGTGCTTCATGATTTCCAGCAGCGACAGCTCCGCGCCGCCCAGCACGCCGCTCTGGTCGAGCACGAGCGTCGCCGGTCCGCGGGGGGCAGGCAGCGGCGCAGCGGCCGTGCCGCGCTGCGCGGTCGAGCCGGGCAACGCGGCTTCCACGTAGTCGAGAAAGCGTCGCCGGAACGTGTCGGCGGAGAAGCGCTCCGCGTTCGCACGGCACGCGTGCGGCGTGAAGCGCTGCGGCGCGCGCTCGAACTCGTCGAGCGCCGCGACGATCGCGTGCGGCGCCTGCTCGTCGAAGAACAGCCCGGTCGGATGCGCGTGCGCGCGCGGTTCCAGCACGGTCTCGAGCGCACCGCCCTTTCCGTATGCGATCACCGGCGTGCCGCACGCCTGCGCCTCGACCACCGAGATCCCGAAGTCTTCTTCGGCAGCGAACACGAACGCCTTCGCGCGCCGCATCCGGTCGTGCAGCACCGCGAACGGCTGGTAACCCATGATCTCGACGTTCGGGCCGGCCTTTGCGCGGATCTTCTGCATCTCGGGGCCGTCGCCGATCACGACGAGCTTGCGCTCCGGCGTGCGCGAGAACGCTTCGACGATCAGGTCGATCTTCTTGTACGGCACCATCCGCGACGCAGTGAGGTAGAAGTCGTCCTTCACCTCGTTCAGCGAGAACGCGTCGACGTCGACCGGGGGGAAGATCACCGCCGCATCGCGGTGATACACCTTGCGGATGCGCCGCGCGATGAACTCCGAGTTTGCGACGAAGCCGTCCACGGCGTTCGCGGTGCGCGTGTCCCAGTTGCGGATGTAGTGAAGAATCATCCGCGCGAGCAGCGACTTCGGCCCGTGCGTGAGGTTCGACTGTTCCAGATACTGGTGCTGCAGGTCCCACGCATAGCGGATCGGCGAATGCACGTAGCTGATGTGCACCTGGTCCGGTCCCGTCAGCACGCCCTTCGCAACCGCATGGCTGCTGGAGATCACGAGGTCGTAGCCGGACACGTCCAGCTGCTCGATCGCGAGCGGCATCAGCGGCAGGTAGCTGCGGTACTTGGTGCGCGCGAACGGCAGCTTCTGGATGAACGACGTCGTCACCGGCTTGCCGCGCACGAACGCGCGGTCGTCGAGAAAATCGACGAGGCTGAACAGGTCCGCGTCGGGAAAGCACGCGACGATCTGTTCGAGCACGCGCTCGGCGCCGGCATAGGTAACGAGCCAGTCGTGGACGATCGCCACGCGCACCGGGCGCGACGCACCGCGCACGCCCGCGTGCCCGGCCGGTTCGGCACGGCGCAGCGCGGTGGCGCCGCCGGCGTCGGCCGCGGCGGCATCGGCCGTGGCGACGTTCAGGATGGCGTGTTCCGCCAGATCGCGATTCATATGGTTTTCCTCGCATTGAGACGGACGAACAGGTCGCGCACGAGCGCGCGCAGTGCCGGCGTCATCGTGAACGACCACGCAAGGTTCAGCACCAGCACGATCGCGCAGAGCCCGATCGACTCGCCGAGCCCCGGCCACGCTTGCGCGAGCAACAGGCTCGCGAGCAGGAAGGCGAGATGCGCGAGCATGTCGAGCACGATCGCGCGCATCCGGATCGCCGACAGGTACAGCAGCACGCCGTAGTCGACGAGCGCGCGCGCCGCGACGACCACCGCCGCGCCGATCAGGCCGAAGTGATGAATGCCGAGCCACAGGCCGCCGACGAAAAACGGCATCTCGACGAGGCCGGCGAATGCGGCGCGTGCCGGGTTGACCTGCGACTGGATCAGGATCCGCGTGACGCTCGCCTGACCGACGAGCCACACGCTGATCACCAGCACGCGGCCGACCGGCGCCGAATGCGCGGCGAGATCGGCGCCGACCCACAGCGTGAGGAACGGCGCGAGCGCGAAGATCGCGACGATGCCGACCGGTGTGAACACGCCGTTCAGGAATTCGAGCGACTGGCGCGCGAGCGTATCGGCGTGGTCGCGGCCGACCGCCGACAGCCGCGGGAACAGCGTGCGCACCAGCGCGTTCGGCAACATGTTCAGGCGCGTAACGAGGTTCTGCGGCACCGTGTAGTACGTGACGAATTTCGCGCCCATGCCGGCGCCGAGCATCACGCGGTCGAGCGTGTCCGCGATCATGCTGGTCGTGCTCGCGATCAGCATCCAGCCGCCGAAATTGAACAGCCCCTTTGCGGTGCCCCACTGCGGCGGGTCGATGCGCCGGATCCCGAGCACCTTGATGCTCGCGTGACCGAGCATCACCGCCGCGATCAGCCTCGCGACGACCGCGGCGGCCAACACCGTCTGCAGGTTCGGCGCGATCCACCACGCGGCGCCGAGCGGCAGCAACTGGAACAGGAACGTGCCGATCGTCTGGTTCGTGTTGAACACGCCGAACCGCTCGGCGCCGTTGATGGCGCCGGCGAACACCCACGACACGTTCGCGAGCGGAATCGCGAGCGCGAGCCACGGCAGCGCGAGATACACCTCGTGCTGCATCGCCGCCGACACCTTCGTGAAATACGCGGTGTAGACGAACGCGCCGAAATAGATCAGCAGGCCGCCGGCGACGCCGGTGCCGAGGTTCAGCCAGAACGCGCTCCAGAACACGCGCGCGCTTTCGTCCGCGTCGCCGCTGGCCAGCGCTTTCGAGATGTGGTTCTGCGCGGCCATGCTCATCCCGAGATCGAGGATCCCGAAATAGCCGATCAGCGTCCATACGAGGCTGACGACGCCGTAGCGTTCGACACCGAGCGCATGGATATACGCGGGCACCGTCACCAGCGACACGAAGGTCGGCAGGATCAGCCCGATGAAGTTGATCGAAACGTTCTTGAGTATGCCTTTGTCCATGCTTGAGCCCATGGGCCTGTTCGCGCCGATAACGCACGTTCGCGCCATTAAAAACACTTCGTGAGGCCGGCTGCCATTAACCGGAACGGGCCGATGACGGCGACGACGGTGCGCCGTCCGTCACGGCTTCCAGCGATACATCAGTACCTTGCCGCGCGCGTCTTCCTCGACGAACACCAGGTATTCGCCGTTCTCGCGCCGGAACGCGCTGATGCCGAACGGTACGTCGACCCAGCCCGACGCCTTGCCGACTTCCGCACCGGGACTCATCACGCCGACTTCCTTGCCGGTTTCCTTGTCGTACACATGAATCTTGCCGACCGGCTCGACGGTAAAGATGTAGCGCCCCTCGACCGTGATTCCGATCAGGTCGAGAATCGGCTTCGCGTCGAGCTGCCACGGCAGCGCGATCTGGTAGCGCACCACCGGCGAGCCGCTCGACCACTTGTCGAAACGCACCAGCACGCGGCCGACTTCCTTGTTGATGCCCGGCTGCGGCGGCGCATCGGCCGTATAGCCGGTCACGTACAGGGTGTCCGTCTGCGGCTCGTAGATCGCGCGGCGCAGCTGCGTGAACGGCTGCGGCATCGGATAGGTCGTGACCTTGTCGTACGAGTAGATCGGATTGCCGGCCTTGTCGAGCCCGCCGTAGGCGAAGCGGTGAATGCCGCGCACGTCGCTCGTGCGCCAGATGTCGCCCTTCGTGTCGACCCACCAGCCCCAGCCACCCGCTTTCGCCTTGCCCGTCGTATTGGTCGTGAACTCGTCGGCATCGAGCCGGCCGTTGCCGTTCGTGTCGCGCCAGATCCAGTCGCCGCCCGGCGGTTTGTTCGGCACCTTGTCGACCGGCCGCGCGCGCCCCGCGATCAGGCCCGACGGAATCGCGATCTCGCCGTCGCGCTTCGCGTCGAAGCGATAAATCTTCAGGTGATCGGCGTACATGTCGGTCAGATACAGGAACGTGCGGCCGTCGACGCGCCGCGCGAACGGCATGCCCGGATACTGGTCCGTATGGAACACGGGATCGTCCGGATACTTGAAGCGGTTCGACAGGAACCCTGCGTATTTCCAGTCCCGGCCGGGCGGCTTCGACAGGTCGAGCTCGAAGCGCTTGTTGCCCGTGTACACGCTGTTCGGCCGCGCGGGATCGAGCCACGCGCCGTCGACGAACAACAGCCCCTGCACCTGCCAGCGGAGCTTGCCGTCCGGCGTGTAGCTTTCGAGCACCGCGCCGAGCCCCGCGCCGATCGTGTCGTGACGGGGGCCGATGCCGTTCATCGATACATAGACGTTGCCCGCGCGATCGACGCCCACGCCCGTCAGTCCATTGAAGCGCTGCGGCCCCGGGCGGCCCGGCACCGGGCCCGCGAAGATGCCGCCGCGCTCGCCGAGCGTGCCGGACGGCGCATAGCCGTTGGCACCCTTCGAGAAGATCAGGATCTGCTGGCGCGGGCCGTTGTCGGCGACCAGCACGCGCCCTTTCGCATCGACTGCCACGTCCACCGCGTCGGTGCCTTCGGGCAGCGCGGGCGCGTCGTCGAGCTTGCGGCCGTCCGCGCGCACGTGCACGAGATGCGCGGGCCCGCCGAGCGTATCGGTCAGCAGCCACAGCGTGCCGTCGGCGGCGAGCGCAATGCGGCCCGGCTCGTGCGCACTCCACGTGCCCTTCTTCTGCATCGTCTCGGCGTCGAATACGTCGACCGCATCATGCGACGGGTTCGTCGCGAACAGCGTCTTGTCGTCGGCCGCGAGACCGCCCACTTCGGCCTTGGCTTCGCCCACTTCAGAGCGCGCCGGCGCCGGCACTTCGTTGACCATCATGAAACTCGCGGCCATTCGCGCTCGGCCGGCATCGGCGCGCCCGCCCGGCGCGACCTGCGGCGCCGCGCGAAACGGCGCCGGCTGCTTCATGTCCGCGATCGTGCGGCGCGAGATGCCGAACCACTGCTTGCCCTTGTCCGGCCAAATGCCGGGCGCCTGCAGATGGCCGCGCTCGTTGCCGACGCCGATCGCGACGTACGCATATTTGCTGTTCACCGCGACCGCGTTGCCGCCGAGGTTGCCCCAGCCGTGCGTGCCGCCGGCGAAGCCGAGCATTTTCCCGTCGTGGTAGACGCTCGCCTCGGCGCCGCTCTCGTCCCACGGCGCATTCGTATACACCTTGCCGTCCGGCGTGACCGCGATCGCGCGAATGTCGATCTGCGTCCAGCTGCCGTCGCCATAGCCGAACGTGTTGCCGATCCACGACGTGGTCGCGGGCAACACGGTTTCAGCGGCGGCGCTCGCAGACAGCACCGCGCATACCGTCATCCCAACCAGAATCAGACGTCGCAATGCGCTCTCCAGATTCGATGCAAAAGCGACGGCCACGCGGCGTGCCGGTTGCCGCGCATGACCTGTCGCTCTAAATGGGTTTCAAACGTCGCGATGCAGGTTACAAGCAAAAATAATCACAAGAAATTTGGAAATATTTGGGGATGTTTCCGCCTGAAATATTGCGCCGGACCCACCGGATTCGGATGCGGCAAAACGGCAATATCGACCGGCTTTCGCACGCCACTCCGTAGAAAATGCCGCATCACCCCGCCCGCCGGGCCGCGCAGCCTGCAAACCTTTCACGCGGCGATGGCAACCGTCGTCATCCGAACGTTTTCATTCGGATAAATGACACGCGTTTTTTTGCCGATTTCTTTTCCCTAGAATCGATTTCGATTCCATATTTCTTTTAAACGCATGCATTACGTTCACGCATCGGATGGGCGGCGCGCGACGGCACGTGCCGCGCATCGCGAAGGAGCGGCGCGATGACGGGCATCCCGCGCACCGCCGACGTCGCCGTGTCCTCGCACGGCCAACATGGACGCATCGTGCAACTCGACGGGCTGCGCGCTATCGCGGTGGGCGCCGTGTTCCTGCAGCACGCGCTGAAGGCGCCGCTGTGGATGGGCGTCGACCTGTTCTTCGTGCTGAGCGGGCTGCTGATTACCGGCATCCTGCTCGACCGGAAGGCGCGCGGTCAGTCGTACTTCAGCCACTTCTACGCACGTCGCGTGCGCCGGATCCTCCCGCCGTACGTGCTGCTGCTCGTCGTGTCGACGCTGCTGTTCGGCGCAAGCTGGCTGCCGCACTGGCCGTGGTTCGCGTTCTTCTCGACCAACATCGGGCTGTCGCTCGGCAGCATCGGCCATGACAGCCTGAACGTGCTGTGGTCGCTCGCCGTCGAGGAGCAGTTCTACATCTTCTGGCCGTTCGTCGTGCTGTGGTGCTCCGAACGCGCGCTGCTGTGGATCGCCGCCGCGCTCATCGTCGCCGCGCCGGTGCTGCGCGCGATCGCGACGCCGTGGTTCGACTCGTTCTGGCCGATCTACTACCTGACGCCGTTCCGGATGGACCTGCTTGCCGCCGGCGCGCTGCTCGCGATCGTGCTGCGCCGCGACCGGCGCGCGCTCGAGCCGTTCTATCCGCTCGCGATCGCCGGCGCGCTGGTGTCGCTCGCGATCCTCGGCTGGCTGCACCTGTCGTTCCCGCGCTTTCGCGCGGCGAACACGCCGCTGTCGAATGCCGCGCTCTACAGCATTTCGCTGCTGCTCTGCACGTCGATCGTCGTGATCGCGCTGCGCGGACGCGGTCTCGTGCAGCGCGTGCTGACGAACCCGTTGCTCGTCTACGTCGGCACCGTCAGCTACACCGTCTACCTGATTCATCTGAGCGTGCTGTATGCGCTGTGGCCGCTGCATCTGAACCGCTTCGTCACGGCCGCGCTCGCGCTCGCCATCACGCTCGTATACGCGACCGCGTGCTGGTACGGCTTCGAGCGACGCCTGACGCGCGGCCCCGCCCGCGGCGCAATGCCCGCCGCCGCACGCACGACCGCCTGACTTTCTCAATCCATCGTTTCGACAGGACATTGCCATGAGCCAAAATCGCAAGAAGGCCATCATCACGGGGATCACGGGGCAGGACGGCGCCTACCTGACCAAGCTGCTGCTCGACAAGGGCTACGAGGTCACCGGCACGTACCGCCGCACCAGCTCGGTGAACTTCTGGCGCATCGCCGAACTCGGCGTCGATACGCACCCGAACCTGTCGCTCGTCGAGCATGACCTGACGGATGCCGGCTCCAGCCTGCGGCTGCTCGAACGCACGCAGCCGGACGAGCTGTACAACCTGGCCGCGCAGAGCTTCGTCGGCGTATCGTTCGACCAGCCGGCAACGACCGCCGAAGTGACTGGCATCGGCCCGCTGAACCTGCTCGAGGCGATTCGCGTGGTCAGCCCGAAGACGCGGTTCTATCAGGCGTCGACGTCCGAGATGTTCGGCAAGGTGCAGGCGATTCCGCAGACCGAAACGACCGCGTTCTACCCGCGCAGCCCGTATGGCGTGGCGAAGCTGTACGCGCACTGGATGACCGTGAATTATCGGGAGTCCTACGACCTGTTCGGCTGCAGCGGCATCCTGTTCAACCATGAATCGCCGCTGCGCGGACGCGAGTTCGTCACGCGCAAGATCACCGACACCGTCGCGAAGATCAAGCTCGGCAAGGCGACCAAGCTCGAGCTCGGGAACCTCGACGCCAAGCGCGACTGGGGCTTCGCGCTCGAATACGTCGAAGGGATGTGGCGGATGCTGCAGGCCGACGAGCCGGACACCTACGTGCTCGCGACCAACCGCACCGAGACGGTACGCGACTTCGTGCGGATGGCATTCGCTGCGGCCGGCTACCAGATCGAATGGACCGGCAAGGGCGAGCAGGAACGCGGCATCGACGCATCCAATGGCAATGTGCTCGTCGAAGTGAATCCGAAGTTCTATCGCCCTGCGGAAGTCGACCTGCTGATCGGCTGCGCGGACAAGGCAAAGTCGAAGCTCGGCTGGGCGCCGGAGACGACGCTCGAACAGCTTTGCCAGATGATGGTCGAAGCCGATCTGACGCGGAATCGTCACCATGACACGTACTGAAGCCGGCCGACCGTCGCGCCGGGCGTTCGTTACCGGCGTGACGGGCTTCACCGGCCGCTACATGGCGCAGCGGCTCGAGGCGGCCGGCTACGACGTGTGGGGCACCGTCGCGCCCGGTGCGGCTCGCCCCGACGATCCGGCGTTCGCGAACTGCACGCTGCTGCCGGCCGACCTGCTCGATGCGGAGGCCGTGCGTGCGGCAGCGGCCGATGCGCGGCCCGATGCAGTCGTGCATCTTGCCGCGCGGGCGCACGTCGCGCAGGACGAACCGTCGCAAACGTACGCGGTCAACATCGTTGGCACGCGCAACCTGTTGGCCGCGCTGGCGGGCCTCGACAGCCGCCCGTCGGCGGTGTTGCTCGCGAGCAGCGCGAACGTCTACGGCAATTCGACGGGCGGCGTGCTCGACGAAACGGTGCCGCCCGCGCCGGCGAACGACTACGCGGTCAGCAAGCTCGCGATGGAGTATGCGGCGAAGCTGTGGGCCGAGCGCTTGCCGATCGTGATCGCGCGGCCATTCAACTACACGGGCGTCGGCCAGGACGACGCGTTTCTGCTGCCGAAGCTCGTGTCGCATTACGCACGCAACGCGCCGCGCATTTCGCTCGGCAACCTCGACGTGAGCCGCGATTTCTCCGACGTGCGCGACGTGACGAACGTATATCTGAAGCTGCTCGAAGCCGCGCCGGCCGGCGAGACGTTCAACGTCTGCTCGGAGCGTGCGTATTCGCTGAAGGAGGTGCTGGCGATGCTGGCGCGGATCGCCGGCTATGTGATCGACGTGACGATCGATCCGCGATTCGTGCGGCACAACGAAGTGAAGAGCCTGTCCGGCTCGCGCGACAAGCTGCGACGCGTGGTGGGCGAGTTGCCGGTGACGCCGCTCGACGACACGCTGCGCTGGATGATGGACGCAGTGCGCAGCGCGCAGGCCCGCTGATTCCCGCGACGCGGCACGTTCCGCACCCGCCAAAAAGAAACGGGCCGCTCGATGTCGAGCGGCCCGTTGTCATGTCGGCGCCGAAAAAGGTGCAGCGCGCTCAGCCGGCCAGGCCGCGCGCGAGATCGTTGCGCAGGTCGCCCGCGTCTTCAAGGCCGACCGCGAGGCGAATCAGCCCTTCGGTGATACCCGCGGCCGCGCGCGCTTCGGGCGTGATCCGACCATGCGTGGTCGTCGCCGGATGCGTGATCGTCGTGCGCGTGTCGCCGAGGTTGCCGGTGATGGAAATCAGCTTCGTGCTGTCGATCACGCGCCATGCGTTCGCGCGCTGCTGTTCCGGCGTATCGCCCTTCAGCTCGAACGACACGATTGCGCCGCCCGCCTTCTGCTGACGCTTCGCGAGCGCGTGCTGCGGGTGCGATTCGAGCCCCGGATAGAACACGCGCGCAACCGCCGGATGCGCATCGAGCCAGCGCGCGATTTCGAGTGCGTTCGCCGACTGCTTCTCGACACGCAGCGACAGCGTCTCCATCCCCTTCAGCAGCACCCATGCATTGAACGCCGACAGCGTCGGGCCCGCGCTGCGCACGAACGGGAAAACCTTGCCCATGATGAACTCCTTCGAGCCGACCAGTGCGCCGCCGAGCACGCGGCCCTGCCCGTCGAGGAACTTCGTCGCCGAATGCATGACGACGTCCGCACCGAGCTTCAACGGCTGCTGCAGCACCGGGCTGCAAAAACAGTTGTCGACGACGAACAGCGCGTTCGCGGCCTTCGCGATCTTGCCGATCGCTTCGATGTCGGCGAGTTCGGTGAGCGGGTTCGACGGCGTTTCGAGAAAGAACATCTTCGTCTCGGGCCGCACCGCTTCCTGCCATGCGTTCAGGTCGGTCGGATCGACGAACGTCGTCGTGATCCCGAACTTGCTGAAGATCTGCGAGAACATTCCGAGCGTCGACCCGAACAGGCTGCGCGAGCTGACGAGATGATCTCCCGCCTGCAGCGCGGACATCACGACCGACATGATCGCGGCCATGCCCGACGCCGTCGCGATGCAGGCCTCGCCGCCTTCGAGCGCGGCGAGACGATCCTGGAACATGGTGACGGTCGGGTTCGTGAAGCGCGAATAGGTGAAATAGTCTTCCGAATTCGCGAAGCGTTCAGCCGCCTCCGCCGCGCTCGTGAAGCAAAAGCTCGACGTGAGGAACAGCGCTTCCGAGTGCTCGTTGTAGTCGCTGCGCTGCGTGCCCGCGCGCACGGCGAGCGTGTCGAAGTTGAGGGAGTCGTCCATGTTCCGTTTTCCGTATTCGAGGGCCGCGCCGGCGATCATCCAACGGGCGCGCACCCAGCCACAAAGTCAGGCCAAAACAAAAAGCCCGCTATGCGTCGGCATCAGCGGGCTTCGGTGCGGTACGACAGCGATCGACTCGGGCCGGCTGCCGCCGGCCTTCGCTTTAGCTGTTTTGGGAAGTCGCCCCGCGTCCGCAAGCTGAATCAAATCGACGCAAGGCGACATCCTATCACGCTTCGTCGGAAGCGTGCGCCGGCATCATTCAACCGACAGTTGCAGGTTCATCTGCGAACGCGCAGTGTCGCTCGCCGTATCGCGATCGGCCTGCGATGCCGGCGCGAGGCGCGCGCGCTCGATCGAATCGAGGTATTCGGGCGTCACCGCGCCGGTGATGTAGTCGCCGTCGAAGCACGACGCCTCGAAGCGTTCGAGCTTCGGATTGATGTCGCGCACCGCGCGGCGCAGATCGTCGACGTCCTGATAGATCAGGTGATCGGCGCCGATGATCTTCGCGACTTCCTCGTCCGTGCGGCCGTGCGCGACCAGTTCTCCACGCGTCGGCATGTCGATGCCGTACACGTTCGGGAATTTCACGGGCGGCGCCGCCGACGCGAAGATCACCGACTTCGCGCCTGCATCGCGCGCCATCTGCACGATCTCGTGCGAGGTCGTGCCGCGCACGATCGAGTCGTCGACGATCAGCACGTGCTTGTCCTTGAATTCGATGCTCATCGCATTGAGCTTCTGGCGCACCGATTTCTTGCGCACCGCCTGGCCCGGCATGATGAACGTGCGGCCGACGTAGCGGTTCTTGAAGAAGCCTTCGCGATACTCGACGCCGAGCTTCGCGGCCACCTGCATCGCAGCCGGACGCGACGAATCGGGGATCGGCATCACGACGTCGATCGGCACGTTCGGCAGCTCGCGCTTGATCTTCTCGGCGAGGTAGTCGCCCATGCGCAGGCGCACGTTGTAGACCGGCACGCCGTCGAGGCACGAGTCCGGACGCGCGAGATACACGTATTCGAACATGCACGGATTCAGCGTCGGGTTTTCCGCGCACTGCTGGCTGTGGAAATTGCCGGCCTTGTCGATGAAGATCGCTTCGCCCGGCTGCACGTCGCGCACGAATTCGAAGCCGATGCCTTCGACGGCCACCGACTCCGACGCGACCATCCACTCGGTGCCGTGTTCGGTTTCGAGCTTGCCGATGCAAAGGGGGCGAATGCCGAACGGATCGCGGAACGCGAGCAGGCCGTAGCCGGCAATCAGCGACACGATCGCGTACGAGCCCTGGAGGCGGCGATGCACGCCCGCCACCGCCTTGAACACGGCGGCCGGGTCGAGTTCGAGGCCGGTGGTCGACAGCTGCAGCTCGTGCGCGAACACGTTGAGCAGCACTTCGCTGTCGGAATTGGTGTTGATGTGCCGGCGGTCGATCCGGAACATCTCGTCTTTCAGCTGTTCCCAGTTCGTCAGGTTGCCGTTGTGCGCGAGGATGATCCCGAACGGCGCGTTCACGTAGAACGGCTGCGCTTCGGCTTCGCTCGACGCCGAGCCGGCCGTCGGATAGCGGACCTGGCCGATGCCGAAGGTACCGGGCAGGCTGCGCATGTTGCGCGTGCGGAACACGTCGCGCACCATGCCGTTCGCCTTGTACATGTGGAAATTGCTGCCGTCCGCCGTCGCGATGCCCGCTGCGTCCTGACCGCGATGCTGCAGCAGCAGCAGGCTGTCATAGATCAGCTGATTGACCGGGGATTGGGAGATAACGCCTACGATGCCGCACATGGCATGTCCTTCAAGATGACAAAATCGGTTCGGTCCTGCCCGGCCGCGTCGTCACACGCGTACGTACTGGGCCATGCCGTCGGGCAGGAGCTGCTTCAGCTCGTGCACGCCCTGTTCGGCGATAGGACGCAATAGCGCATTGCGCCAGAAATCCTGTTTGGGCAACTCGGTCAGCCCGGCCGCCGCGACCAGCAGCACCACCAGCACGCAGCCGCGGACCAGCCCGAACATCATGCCCAGCGAGCGATCGACTCCGCCGAGGCCCGTCGCCTGCGCGATCCGCGACAACAGCGCGTTCGCGACGCCCGCGACGAACACGACGCCGATTACGATCAGCGCGAACGCGAGCACCCACTGTGTCAGCGCGCCGCCCGGCCAGTTCGCCGGGATGTACGGCACCACCAGTCCGACATAGCGGCCCGCGATCACGACCGCCGCGATCCAGCCGATCAGCCCGAAAATCTCCGAGACGAAACCGCGCCATGCGCCACGCAGCGCAGACAACGCGATTACCGCCAATACAGCGTAGTCGAAAGCCGTCAGCATCGCACGTTACTGCGTGAGCCCGGCTTCGCGCACCTTCGCGATCGCGGCGGATGCCGCCGCGCGATCCGCAAACGGGCCGGCACGCAGCAGTGTAGCCGTGCTGCCGTCCGCCTGCTTGCGATGCTCGACATATGCGGGCACGCCCGCGGATTTCAACTTGGTGGCCCACGAACGGGCCGTCGTGTCGTCCTTGAACGATCCGAGCTGCACCGCGAAGCGCGCACCTGCAGGCGACGCCGGCGACGATGCATCGCCGCTGTCGGCCGCGGCGTCGGCATTCGCGACGGCCGCGGGCGCCGGCTTCGGCGCGGCCGGCTTCACTGCCGGCGCGGGCGCGGCCGGCTTTGCAGCGGGCTTCGCCGGCGCTACGCCAGCTGTGGTGGTCGAGGTCGTGGTATCCGGTTTCGCGGCCGGCTTGGCCGCATCTTTCGCGGGCGCCGGAACGGCGGCCACCGCGACGTCGGACGCCGGTGGTTCGTCGTGCGCGACGCCCGCCTGCACGTCGGCCGCATCGTCGTCGCGCGGCGCGACAGCCTGATGCGCGGGCCGGTTCGGGATGTCGATCGCGATGTCGTCCGTCACCGGCTTCGGATGCGAATCGAGCACCATCGGCAGCACGATCACCGCGGCGACGACGAGCGCGATCGCGCCGACGAGACGCCGGCGGGCGCGTTGCTTTTCAGGAAGGGTCGGATCGAGGAGCAGTGCGTCCGATTCCGGACGCTCGGTGCGGCGCGTGCGGCGCTCGACACGTTCCGTGCGCTCCGTGCGCACGTTCCGGGAGGCCCCGGTACGACCGCCGCGCCGCGGGGGCGCGTCGTCGTCTTTCTTGCCGAACGAGAAAATTCCCATGAATGGCTGAGTCCGAAACTGCCCGTCAGTCAGTGTTGCTGCGATTTCCGGTAGGCCATCACACCTGCCACCGTATGGAAACTGCCGAAAACCACGATTCTATCATTCTCGGATGCTCTTTTTAGTGCATCGCGAAACGCGTCGGACGGCGACGCGAAGCGGGTCACGCTCGAATCGGCGCCGTCTTCCACGCCGGCCTTGCGCAGCGCGGCTTCGAGCTGCTCCGCGCTGGCCGCCCGCGGCAACGGCAGGTCGGTCACGCACCAGTGGTCGATCTCGCCTTTCAGGTGCCGCAGCACGCCGTCGATGTCCTTGTCGTGCATCGCGCCGAACACCGCGTACGTGTACGGAAAGAAGCCCATGTTGCCGAGATTCTGCTCGAGCACGGCCGCCGCATGCGGATTGTGCGCGACGTCGAGCACGATCGCGGGCTTGCCGGGCAGCACCTGGAAGCGCCCCGGCAGCTCGACGTTCGCGAGCCCGAGCCGGATGTCCTGCGCGGACACCGGCAGCACCGGCCGCAGCGCCTCGAGCGCGGCCAACGCGGCCGACGCGTTGATCAGCTGGTTCGCGCCGCGCAGCGCCGGATACGCGAGCGCCGGATAACGCTTGTCGCGGCCGAGGTAGCTCCATTGCTGACGTTCTGCGCCCGGCTGCGCTTCGTAGCGGAAGTCGCGCCCGACCAGCCACAGATCGGCGCCGATCGCGTTCGCATGGTCGACCAGCGTGTGCGGCACCGCCGGATCGCCGCAGATCGCCGGCTTGCCTGCGCGAAAGATGCCGGCCTTCTCGAACGCGATCTTCTCGCGCGTGTCGCCGAGGTATTCGGTGTGGTCGATGTCGATGCTCGTCACGATCGCGCAATCGGTGTCGATGATGTTGACCGCGTCGAGCCGGCCGCCGAGGCCGACTTCGAGGATCACCGCGTCAAGCCCGCGCGACGCGAACAGGTGCAGGATCGCGAGCGTCGTGAATTCGAAATACGTGAGCGACACCGGTTCCGGCATCGACGTGCGCGCCGCTTCGACGGCCTCGAAGTGCGGCAGCAGCTCCGCATCGCTGACCTGCTGCCCGTTCACGCGCGCGCGCTCGGTGAATTCGAGCAGGTGCGGCGACGTGTGACAACCGACCTTGTAGCCCGCGTGCACGAGAATCGCCTCGAGGAACGCGCACGTCGAGCCCTTGCCGTTCGTGCCGCCGACCGTGATCACCGGGCATGCGAATTCGAGCTGCAGCGCCGCCTTGACCTGCCCGATACGGGTGAGGCCCATGTCGATGCCGACCGGGTGCGCGCGTTCGAGATGCGAAAGCCACGCGTCGAGAGTGGGAAAAGTGCTCATCGGATCAAATCTGAATCGGTACCGCCACTACGCCAAAAAACGAAACGCGCCGCCCGGCGGGTCAGCCGGGCGACGCGCGCAGTTCACAACGCCACGCCTGTCAGGCCAGCGCGTCGGCCGGCTGTCGCTGCAACAGCGCGAGCAGCTGCGCGATCTCGTCGCGCATCTTGCGGCGATCGACGATCATGTCGATCGCGCCCGTCTTCAGCAGGAATTCCGCGCGCTGGAAGCCTTCCGGCAGTTTCTCGCGAACCGTCTGCTCGATCACGCGCGGCCCGGCGAAGCCGATCAGCGCCTTCGGTTCGGCGATCACGACGTCGCCAAGAAACGCGAAGCTCGCCGACACGCCGCCCATCGTCGGGTCGGTCAGCACCGAGATGAACGGCAGCTTGGCTTCGGCCAGCTTCGTCAGCATCGCGGTCGTTTTCGCCATCTGCATCAGCGACAGCAGGCTTTCCTGCATCCGTGCACCGCCCGATGCCGTGAAGCAGATGAACGGCACGTGCTGCTCCAGCGCGTTCTGCGCGCCGCGCGCGAAGCGCTCGCCGACGACCGAACCCATCGAGCCGCCCATGAAGGAGAACTCGAAGCAGGCCGCGACCACCGGCAGCGTATGGATCGCGCCGCCCATCACGACCATCGCGTCGGTCTCCCCCGTCTCGTCCATCGCTTCCTTCAGACGATCGGGATACTTGCGGCTGTCCTTGAACTTCAGCGAGTCGACCGGCACGACTTCCTGACCGATTTCATAGCGGCCTTCCGGATCGAGCAGCCCGTCAAGGCGTTCGCGCGCGCCGATGCGCATGTGGTGATCGCACTTCGGGCACACGTGCAGGTTCGCGTCCACGTCGTTGCGGTACAGCACGGCCTCGCAGGACGGGCACTTGACCCACAGGCCTTCCGGAATGCCCTTGCGGCTTTTCGGGTCGGTCTGCTTGATCTTCGGCGGCAACAGTTTGTCGAGCCAGCTCATCGTGTATGGTTTCCTGTTCCGTGGCGGGGCGGGCCGATGCGGCCCGTTCCCGCTTCCTGTTGTGTTTATCGCGCCGGATTGCCGGCGCCGTCCAGGGCGGCGCGCAGCTCGGCGATGAACGTCTTCAGCGCGGCGGCGGCGCTTTCCGGCGCAGCGCTTTCCAGCAACTGCACCAGGCGGCTGCCGATCACGACGGCGTCCGACACTTCGGCCACCGCACGCGCCGTTTCGGCGTCGCGGATCCCGAAGCCGACGCCCACCGGAACCGGCACGCGCGACTTGATGGCCGGGATTTTACCCGCAATGCTCGAAACATCCAGATTTCCGGCGCCGGTCACGCCTTTGAGCGACACGTAGTACACGTAGCCGCTCGCGATTTTGCCCACGTCGGCGATGCGTTCGTCCGTCGACGTCGGCGCAAGCAGGAAGATCGGATCGATCTGCGCGCCGCGCATTTTCTCGGCGAAGACGCCCGCTTCTTCGGGCGGGTAGTCGACCACCAGCACGCCGTCGACGCCGGCCGCCCGTGCTTCGGCCGCGAACGCGTCGACGCCCATCCGCTCGATCGGGTTCGCATAACCCATCAGCACGACGGGGGTTTTCCGGTCGGTCTCGCGAAAGCGCTTCACGTCGGCGAGTACGCTCTTGAGCGTGACGCCGCGCGCGAGCGCGCGCTCCGACGAACGCTGGATCACCGGGCCGTCGGCCATCGGGTCCGAGAACGGCACGCCGAGTTCGATCACGTCGGCGCCGCCTTCGGCGAGCGCGTGCATGAATTCGACGGTCTTCGCGGGATCGGGGTCGCCGGCCGTGATGAACGGAATCAGGCCCTTGCGGCCCTGTTCGGCGAGTGCGGCGAAGGTCTGCTGGATACGGGAGGACATGGCAATTTTCCTTGATGCGATCGGCACAGCGGCGGCGCGGCTCACGCGCACGCCTGCGCGGCGAGCGCACTCACGCGCTCGTGCGCGATCGCGCAATAACTTTCGTTGATCTCGTAGCCGACGAAGTCGCGCCCCTGCCGTGCGCAGGCCACCGCGGTCGTACCGCTGCCCATGAACGGATCGAGCACGCGGCCGCCCGGCGGGCAGCTCGCGAGCACCATCCGCTCGATGATTTCCAGCGGCTTCTGGGTCGGATGATCGACGCGCTCCGCGTGCTGCCGATGCAGGCGCGAAACCGACCAGACGTCCTTCGGGTTGTAGCCCATCTCCAGCCACTTGCTGCCTTCGAACAGCTTGCGCGAGCGGGCCTTCTTCGTGTCGGCGTCGTACGGGATGCGGACCGGATCGAGATCGAAGTAATACGCCTTGGAAACTGCGAAAAAGCCGATGTTGTCGTGCACCGACGTGAAACGGCGCGTCGTGCCGCCCATGCTCGGCACGCGCCGGTCCCAGATGATCTCGTTGACCATCGTGAGCCTGGTCTTCAGAAAGCTGAAGATTTCCGGCGCGTACTGCCACGTGCAGAAGATGTACATCGACCCGCTCGGCTTCAGCTTCGGAATCGCGAGCTCGAGCCACTCGCGCGTCCACGCGAGGAAGTCGTCGCCCGAACGCTTGTCCGAGTCGTTGCCGTAATCCTTGCCGAGCCCGTATGGCGGATCGGCGACGATCAGGTCGATCGACGCATCCGGCAGGCGCGCGGCTTCGGTCAGAAAATCGCGGTTGTGCAGCTCGATCCCGGACGGCGGCGCGCACGGCGCGGCGACGGCGGGCTGCGCCGCCTCCGCTTCGCTTGCGGCGCCGCCGCCCGGTTGTTCGATCAGGTCACGCATCGGGCGGGGTCAGAGGGCGATGCCCGATCGCTCGGCGACCGTGTGCATGTCCTTGTCGCCGCGGCCCGACAGGTTGACGAGCAGGATCTTGTCCTTCGGCAACGTCGGCGCGAGCTTCACGCCATACGCGATCGCGTGGCTTGACTCGAGCGCGGGGATGATCCCCTCGATCCGGCAGCAGTCGTGGAACGCCTTCAGCGCCTCTTCGTCGGTGATCGGCACGTACTGCGCGCGGCCGCTGTCCTTCAGCCATGCGTGCTCGGGACCGACGCCCGGATAGTCGAGGCCGGCCGACACCGAATGCGTCTCGATGATCTGGCCGTTGTCGTCCTGCAGCAGGTACGTGCGGTTGCCGTGCAGCACGCCGGGGCTGCCCGCGATCAGCGATGCCGCGTGACGGCCGGAGTCGATGCCGTCGCCGGCCGCTTCGACGCCGATCAATTGCACCGACGTATCGTCGATGTACGGATAGAAGATGCCCATCGCGTTCGAGCCGCCGCCGACGCACGCGATCACCGCATCCGGCTGACGGCCGGCGAGTTCGGGCATCTGCACCTTGCACTCGTCGCCGATCACGCGCTGGAAGTCGCGCACCATCGCCGGGTACGGGTGCGGGCCTGCGACCGTGCCGATGATGTAGAAGGTGCTTTCGATGTTCGTGACCCAGTCGCGCATCGCTTCGTTCAGCGCATCCTTCAGCGTGCGCGAACCCGATTCGACCGGCACGACCGTCGCACCGAGCAGCTTCATCCGGTATACGTTCGCCGCCTGGCGGCGCACGTCCTCGGCGCCCATGTAGACGATGCATTCCATCCCGAAGCGCGCGCAGATCGTCGCGGTCGCGACGCCGTGCTGGCCGGCGCCCGTCTCCGCGATCACGCGCTTCTTGCCCATCCGCTTCGCGAGCAGCGCCTGGCCGATCACGTTGTTGATCTTGTGCGCGCCGGTGTGGTTCAGGTCTTCGCGCTTCAGGTAGATCTGCGCGCCGCCGAGCGTCTCGCTCCAGCGCTGCGCGTGATAGATCGGCGACGGACGGCCGACGAAGTACTTCAGCTCACGCTCGTACTCGGCGACGAAATCAGGGTCGTTCCGGAATTTCTCATACGCTGCGCGCAATTCGTCCAGCGCATGAATCAGCGTCTCGGCGACGAATACGCCGCCATACGGGCCGAAGTGGCCACGATCATCAGGAAGGTTGTACATGGTGTCACTCTCGATCGGTCGGTGCGCCCGGCTGTCGGGGCCGCACCGGCTTGCATCACCCGGCGTCCGCTTCGCGCACCGCACGTACGAACGCCGCCATTCGGGCATGATCCTTCACGCCCTTCGCGCCGTCGACTTCGATGCCACTGGAGACATCGACAGCAAACGGACGCAACTGGCGGATCGCATCACCGACGTTTTGCGCGTTCAAGCCACCACTCAAAACGGCCCGATGCGCGAGCTCTGCGGGAATAAGTGACCAATCGAAGACCTTGCCGCTGCCGCCGTAGTCCGGCACCAGTGTGTCGAACAGGAGGCCGCGCGCTTTCGAATAATGAAGCGCCAATTCTACCAAATCGGCCGGCTGCGTCGAGGGGCCGACGCGCACCGCGCGCATCCACGGCAACCGCGCCGCGCGGCCGAGCGCGTCGCACTGTTCGGGCGTCTCGTCGCCATGGAACTGCAGGACCGTGAGCGGCACGTCGCGCACGACCGCCTCGATCTCGGCCTGCGTCGCGTTCACGAACAACCCGACCACCGACACGAACGGCGGCGCGATGCTCGCGAGCTCGGCCGCCTGTGCGATCGACACCGCGCGCGGGCTGTTCGGGTAGAACACGAGACCGATCGCATCGGCGCCGAGCGCCGCCGCATGCAGCACGTCGTCGGGACGCGACAGCCCACACAGCTTGATGCGCGTGCGCGGCGCGAGGCCGGCCGCGCCGGGAGTCGGAGAAAGCATGGTGCGATCCGTCATGATTGCGGGTCCAGATCGGCCCAGACGCTGCTCCACGGCACACTGCCGAGCTGCGCGGGCGGGACGGCGAATTCCGCCGGGTAGCCGACATGGGCGAGGTACAGCCCGTCGGCCATGAACGTGGGCGCGGCAAGATTGCGATCGCGCCCGGCGAGCACGTCGGCCAGCCAGTCCGCCGGGTAACGGCCACGCCCGACCGCGACGAGGCAGCCCATCAGGTTGCGCACCATGTGGTGCAGGAACGCGTTCGCGCGGAAGCGGAAATGAATGAAGTGGCCTGCGCGCCGAACGTCAATCTGGTACAGGTGTTTGACCGGCGTCTTCGACTGGCATTCCGACGACCGGAACGACGAAAAATCGTGTTCGCCGATCAGATGCGCGGCGGCCGCGCGCATCGCGTCGTCGTCGAGCGGCGTGTGAATCCAGCCCGCGCGGCCGGCCAGCATCGGCGAGCGCACGGGATGCACGTACAGCGCGTAGTAGTACGTGCGTTCGAACGCCGAAAAACGCGCGTGGAACGTATCGGGCATCGGCTTTGCCCATTGCACGGACACGGTCGGCGGCAGGAACGCGTTGGTGCCGCGCACCCACGAGAAATCGGCGCGCTCGAGCGTCGTGTCGAAGTGCACGACCTGCCCGAGCCCGTGCACGCCGGTGTCGGTCCGCCCCGCGACCGTCGTGTGCAGCGGCACGCACGCAAATTCGCCGAGCGCCCGTTCGAGCGCGTCCTGCACGGTCTTGCCGTGCGGCTGCGCCTGCCAGCCGCAGAACGCGGCGCCGTCGTACTGAATCCCGAGCGCGATCCGCATCACGCGTGGTCCGCCAGCTTCGCGAGCAGCGCACGCGCGTCGTCGCGCGTGGCGGCGTCGTTCGCGTCGACCACTTCCTGCAGCAGCGTACGCGCGCCCGACAGATCGCCCAGCTCCACATACTCGGACGCGAGATCCAGCTTGTTGCGGGCAATGCGGGCGAGTTCTTCCGGCGTCAGCGCCGGCAGTACGGCGCCCGGCGTCGACGGCAAATCGAGATCGAAATCGAGCTTCAACGCGCCGAATTGCGCGCCGCCGAGCGGCGGCAGCGGCGACGCCGTCGCTGCGTCGCCATTCCCCGTGACGGCAGCAGGCGTCGGTGCGTCCGGTTCCCCGTCGAACTCGTCGTGCTGGTCGGCCGGATGTTCGTGGGCCGGATCGGTCGTGCCAACAGGCGGGCGCTGCGCGGATTGACCGTTAGTTGCGCCTTGGCCGGCTTCCGTGTGCGCTGCGCCAGTGGCGGGCTCCTCCGCGGTTCGCGGCGGCAGCGGCATGTCGAGGCTGTTGAGCGCGCTAATCGCGTTCTGCATCAGCGCCGCGTGCTGCGCGTCGTTCGTCGCAGGCGCGGCGCGGGCTTCACTCGGCGCGTGCACGTCTGCTTCCGCAACTGGCTGAGCGTCGGTCGCCGCCGACACGGCGCGAGTGTCGGCCGCCGCATCCGCAACCGGTTTCGTAGCCGGCTGCGCGTCATTTACGGCCAACGAGGCGTGCGCGCCGGCCGGCGTGCCGGCAGCCGCGTCGGGGACTTGCGGAACGTCGCCGTCCGGCGCAGCGTGCGTGGACACCGCTTCCGCCTGCGCGTCGTTCGCGTTCGCCGGTTCCGGCCGAGACGACACCTCAGGCGCCAGCGTTTCCGGTGCGTGCGAATCGATTGCCTCCGCCGCCGCGGCGGCGGCCGTGACCAGATTCGGATCGCCGGCGGCGTCGCGGGCGAGCGGCGTCTCGGGGAGAATCGGCGGCAACGGCTCGACGGGCGGCGTCGACGCGCCGTCATCCGCGGCGGCCGATCCACCGGGCACCGGGGTGATGCCATCGGCGCGTCGCGCGTTGCGGCGCTTGCGCCACGCAAACCCTGCCGCGAGCACGATCACGGCCGCACCGGCTGCCGCGGCCGGGCGCCAGTCGATCTGTTCCGAACCCGATGCGCGCGCTGCGGCTGTCGCCGGCACGCGCGGTTGCACGGGCGCCGATGCCGGCTGTACCGCGCTCGCGGCCCCACCGGCCGCGGCTTCGCTCACCGCGGGCGACGACGCAGCGGCCAATGCCGGTGCGTCATTCGCGGCCGGACGCGGCGCAAGCGGCGCCGGCGCGGGTGCGACGTTGTTCGTCGCGGCCGGTTTGCCGATTCCGTGCTTCTGCAATTCCATCAGCACACGGTTTTTCAGCGCGAGGAGTTGCTGCAAGCTCGACGGCCGCGGCTGCGACGCAGCCGCGACGGGGGCCGCCGCGGATGGCTCATGCATAGCCTGTGCGGGGGCGCCCGGTGCGGGAAGGACAGACGCGTCACTCGCAGACGACGGTGCGGACTGGATCGAGCCACTCCACACATGCGGCCCGCTGGCACCAGCGGCAGGCGCTGCCGGCGGAATGGCATCGACCGTCGACGCACCGTGTGCAGCGGACGCACCGATTGAAGCCGAAGCGCCGGCCGCGCTCGGGCCGCTCGCGCCGCTCACCGGCGCCGGATGCGCGACCGACGCGGCCGGCACGGCGGTCGGGCCTTGCGCGGCCGATCCCGGATGGGGCGCCGACGCGCCATGCTGCGCGACCGCGGCCGGACCCGAAACCGCAGCAACGGCAGGCGCTGCGGATGCAGCCGATGCTGCGGATGCGCCGGCCGACGCAAGCGCCGCACCGGTCGGATCGAGTGCGGGCACCGTCAGCGTCGCGCCGACCTTGAGGCGGCTCGGATCCCGCTTCATGAATGCTTGCGGATTGGCATCGAACAGTGCGCGGCCGGCGCGCGCGAGCACGGCCGGGTCATGCGACTGCGTCGCAGCTTTCGCGAGGTCGTTCAACGACTGGCCCGGCTGGACCATGACGGTGAGCGGCGCGGGGCCGGCGGCTGACGCCGGCAGATCGCCGGCGCCGGCGGCCCATGCCGACGCGACCGCGCCGAGCGCCAGGATTGCCAGCGCGCCACGCACGGCGCGCGACAGCCGGGACTGCCGCGGAAACAAGGAAATTCGGGACATCGTAGGCTCAATCGCCGCGCACGGGCGCGGCTCGGATTCGCGTAGGAAAGCGTCAATAAAGTTGCCGCAGAAATGCGAAAGCGTCGCGCGGAACGCGACGCTTTCGGCGGCTCTGCGCGTCGTAATCGCATAGTTTACTTCACGCGATCGGATTCCGGCCGAATTCGTCGCCGATGAACGGCGCCCTCGGCGCCTGGACAGCGACGCGTGCCAACAAAAAACGCCTGCCGCCCCGCGAAGGGCTGGCAGGCGTCTCGCGCCCGGGGCGCGCGGGCGTGGCCCGATCGTTACTTGTCGAGCAGGATGCGCAGCATGCGGCGCAGCGGCTCTGCCGCGCCCCACAGCAGCTGATCGCCGACCGTGAACGCCGACAGGTATTCGCCGCCCATCGCGAGCTTGCGCAGACGACCGACCGGCACCGTCAGCGTGCCGGTGATCTTTGCCGGCGACAGGTCGCGCATCGACGCTTCGCGCTCGTTCGGCACAACCTTCACCCAGTCGTTCGCCGACGCGAGGATCCCGTTGATCTCGTCGAGCGGGACGTCCTTCTTCAGCTTGATGGTCAGCGCCTGCGAGTGGCAACGCATCGCGCCGATCCGCACGCACAGGCCGTCGACCGGGATCGAACCCGGCTCGCCCATCGCCGGCTTGCCGAGGATCTTGTTGGTTTCCGCGCCGCCCTTCCACTCTTCCTTCGACATCCCGTTGCCGAGATCCTTGTCGATCCACGGAATCAGCGAGCCCGCGAGCGGCACGCCGAACTGGCTCGTCGGCATTGCGTCGCTATTCATCGTCGCAAGCACGCGGCGGTCGATGTCGAGAATCGCGGACGCCGGATCGGCCAGCTGGTCCTGCACCGAGCCGTGCAGCGCGCCCATCTGCGACAGCAGTTCACGCATGTTCTGCGCGCCCGCGCCCGAGGCGGCCTGGTACGTCATCGCCGTCATCCAGTCGACGAGGTTCTCGCGGAACAGGCCGCCGAGCGCCATCAGCATCAGGCTGACCGTGCAGTTGCCGCCGATGAAGTTCTTCGTGCCCTTGACCAGCGCGTCCTTGATCACGTCGAGGTTGACCGGATCGAGGATGATGACCGCGTCGTCCTTCATCCGCAGCGACGACGCCGCGTCGATCCAGTAGCCGTTCCAGCCCGCAGCGCGCAGCTTCGGGAACACGTCGTTCGTGTAGTCGCCGCCCTGGCACGTGATGATCACGTCGCACTTCTTCAGCTCGTCGACGTTGGTCGCGTCCTTGAGCGTGGTCTCGTTTTTCGCGAACGACGGCGCCTTGCCACCCGTGTTGCTGGTGCTGAAAAATACCGGTTCGATCAGGTCGAAATCGCCTTCTTCCTGCATGCGTTGCATCAGCACGCTGCCGACCATGCCGCGCCAACCTACGAGACCTACGTTCATGACTAACCCTTTGAATGGAGCTTCCCCGCCATTTCCGCCCCCGGCGTGACCGCGCGGGGAAACAGGCGGGCACGACGGACGATCAGCGTTTAATGATCGTTTTCGTGGTAATGGTTTTCGTGATGACGATGGCGCGCGCACCCGCACGGGCAGTGTTGCCGTGGAGTTTCAGGACCGGGGAGATCAGGGAAATCAGCGCCATCGTTCGAGTCTACACAAAGCCGGTGGGCCGCACAACGGCCAACCGTGTGCGAACCGGCCGATTTCACGGCCCGTTCGCGCCCTTTCTACAATTCACCGCATGATTGCTTGCCGCGCGCGTTACAGCGCGGCGACCACCGCATCGCCCATCGCTGCCGTGCCGACCTGCTTGCAGCCCGGCGTCGCGATGTCGCCGGTGCGATAGCCTTGCTCCAGCACCGTTTTCACCGCGCGCTCGATGCGATCGGCCTGCTCCGCGCGATTCAGCGAGTAGCGCAGCAGCATCGCGGCCGACAGGATCGTCGCGAGCGGGTTCGCGATGCCTTTGCCCGCGATGTCCGGCGCCGAACCGTGCGACGGCTCATACAGACCCTTGTTGTTCTTGTCGAGCGACGCCGACGGCAGCATGCCGATCGAGCCTGTCAGCATCGACGCTTCATCCGACAGGATGTCGCCGAACATGTTGCCGGTCACGATCACGTCGAACTGCTTCGGCGCCTTCGCGAGCTGCATCGCCGCATTGTCGACGTACATGTGCGAAAGCTCGACGTCCGCATATTCCTTCGCCACGTCGATCATGATGTCGCGCCAGAACTGCGACGTCTCCAGCACGTTCGACTTGTCGACCGACAGCAGTTTCTTCGCGCGCTTTTGCGCGGCCTGGAACGCGACGTGCGCGATGCGGCGCACTTCCGGTTCCGAATAGCGCATCGTGTCGAAACCTTCGCGCGCACCGGCGAACGGGCCGTCCGGTGCCGCACGCACGCCGCGCGGCTGGCCGAAGTAGATGTCGCCGTTCAGTTCGCGCACGATCAGGATGTCGAGGCCCGCGACGAGCTCAGGCTTCAGCGGCGATGCGTCGACGAGTTGCGGATAGCAGATCGCCGGACGGAAGTTCGCGAACAGCTCGAGGTGCTTGCGCAGCCCGAGGATCGCCTGCTCCGGGCGCAGCGGGCGCTCGAGCGAGTCGTATTTCCAGTCGCCGACCGCGCCGAACAGGATCGCGTCGGCTTCTTTCGCGAGCTTCAGCGTCGCGTCCGGCAGCGGATGACCGCTCGCCTCGTAACCCGCGCCGCCCACGGGTGCGTGCTCGAGTTCGAACTTCTCGTCGAGGGCGTTCAGCACCTTGACCGCTTCGTTGACGATTTCCGGACCGATGCCGTCGCCGGGCAGCACTGCAATCTTCATGCGTTATTCCTGACTGGGTAGGTATGGGTGACAGGTCGGCGAGCGTGCGTCATGCACGCCCGCCCGAAGGCTATCTCAGCCGACCAGCTTGTTGTTGAGCCACGGCTGCTTCGCGAGCCGCTCGGCTTCGAACTGGCGGATCTTGTCCGCGTGACGCAGCGTCAGGCCGATGTCGTCGAAGCCGTTCAGCAGGCAGTATTTGCGGAACGCAGTGATCTCGAACGGATACTCGCGGCCGTCGCCCGAGCGCACGACCTGCGCGTCGAGATCGATCGTCAGCTGATAGCCGTTGAACGCGTACGTGTCGTTGAACAGGTGATCGACCTGCTGCTCGGTCAGCACGATCGGCAGCAGCCCGTTCTTGTAGCAGTTGTTGAAGAAGATGTCCGCAAAGCTCGGCGCGATGATCGCGCGGAAGCCGTACTGCTGCAGCGCCCACGGCGCGTGCTCGCGCGAGCTGCCGCAGCCGAAGTTCTTGCGTGCGAGCAGCACCGATGCGCCCTGGTAGCGCGGCTGATTGAGCACGAAGTCCGGGTTCAGCGGGCGCTTCGAGTTGTCCTGGCCGGGCTCGCCGTGGTCGAGGTAACGCCACTCGTCGAACGCGTTCGGACCGAAGCCCGTGCGCTTGATCGACTTCAGGAACTGCTTCGGGATGATCGCGTCGGTGTCGACGTTCTCGCGATCGAGCGGCGCCACGACGCCGGTATGCACAATGAATTTTTCCATGATCCGTCTATCCGGTGGGAGGGCCGGCGTTCAGCCGGCGCACATCGACAAATTCTCGGTGGGCGTCATTCCGCGGCGCGCTGCAGCGCGTTGCCGGCGGCGTTGACATCCTGGCCGAAGCCTCGGACGGTATTGCAACCCGCAAGGCCGAACGCCAGCCCCGCGAGCGCCAGCGCGGCCACCAGCCGCGCGATCAGCTTCGATTTCGTCACGCGTTACCCCAGCTGACGAATGTCGACGAAGTGGCCTTCGATGGCCGCGGCCGCCGCCATCGCGGGGCTCACGAGATGCGTGCGGCCACCGGCGCCCTGCCGTCCTTCGAAGTTGCGGTTCGACGTCGATGCGCAGCGCTCGCCCGGCTCGAGCCGGTCCGCGTTCATCGCGAGGCACATCGAGCAGCCCGGCTCGCGCCATTCGAAGCCCGCGTCGGTGAACACCTTGTCGAGCCCTTCGCGCTCGGCCTGCGCCTTCACGAGGCCCGAGCCCGGCACGACCATCGCGAGCCGCACGTTCGGCGCGATGCGGCGGTTCAGCTTCTTCACGACGTATGCGGCCGCGCGGATGTCCTCAATGCGGGCATTCGTGCACGAGCCGATGAAGATCTTGTCGACCTTGATCGATTCGATCGGCGTGTTTGGCTCGAGCGCCATGTACGCCAGCGCGCGCTCCATCGCATCGCGCTTGACCGGATCCTTCTCGCGCTCGGGATCGGGTACGCGACCGTCGATCGACGTGACCATTTCCGGCGACGTGCCCCACGTGACCTGCGGGACGATCTCGGCCGCATTCAGTTCGACGACGCGGTCGAACTGCGCGCCTTCGTCGGACTTGAATTCGCGCCAGTACTCGACGGCCTGGTCCCACTCCGCGCCGGTCGGCACGAACGGACGGCCCTTCAGGTAGTCGATCGTCGTGTCGTCGACGGCGACCATGCCTGCGCGCGCGCCAGCCTCGATCGCCATGTTGCAGACGGTCATCCGGCCTTCCATCGTCAGTGCGCGGATCGTCGAGCCGCCGAATTCGATCGCGTAGCCGGTGCCGCCGGCCGTGCCGATCTTGCCGATGATCGCGAGCACGATGTCCTTCGCGGTACAGCCGCGCGGCAGCGTGCCCTCGACCTTCACGAGCATGTTCTTGCTCTTTTTCTGCAGCAAGGTTTGCGTTGCAAGCACGTGCTCGACTTCGGACGTGCCGATCCCGTGCGCGAGCGCGCCGAACGCGCCGTGCGTCGACGTGTGCGAATCGCCGCAAACGATCGTCATGCCCGGCAGCGTCGCGCCCTGCTCCGGCCCGATGATGTGCACGATGCCCTGGCGCATGTCGTTCATCTTGAACTGCGTGATGCCGAAGGCGTCGCAGTTGGCGTCGAGCGTGTCGACCTGCAGCTTCGAGACCGGATCGGCTATGCCGTGGCTGCGATCGGTGGTCGGTACGTTGTGATCGGATACGGCCAGGTTCGCACTGATGCGCCACACCGGGCGGTGCGCGACGTTC